>JBGPOV010000053.1:0-23966 GCA_041488255.1 Gammaproteobacteria bacterium | reverse complement strand
TGCGGTGAATGCCTCGCGCACCCGCCACGTTTCTCGCATGTGACCGCGGCAGTCTCGTACCGATTCCCAGTGGACGGCGCGATTCAGCGGCTCAAGTACGGAGCCGATCTCGCCGCGATCGGGCCGCTGGCCGCGGTGCTCGCAGAGCGCCTCGAGCAGGAGCCCAGTCCAGATCTGGTCCTCGCCATGCCCATGGCGCCGCAGCGCCTGCGCGAACGAGGTTTCAATCAGGCGCAGGAGCTCGCACGCGCTGTATCGACGCGCCTGCGCCTGAAGCTCGCACCGGAACTCTGCCGCCGGACCCGCCATACCGCGCCGCAAGCGGCGTTGCCTTGGGAGGAGCGCCGCCGAAACATCCGCGGCGCTTTCGCGTGCGAAACGGACCTGACGGGAGCGCAGGTAGCGGTGGTGGATGACGTGCTGACCACCGGCGCGACGCTCAACGAACTGGCCGGTGTGCTGCTAAGCGCAGGTGCGGCGGAGGTCTGGGGCTGGGTGGTAGCTCGGACGGAGAAACCGTGAAGGGCGAGCTCTGGCAGGATCGCGGATGAGGTGGCTCTGGCCCGTCGCGTTCACTTGAGCTCCCTGAGCTGCAGCTGCGTTTCAGTCAGCAGACCCTGCCGCAATAGAATCCCGCCCAATCGGACCTTTTCCGGTCTTGGCACCGCGTCCTCAAGACTTCGAATTGTGAGCCACTGTTTTAAGTAACTTCTTATAATCTGCTTACAGATATTTGATATATTGAAGATATATACTTTCTAAGAGCTTGGCAAGCCGATGTTTCACGTCGTGCTCTATCAGCCCGAGATCCCGCCAAACACCGGAAACGTCATCCGGCTATGCGCCAACACCGGCGCGCACCTCCACCTGGTCCGTCCGCTGGGTTTCCGGCTCGCTGACCGGGACCTGCGGCGCGCCGGCCTGGACTATCACGAGTACGCCGAAGTCCGGCTGCATGACGACTGGAGTGCCTGCCGCGCGGCGCTGGCCGGACACCGCCTCTTCGCCTTCAGCACGCACGCCACCCACCGTTTCGACGCCCCGGGCTACGCCGCCGGCGACGTCTTTTTGTTCGGGCCCGAGTCCAGCGGACTGCCGCGGGACGTCCTTGCAGGATTCGCGCTTGACCGGTGCCTGAGGCTGCCGATGCGGACAGGCAGCCGCAGCTTGAACCTGTCGAATGCGGTTGCTGTGGTGGTCTACGAGGCCTGGCGCCAGGCCGGTTTCGCCGGCGGGGTTTGACCTGATACCCCTGCGTTTGGCCAACGCCCCCGCGGTGAAGTGGGTAAGCAGCGCGTCAGGTGCGGTGCTCGGGTTTGGGGTCGCGCGACAGCAGCTTATCCACCGCCGCCTGAGGGGTGAGACGCTCGTCGAGCACGTCGCACACGGCCGAGACAATGGGCATGTCCGCAGAGACAGTGCGCGCCAGCCTGAGCACTTCTCGCGCGCTGTGCACGCCTTCGGCCACATGGCCAAGCTCCCGAAGGATGTCCGGCAGGGGCTGGCCCGTCGCCAGGCGCAAGCCGACCTGGCGGTTGCGCGATAGGCTGCCGGTACAGGTCAGGATCAGATCGCCCGCGCCGGACAGCCCCATGAACGTCTCTTGACGCCCCCCCAGGCGTAGGCCCAACCGCGTCATCTCTGCCAAACCGCGCGTAACCAGCGCGGCTCGAGCGCTCTCGCCGAAGCCCAGTCCGTCCGAGATGCCGGCGGCGATGGCGATCACGTTCTTGACCGCCGCACCCACCTCTACGCCGGTGAGGTCGTCACTGGAGTAAATGCGCAGACGCGAGCTGTGCAACTCGCGCGCCATGCGGGTTGCGAACGGCGCATCCGAGGCCGCGAGGGTGACGGCAGCGGGGATGCCGCGCGCGACCTCCTGAGCGAAGCTCGGGCCGGCAAGCACGCCGCGCGGCACCTCGTCGCGCAACTCCTCGGCCGCCACCTGGTGCGGCAGCTTGGAGCTGCCGGCCTCGAACCCCTTGCACAGCCAGATCGCCGGCAGCAGCGGTTGCGCAGCGGCTGCCTTTCGCAACGTATCGCGCAGGCCCGCGACGGTGACCCCAAGAATGGCTACCTCGCTGCCGGCGAGTGCAGCGTGCCAGTCGCTGGTAAGCTGCAGAGCGTCCGGCAGCAAGATGTCGGGAAGGTAGCGCTGGTTGGTGCGGCTGGTCTGCATCTCAGCGCGCTGAGCGGGATCACGGACCCACAACGCCACCTCGTGCCGCGCGCTGAGCGTGATGGCCAGGGCGGTGCCCCACGCCCCGGCGCCCAGCATTGCGACCCTCATAAACCCCAGACCTGCGTGATCCGAATGTAGCCGGCGGCCCCGTCGCGATGCTTGACATGCGCCCAGTTGTCGGCGGTCTCGATCACGTCCAGCAGGATGTCCTGCTCGGCGACGAACGCCACCGGCGCGCTCTCGTCCGGCGCCCGGCGGACCTCCGCGCGCGGCACTTTGACCATCACTACCCGCTGAACCGACAGGTTCTTCGCTTCGATCCAGGCGAGTTCGCCTGAGGCATCGCGCACCTTGACCCAGGCGTCGAGGGTGACAAACACCTCGACCGGATAGCCCTGGTTGAGAATGAAAAGTTTGCGCGCTTTGATCGATGGCGCGTCGTACAGGATGGCTGCAGCCACGGCAATGGAGCGGTAGTCGAGGGCCAGAGCCGGCACGCTACAGATCAGGGCCAGCACCGCAAACAACGTCAGCGTGAACCGCGTCGGCGCAACCTCCGGCACGGACGGACCGATATCGCCTGCGCCCTGCACTGACGGCATTTGGCCTATTGGGTGGTGGCCGGCGCCGGCTGAGCCTGCTGCATGCGCTGCTGGTAGAGCACCTCGAAGTTGACCGGGGCCAGCAAGAAAGGCGGAAACCCAGCGCGTACGATCGCGTCGGAGACCGCCTCCCGCACATACGGAAACAGGATGTTGGGGCAGGTGACCCCGAGCACCGGCTCGACGCTTTCGCGCGGTAAGTTGCGCACTTGAAAGATGCCCGCCTGCTGCGCCTCGACCAAGAACACGGTCTTTTCGCCCAATGTTGCCGTTGTGGTGACGGTCAACACCACCTCGTAGTGGCCGTCGTCGAGCGGTGAGGCACGGGTGCCGAGTTGGATGTCGATCTTGGGGGTCTCGCGCTCGAGGAAGACCTGGGGCGAGTGGGGTACCTCGAGGGATAGATCCTTGACGTAGATCTTCTCGATGGTGAATACGGGTTGCTGCGCCTGCCCCTGCTCCCGCTCTGCGGCCATGCTCGCCTCGCGTGCGCGAAAAGGGTGATTCTAGCGCATGCGCACCGGCGCTAGGGGGCTTCACCCCGCAGCAGCGGATCGAGCCGTCCGGCGTGTTCCAGCGCCGACAGGTCTTCGAACCCGCCGACGTGCGTCTCGCCAATGTAGATCTGCGGCACGGTCCGGCGTCGGGTGCGCCTCATCATTTCCGCGCGCAGCCCGGGGTCGAGGTCGACGCGGATCTTCTCGATGTCCGCGACGCCCTTCGCCTGCAGCAGACGCTCCGCCATGCTGCAGTACGGGCAGAAGGCGGTGATGTACATGCTCACCTTTAGCGTCATCGGTCAGCTGTCCTTCTGGACCGGCATGCCGGCCTGCTGCCAGGCGGCCATGCCGCCGGCCAGGGCGACAGGCTGGGCGAAGCCATCCTTCTGCAATCCGGCGCAGGCCTGGGCCGAGCGCGTGCCGGTCTGGCATATCAGAAGGAGCGGCTTGGCCTTCAGCTTCTCCAGCTCCTTCATGCGTTGTGTGATCTGGCCAGCGGGTATGTTGCGCGCATTGGGGATGTGCCCGGCTTTGAACTCGTTCGGCTCGCGCACATCAACGATCACAGCATCCTTGCGGTTGATCAGCTGCACGGCTTCTACCACGCCGACTTCACGGCCGCGCGAGAACAGCCTGGCTAGGGTCGGCCAGATGAATAGCGCGCCGCTCGCCACGGCGATCATCACCAGCCACATGTTCTTCTGTACGAACTCCACGATTGCGTCGTTCAGTTGGCACCCCCTTCAGTGCGTTTGTCGTGGTTTACCTTCTGTGCATACTCTAGCAACGGGCGCAGTTCGACGAGTCCATCCTCGACCCGGCGTTTGACCACCAGCACCGCCTCGCTGCGCAGCTCCGGGTAAGAGGCGGCCGCCAGCTCCCATTGCCGCTGTGCTGCGGCCTGCTCACCGCGCAGCGCCAGCAGCATAGCTTGGCGATAGGTCACGTCATCGATGGGAAACAGGCGCATGGCCCGGCCATTCACGGCCAGCTTGTCGGCCAGTAGATCGGTGTCGACGCTGATCGTGCGGGCGAGTCCGAGCTCCACATATTGCGCCAGCAGGGAGCTGCGGTGGATCTCTAGCAGCGCCTCCTTGGCCTCGCGATTGACCGCCGCCGACGCGTGTATATAACGGTACCGAAAGGCGAGAAAGTTCTCCAGCACCAGGTAGTCGCGCAACAGCTGCCCAGCCACCAGCCAACCTAGCGCCAGTAGCCCGACCAGCAGCAACTTCCCGCTTCGGCCTTGTTGGCCAAGCTGCAATCGCATCGTGCGCGGCTCGCCCAGACCCAGGACCACGGCGGCCACGCCCAGAAAAAACGTATACCACAGCGGATACTCGAGCATGCTGTGCACCCCCAGCACCACGGCCGTCGCCCACACCCACCAGTGCGCCGGTGTGCGCTGCTGGCGCATCAGCGCCCCGATCCACAACGCCGCGAATACGGCGAGCAGCGCTAACCCCACTAGCCCGAACTCGGCGAGCACGTGCAGCAGGAGGTTGTGCGCATGGTCGGTAAACCCGAGCATACGCGGCTCCGGCATGTGGCCGTTGAGCTCGAAATGGTGCCAGCCAAACTGGCGGAAGCCGACACCGAGCAGCGGCGAGTCGAGGAACATCAGCAGCGCGGCCTTCCATATTCGCGGCCGCTCCTCTGCAGTGATCTCCGAGGAGCGCAGACGCGACGCCGCCGTCGGCAAGTTGGGTTCGAGCCACTGAATGTCGACCCAGGGGAGAACGATGCAGGCCGCCAAAGCCAGTGTGCAGAAGACGAGCAGCCGGCGATTGGCGCGGGAGTGATCCGACCGCCAGAAGACGGCAGACAGGATTATCAAGGCGGGGAGGTACACCCAGGCGGTGCGCGATCCGGTAAGGCTCAGCACATACGAAAGCGCCACGACCGCAGGCGCGGCCCAGCGCAACGGGAGCCTCTCGGTGGCATGGAGGTAGGCCGTGGATGCGACGCCCAGTGTGAGATAGTCGGCGAGCTGGTTGGCTTGTCCCAGGTTGGCCCACACCCGGTCCGGCGAGCGCGGCATCATCAGCCGCACCAGAGCGTCGCTCTCGATGTGCTGCGCCCAGCCGATGACAGCGCTGGCCAGCGCACCGGCCAGAAGAAACCAGGCCAGCGTCGAAACGACCCGCTCAAGCCCTAGCTCGCGCCGGAACAACCCGCCAAGCACGACGAGGCCGATCGCCCAGAGCAAATACAATGCGCCGAGCAACCCGACCTGGCGATAGGGCAGTCTCCCTAACAGCATCTGCACAACGATCAGGCCGGTGAAGCCGAGCAGCAGCAAAGCGACGCGCGGGAGCTCCAAGCGGCCGGCAAAGGCCGGAAGCGCGCTCAGCGCAACGAGGCCCAGGACCGCGGCCAGCGCTTCGGCGTGGAAGCTCGGCACCGGCGGCGCCTTGAACGGGATTAGGAACGGCAGCGTCCACATGAGACCGACCACGTACAGGCTCATCCGCACGAGCCGCTCGGGCGTGAGCCCGCCTGCTCGTCCCGCCTCCGTCAGGCCTGGGGACGAAGTCGGGTCACCGCTGTCGGCAGCGGGGGCTGTACTAGATGTGCCAACGGATGCGGGCAGAGATACCTCGGAGCGCGGCGGCGTCGAAGTGCGGTTTGGAGTCGCGGGAAGCAAGCCACTACAATAGGGCGAGTCTACCCGTTTCCGCACGCAAGGCCTTTTCTCTCATGTACAAGCTCGTGTTGCTGCGCCATGGTGAAAGCACCTGGAACAAGGAGAACCGGTTCACCGGCTGGACCGACGTGGACCTGTCCGAACAGGGGCTCACGGAGGCGCACGAGGCCGCGCGCCTGCTAAAGGAATCCGGGTTCGTCCTCGACGTCGCTTTCACCTCCGTGCTCAAACGCGCCATCCGCACGCTGTGGATCGTGCTGGACGACATGGACCGCATGTGGATCCCGGTGCAGAACTCTTGGCGGCTGAACGAGCGCCACTACGGGGCTTTACAGGGGCTGAACAAGGCCGAGATGGCTGCGCGTTTCGGCGACGAGCAGATCCTGGTCTGGCGGCGCAGCTACGATGTTCGACCCCCCGCGCTCGAGCCCGGCGACGAGCGCTGGCCGGGACGCGACCCCCGCTACCTGGACCTGGGACCGAGCGAGCTGCCGGCCACCGAATGCCTGAAGGACACCGTCGCGCGTTTTCTCCCTTACTGGAGCGGCACCATCGCGCCAGCGGTGAAGAGCGGCCGACAGGTTATCATCGCGGCGCACGGCAATTCGATCCGAGCGCTGATCAAATACCTGGACCAGGTTTCGGACCAGGATATCGTGGGCCTGAACATCCCTACCGGCACGCCGTTGGTGTATGAGCTGGACGCCGCCCTCAAACCGCTGCGGCACTACTATCTCGGCGATCAGGAAAAGGTCGCCGCCGCAACTAAGGCGGTGGCGGCACAGGGAAAGGCCCGAGCGTAGCGCGATGGCGGGCGCGACCCGGCCGTCCCTGCTGCTCGCCTGGCTGCTCGCCCTGCCCGCCGCCGTTCAGGCCGGCCCTTCGGATCAACTCAAGGAGCTGCGCGGCCGTATCGACAAGTTGCAGCAGCAGCTGACCGAATCCGAGGAAACCAAGTCCGAGGCCGCCGACGCTTTGCGTGAATCCGAACGCGCCATCAGCGACACCAACCGGCGCCTGTTCGAGCTGACTGGCAAGCAGCGCGAATTGCAGGCCTCGCTCTCTCGGCTGGAGGAGCAAAGGTCGCGCACCGGGGACGATGTGGATAGGCAGGAAGCGTTGCTCGCGAAACTGCTCTACCAGCAGTACCTCACGGGCCAGCCCGAGCCGCTCCGCCTGCTCGTAAACCGCCAGGACCCGAACCAGATCGCCCGGCAGATGCATTACTTAAGCTACATCTCCCGGGCCCGAGTGGAACTCATCGCAGCGCTGCGACGCGACATGGCCGACTTGGAACGGCTTTCCGCCGAGGCACAGGCGAAGAACCGGGAGCTATCACACCTGCAGAACGACGAGGCGGAGCAGAGAAAACAGCTCCAGCGCGAGCGACGCCGCCACGCCGCGGTGGTGAAACAGGTTTCGGACCAGATCTCCCGCCAGCGTACGGAGATCAGTCACCTCAAGCGCAACGAGGAACGGCTGGCCAGGCTAGTCGACCGCCTTGCCCGTGAGCTGGCCCGTCCGCCTGTGCGCGAGGGCCGAGCTCGCAACGAGAAGCTGCCGGAACCGCTGCGCGGCGCTGGACCGTTCTCGGGGCTCAAGGGGCGGCTCAGACTGCCCGTAACTGGGGAACTAGTTAACGAATTCGGCAGTCCACGGGCGGACAGCGGACTGTCCTGGAAAGGCCTATTTATTGCTGCGAAGCAGGGACAGGAGGTGCGAGCCGTAGCGCCCGGCCGGGTGGTGTTTGCCGATTGGCTGCGCGGATTTGGTAACCTCATGATTCTTGACCATGGCGGCGGCTACATGAGCCTTTACGGCAACAACGAGGCGCTGTTCCGTCAAGTCGGCGACATGATCAAAGCGGGCGACCCCATCGCGGCCGTGGGGGCCACCGGCGGCAACCCGGAAACCGGTTTATACTTTGAACTGCGATTTCAGGGAAAACCATTCGACCCACTGAGCTGGGTGACTCTCAAGTAGCAGCGGGACCCGGCTCAGCATCTCGAGGCCGGATCAGTTCTCGGCGGGCAGGTCGTTTCAAGGAGAAGGCAATGCGCACTAGATTGCAGCAAGTGGCGCTGATCACACTCGGGGCGATCCTCGGCGTCCTCATCACCCTGAACTTTTCGGCGGTGGCCGAAAAGAGCGCGGGCCCGCTCCCGATCGAGGATCTGCGCGCCTTCACCGAGGTCTTCGGGCGCGTCAAGAGCGACTACGTCGAGCCGGTCGACGACAAAAAGCTCATCTCCGAGGCGATCAATGGCATGCTCTCCGGGCTCGACCCGCACTCAGCCTATCTGGACGCGGAGGCGTTCCGCGAGCTGCAGGTCGGCACGCAAGGTGAGTTCGGCGGGCTGGGCATCGAGGTCGGCATGGAGGACGGCTTCGTCAAAGTCATTGCCCCCATCGAGGACACGCCCGCCTACCGGGCTGGGCTCAAGCCGGGCGATCTCATCATCAAGCTGGACGATACCAACGTGAAGGGGATGACGCTCAACGACGCCGTCAAGCGCATGCGCGGTAAGCCCAACACGGATATAACGCTCACCATCATCCGCAAAGGCGACCCCAAGCCCAAGGTGGTGACGCTGACCCGGGCCGTCATCCAGATTCAGAGCGTCAAGTACAAGGTAATCGAGCCGGGGTACGCGTACGTGCGTGTGACCCAGTTCCAAGAGCACACTCCGGAGAAGCTGGTCAACGCCATCGATGCCATGTGGAAGCAGAACAACGGTCAGGTGAAGGGCCTGATCCTCGACCTGCGCAACGACCCGGGCGGTCTGCTGAACGCGGCGGTGGCGGTCTCGGCCGCCTTTCTGCCGCAGAACTCGCTCGTGGTCTATACCGATGGCCGAACCGAAGATTCGAAGATGCGCCTGTACGCCTCCGGCGAATACTACCTGCGCGGCAGCAAAGAGGACTATTTGAAGAAGCTGCCCCCGTCGGTGAAAACGGTCCCCATGGTGGTGCTGGTCAACGGGGGGTCGGCGTCGGCGTCCGAGATCGTGGCGGGCGCGCTGCAGGACCACAAGCGCGCCATCATCATGGGCACGCAGACGTTCGGCAAGGGCTCGGTACAGACCATCCTGCCGCTGGGCAACAACACGGCGATCAAGCTCACCACGGCGCGCTACTACACGCCCAACGGCCGTTCAATCCAGGCCAAGGGCATCCTTCCCGACATCCCGGTCGAAGAAGCCACCATCGCCGAGGTCGAACAGCCCGCGCTGCGCATGCGGGAGGCCGACTTGGAGCGCCATCTGGTGAACCCGACCGAGAAGGACGAAGGCGAAAGCAAGGACGGCCCCAAGCCGGCGACCAAGCCCACCCCGAAGGAAGGCGGCGCCGACATCAAAGGCGAGAAAGACAAGCCCGAGCAACCCGAGTACGGCGCCAAGACCGACTATCAGCTCAACCAGGCGCTCAACCTGTTGAAGGGGCTCCAGATCATCAGCAAGCGCTAAGCGGTCGCGAACAGAAGCCGGTGGGTTTCGACCTGCCGGCTTTTTCTTTTGCCAGAAGTGAAGCGATGAGCCGCGCAGCCGTAAACGTTAAAGGACGCTGTGGACGCTCCTGATTCGACGATCGATCTCAACGACGAGCAGCTGCTGCGCTACAGCCGGCATATCCTGCTCCCGGAGCTCGGCATCGATGGCCAGCAGAAGCTGCTCGCGGCGCGGGTGCTGGTGATCGGTGCAGGTGGATTGGGCTCCCCCGTGTCGCTCTATCTGGCGGCCAGCGGCGTCGGCCGCATCACCCTGTGCGACCACGACAAGGTGGACCTCACAAACCTCCAGCGCCAGATCGTCCACCATACCGACTCCATAGGAACACACAAGGTCGAGTCCGCTCAGCGCACGCTCGCGCGCATTAACCCCGAGGTGAAGGTGGTTGCGCTGGCCGAGCGGGTCGACGGATCGCGGCTCGAGGAGTTGGTGAACCAGGCCGACGTCGTGGTCGACGCGACAGACAACTTCGCGACGCGCCACGCGATCAACCGCGCCTGCGTCCGGTTTCACAAGCCCCTCGTGTCGGGCGCGGGGGTGCGCTTCGACGGGCAGGTCGCCGTGTTCGACCTCCGGCGTGACGACAGCCCCTGCTATAACTGTCTGTTTCCCGAGGATGGCGATGCGGAGGAGATGCGCTGTGCCGTGATGGGGGTGTTCGCGCCGCTGGTGGGCATCATCGGATCGATCCAGGCGGCCGAGGCGCTCAAGCTGATCATGGGCGTGGGCGAGCCGCTGCAAGGGCGTCTGCTGCTGCTCGACGCGCTGACCATGCAGACCCGGACCGTGAAGCTGTCACGGGACCCGGCCTGTAAGGTGTGCGGGGTTTGACCCTCTGTCCCACCGGGGCTGCGCGCTCGACAGCCTCGCTCCGCCACCGTCCTGACCGGCTGGGCTGCCGACCACGATCGCACGCGGTCCGTCGCGAGCAGGAGGCCCGGTTGCGGCTGGCACAGCCCGATGCCGTCCGGCATAATTGTTCGCAGCGCACGGCACAAAATCGCAGCACGGAGGCACGATGGCAACCCTGATCGGCGGCTTGATTCAGATGAGTCTGAAGGCGGACAGCGGCAAGTCGCCGGAGCAGATCCGCGATGCAATGGTGGAAGCGCATTTGCCGCTCATCGACGAAGCCGGCCGCCGCGGAGTCCAGGTGCTTTGCCTGCAGGAGGTCTTCACCCAGCCCTATTTCTGCCCGAGCCAGGACGCCAAGTGGTACGCATCAGCCGAGCCGATTCCGGACGGGCCGACCGTCAAGCTGATGCAGGAGCGCGCGAAGAAACATCGCATGGTGATAGTCGCGCCGTTGTACGAAGAGGCGATGACGGGGGTGTACTACAATACCGCCGCGGTGATCGATGCCGACGGCAGCTACCTCGGAAAATACCGCAAGACCCACATCCCCCAGGTGGCCGGCTTCTACGAGAAGTTCTTCTTCAAGCCGGGCAACTCGGGCTGGCCCGTGTTCCAGACCGCTTATTGCAAGCTCGGTGTCTACATCTGCTACGACCGCCACTTCCCCGAGGGCTGGCGCGCGCTGGCGTTGAACGGCGCCGAGTACATCGTCAACCCATCGGCCACTGTGGCGGGCCTGAGCCAGTATCTCTGGGAGCTGGAGCAGCCTGCCTCGGCGGTGGCGAACGGCTGCTACATCGGCGCGGTCAACCGGGTCGGGCGCGAGGCGCCTTGGAACATCGGCGAGTTCTACGGCTCCAGCTATTTCGTCAACCCGCGCGGCAAGATCATCGCCAAGGCCTCGTCCGACAAGGACGAGCTGATCAGCGCCGAGATGGATATGAACATGGTGCGCGAGGTGCGCAACCTGTGGCAGTTCTTCCGCGATCGCCGACCGGAGGCCTACGCTTCGCTGGTCAGCATCTGACGGCGGCGCGGCATGCGCGGTGGCTCCCGCGCTTTCTAGGTTGTTGTTGTGCTGCTAAGCAGAGGAGGTCCGCTCCATGTCCATACTCATTCGCGGCGGTACCGTCGTTACCGCGGACCAGAGCTTCCGGGCCGATGTCCACTGCGCCGACGGCTTGATCAAGGCCGTTGGTGCGGATCTCGAAGCGCCCAGCGGCGCCCGCGTCATCGAGGCCGGCGGGCAGTACGTCATGCCGGGCGGCATCGATCCACACACGCACATGGAGCTGCCCTTCATGGGCACCGTGGCGAGCGAGGACTTCTTCAGCGGCACTGCAGCCGCGCTGGCCGGCGGCACCACGATGATCATCGACTTCGTGATTCCGAACCCCAAGCAGCCGCTGCTCGAGGCCTACGACGCCTGGCGCGGGTGGGCCGAGAAGGCCTGCGCGGATTACTCGTTCCACGTCGCGGTCACCTGGTGGAGCGAGCAGGTGCACAAGGACATGGGCGTGCTGACGAAGGAGCGCGGGGTCAACAGCTTCAAGCACTTCATGGCGTACAAGAACGCCATCATGGCCGACGACGAAGTGCTGGTGAACAGCTTTACCCGCGCCCGCGAGCTGGGTGCGATCTGCACGGTGCACGCAGAGAACGGCGAGTTGGTGTTCCATCTTCAGCAGCAGCTGCTCAAGGCCGGGATCACCGGTCCGGAAGGGCACCCGCTGTCGCGGCCTCCCGAGGTGGAAGGCGAGGCGGCGAACCGGGCGATCCGCATCGCACAGGTCATCGACGTGCCGGTCTACATCGTGCACAACAGCTGCCGCGAGTCGCTGCAGGCGATCACCCGCGCGCGCAGCGAAGGGCAGCGCGTGTATGGCGAGGTGCTGGCTGGCCATCTGCTCGTCGACGACAGCGTCTACCTGCATCCGGACTGGAACACCGCGGCTGCGCACGTGATGAGTCCGCCGTTTCGACCGAAGGGTCATCAGGAGGCGTTGTGGCAGGGGTTGCAGTCGGGCAACCTGCAGACCACCGCCACCGACCACTGCTGCTTCTGCGCGCCGCAGAAGGCCATGGGGCGCAACGACTTCACCAAGATCCCGAACGGAACCGGCGGGGTGGAAGACCGCATGGCGGTGCTGTGGCACCACGGCGTCGGGACCGGGCGGTTGACGGCGAACGAGTTCGTGCGGGTGACGTCCACCAGCGCAGCGCAGATCTTCAACATCTACCCGCGCAAGGGGTCCGTCAGCGTCGGCGCCGACGCCGACCTGGTGGTGTGGGACCCGAAGGCAACCCGGACGATCTCGGCCAAGACCCACCACCAGAAGGTCGACTACAACATCTTCGAGGGCATGACCGTGACCGGCGTGCCCTCGTATACCATCAGCCAGGGCAAGCTCGCCTGGGCCGACGGCAAGCTCAACGTCGTGCGCGGCGCCGGTCGCTACATACCGCGTCCGACCTTCCCGCCCGTGTACAGCGCGCTCCACCGGCAGGCGGAACTGAAGCGCCCGCGCAGCGTCGCGCGCGAAGCGGTCAAGTAGCTCCGCTGGTCGCCGGTCGCGACGGGAAACAAAACGGGGGGGCGAATGGCTCCCCGTTTTTTTCATGCACCTCAGTCCGAGAGCTGACCTCGGCTTGCGCGGACTGCTGCCCTCATCTCGTATGCCTCTCCCCCTGGGAGAGGGGTTGGGCGAGGGAAGGCTCCTTGGCAGCGGCGTCTACTTCTGCGCCGCCTCCCAGAGCTTGTGGGTCCAGGCCCCCTGGGGCTTCTTGGTGATTACCGGATCGGATTTGCCGGTCAGCAGCGTGGTCACTGTCCGCTCGTAAGCAGCTGGCTCCAGGTAGCCGAGCTTACCGCCCTCCACCAGCTTGGCGATCTCGAGCATCTGCGTGGTCTGATGGCCCTTGGTCTGGGCGCCCGACGCGTCGTTCTCCAGCACGATGTTGACCGCCTCGTCCTGATGCTTGATGGCATAGTCCCAGCCCTTGAGCGAGGCCTTGAGGAAGCGGGCCAGCTTGTCGGCCATCTTGGGGTCAGAGATCGACTTCTCCATCGTGTATAGGCCATCTTCGAGCGTCGCCACGCCCTGGTCCTCATACTTGAACACGATGAGCTGGTCGGGCTTCATGCCGGACTCGATCAGCTGCCAGTACTCGTTGTAGGTCATGGTCGAGATGCAGTCGGCCTGCTTCTGTAGCAGCGGATCGACATTGAAGCCCTGCTTCAAGACCTTCACCGCGTTGCCGTCCCCGGAAGTCTTGTAGCCGAGCTTGTCCATCCAGGACAGGAACGGATACTCGTTGCCGTAGAACCACACGCCCAACGTGCGCCCTTTGAAGTCTTGCGGCGTCTTGACCCCCGAGTCCTTGCGACAGGTAAGCATCATCCCCGAGCGCTTGAACACCTGCGAGATGTTGACCAGCGGCACACCCTTTTCGCGCGTGGCCAGCGCGGAGGGCATCCAGTCTATGATCACGTCCGCACCTCCACCGGCGATCACCTGGCTCGGGTTGATGTCCGGGCCACCCGCCTTCACCGTCACATCCAAGCCGACTTCCTTGTAGAAGCCCTTGTCTTTGGCCACGTAGTAGCCCGCGAATTGCGCCTGCGTGACCCACTTCAGCTGCAGCGTAAGCTTGTCCTGCGCCGACGCCGGGCCTGCGCCCAGTGCCAACATCGCTCCGGCAATCAGTGTCAGTCTCTTCATCGTCATCTCCGTCTCACTGGTCTCCATCAGAGTTAGGCGATCATGCGCGGTAGGAAGGATGCCAGAAGGTGCAGGCACGTTCCACCACGGCGATCACGCCGTAGAACATCGATCCGGCGAGCGCCGCGATCGCGATCACCGCCCAAACCACGTCGACATTTAGGCGGGCAACTTCCGCGCTGATGCGGAATCCAAGGCCCAGGATCGGCGAGCCGAAGAACTCGGCGACGATGGCCGCTATGAGCGCCAGCGTCGAGTTGATCTTCAGGGCGTTGAACACGAACGGCAGCGCCGCAGGCAGGCGCAGCTTCATCAGGGTCTGAACATGGCTGGCGGCGTAGGAATGCATCAGGTCGCGCTGCATGGCGTCGGCCGCGGCCAAGCCGGCCAACGTGTTGACCAGCATCGGGAAGAAGGTTACCACGACCACCACCGCCGCCTTGGACTGCCAGTCGAAGCCGAACCACATCACCAGGATCGGCGCGATCCCCACGATCGGCACGGCGCTGACCATTCCACTCAACGGCAGCAGGCCGCGCTTCAGGAACGGAATGCGATCGGCGATCACCGCAACCAAGAAGCCGGCGGTGCATCCGATCGCATAACCGGAAAGGGCCGCTTTCAGGAAAGTCTGCTGGAAGTCGGACCACAGGATACCGAGCCGGGTAGCGAGGATATGACCTACCTGCGTCGGCGTCGGCAGCAACACCTGCGGCACCGCGAATCCCACGACCAGCACCTGCCACAAATAGAGCAGCGCGATGCCGAACACCACCGGCGCCACCAATGCCCCAGCGCCGCGTCGGGGCAGGCGCGAGAGAATCGACAGTCCGCGCCACAGCAGCAGCGCCCATCCCGCGAGGAACAGCCAGATGCCCGCTGCGGCGGTGCCGAACGGTCCCGGTCCATCGAGCAAGAGAAGCGGCGCCGCGGCTCCAAGCAACACGGCGAGGACAGTCAACCCTCGCTCGAGCACAGTGTTCCACCCACGCAGACCCACGGCCGTGCAGACGATCGAAGCCAGTGCGCACACCAAGGCGGCTCGACTCCCGAGCCACCCGTTGTCACCCGCTGGCGCCATCAGCCCGGCCGCCATCAGTAAAAGCGCCACAACGTGGAGCAAGCGCGAATTCACCCGGGCCTCCCCATGCGGCGCGCGACCAGATGCTCTACGAGGCCGACCAGTGCCACCAGGGCCACCCCGATGCCGGAGGCCATGATCAGGGCCGACCAGATCTGTATGGTCTGACCGTAGTACGAGCCGCTGAGCAGGCGTGCGCCCAGCCCGGCCTGTGCGCCGGTCGGCAATTCGCCGACGATGGCGCCGACCAAGCTGGTGGCGATCGCCACCTTCAGGCTGGCGAACAGGAAATCGGTGGCCGCCGGCCAGCGCAGCTTCCACAACACCTGCGCCGGGCTCGCGCTGTAGGTGCGCATGAGATCGAGCTGTAAAGGATCCGGGGAACGCAGTCCTTTGACCATGCCGATCGTCACCGGAAAGAAGCACAGGTACATCGAGATCACGGCCTTGGGGAACAGTCCCACAAAACCGATGCTGCCCAGCACGACCACGACCATCGGTGCGATCGCCAGGATCGGCACGGTCTGCGAGGCGATGATCCAGGGCAACAGGCTACGATCGAGCACGGGCGAGTGCACGATGCCCACCGCAAGCAGGATCCCAAGCACGGTGCCGAACACGAACCCGAGCAGCGTGGCCGACACCGTCACACCGGCGTGGTACACCAGGCTGCGCTTGCTCTCGATCGGCGTTTGCAACACGGTCTCGTATAGATTCTGTGCAATCTGGTGCGGCGCCGGCAGGACGGGCCGCTGCATCGACCAGGTCGCGTCGATCAGCTCGCGCGCGGTCCAGGACTTTTCCTCACTCTTGAAGCGGTCGATGACCTGAGGCGCATTGAGCCAGACCGCGGCCGCGTACCAGATCGCGATCACCACTGCGACGATCGCAGCAACCGGTCCCATGCGATGGACCAGGTCCGCGGCTGCGCCAACCCGTAGCGCACCGGGCACTGCGACGGCGTCAGTCGTCATAGCTGTGGCCGGCGCGCAGCGCCTGGCGGACGCGGTGTGCGACCTCGAGGAAACGAGCGGTTTCGCGGATGTCCAGGCGCCGGGCGGGAGGAAGGTCGTTGCCGATGATTTCGAGGATGCGCCCGGGGCGCGGGCTCATCACGACGATCCGGTTGGACAGGAACACCGCCTCCGAGATCGAGTGCGTCACGAAGACGACGGTCTTCCCGGTCTGCTCCCACAACCGGAGCAGCTGGTCGTTCAGATGGTCGCGCGTGATCTCGTCCAGCGCGCCGAAGGGTTCATCCATCAGAAGCAGCTCCGGCTCGAAGGCAAGCGCGCGCGCAATCGATACCCGCTGTTGCATGCCGCCCGACAGCTGCCAGGGAAATTTGCGCTCGAAACCGGTCAGGCCGACCATAGACAGATAGCTGGCGGCGCGCGTCTTGCGCTCGGACGCGGGCATGCCGATGATCTCGAGCGGCAGCATGACGTTGCGCAGCACGCTGCGCCAGGCGTAGAGCGCGGGCGCCTGGAACACGTAACCGTAGGCCCGGTTGAGGCGCGCGGCCTCCGGGCTCACGCCGTTGACCGTGATGCTGCCCGCGCTCGGCGTAGCCAGGTCCGCGATCACCCGCAACAGCGTGGTCTTGCCGCAGCCGGAGGGGCCGATGAAGGACACGAACTCCCCGCGCCGGATGGTCAGGTTGATGTCCTCGAGCGCGACCACCGGGTTATCGGCGGCCTGGAATGTCAGCGACAGACCGCGGATGTCAATTGCCGGTGGCGAGCTGTTCGCGACGGGGGGCGCGCTGCGCGCAGGTAGCGCGGCGGGCGTACTCTGTGAAGCGAGCGCGGCGGGACCTGCGTCAATGGTGGAC
This sequence comes from Gammaproteobacteria bacterium, assembly GCA_041488255.1. Lineage (GTDB taxonomy): Bacteria > Pseudomonadota > Gammaproteobacteria > Burkholderiales > SHXO01 > SHXO01. The sequence goes on along the minus strand of JBGPOV010000053.1, from coordinate 7,034 downwards.
ACAGCGGGCACTCACCACTAGCGCGGGTTCAGCCTTGCTCTTCGACCGTCAGACGCCGGGGGTTGCGCGGATCGTGGTTCCAGTCCACCGCCGGCAGGCCGGTGTCGACTTCGACCATGCTGATGCAGCCGGACACCGGACAGACGTGATAGCAGAGGTTGCAGCCGACGCACTCCGCATCGATCACCTCGTAGCGGCGCTTGCCGTCGGCGCGTAACGCGGCGATGGCCTGGTGCGCCGTATCCTCGCAGGCGATATGGCACAGACCGCACTGGATACAGGACTGCTGGTCGATGCTGGCGATGATCTTGTAGTTCATGTTGAGGTACTGCCAGTCGGTGACGTTGCCTACCGCCTTGCCCACGAAGTCAGACAGCCTGGCATACCCCTTCTGGTCCATCCAGTTGCTCAGCCCGTCGATCATGTCCTCCACGATCTTGAATCCGTAGTGCATCGCGGCGGTACACACCTGTACCGTGCCAGCGCCCAGTGCCATGAACTCTGCCCCATCCCGCCAGGTGGCGATGCCGCCGATTCCGGAGATGGGCAGCCCGGCGCACTCCGGATCGCGGGCGATCTCCGCCACCATGTGCAGCGCGATAGGCTTTACTGCTGGCCCGCAGTAACCGCCGTGTGTGCCCTTGCCGTCGACCGTTGGGGTGGGCGCCATGCGGTCGAGGTCGACCGAGATGATGGAGCTGACCGTGTTGATCAGTGACACGGCGTCGGCCCCGCCGCGCTTCGCGGCACGCGCCGGGCCGAGGATGCTGGTGACGTTGGGCGTGAGCTTCACGATCACGGCCATGCGCGTGTGCGCCTTGCACCAGCGCGTGACCATCTCGACGTAGTCCGGGACCTGGCCCACCGCCGAGCCCATGCCGCGCTCGCTCATCCCATGCGGGCAGCCGAAGTTCAGCTCGACGCCGTCGGCACCCGTGTCCTCGACCTGCGCCAGAATGCTTTTCCAGGAGTCTTCTTCGCAGGGCACCATGAGCGAGACAACCAGAGCACGATCGGGCCAGTTGCGCTTCACCTGTTTGATCTCGCGCAGGTTGACCTCGAGCGGCCGGTCCGTGATCAGCTCGATGTTGGTAAAGCCCGCCATGCGGTGGCCGTTGATGTCGAGCCCCCCATAGCGCGACGACACATTGACGATCGGAGGGTCCTCGCCCAGAGTCTTCCAAACCACGCCGCCCCACCCAGCCTTGAACGCGCGCTCGACGTTGTAGGCCTTGTCGGTGGGCGGGGCGGAAGCCAGCCAAAACGGGTTGGCTGATTTGATTCCGGCGAAAGTGCTGCGGAGATCGGCCATGCTTGCCTCCGTTCAACGTGAGCCGGCGCGCAGCCAGCGATCGATGGCGTGGGCCGCCACCTTGCCGTCCTGCACCGCCTGGACCGTGAGGTCGACGCCGGCCACGCAATCGCCTCCGGCCCAGACTCCCGGCAGCGAAGTGTGGCGCTGCGCGTCGACCGCGATCTTGCCATCCTGCATTTCCAACACCTGCTTGTTCCCGTCCCGTATCGGATCGGGCACGAGCACTTGCCCGATGGCCTTGAAGACCTGGTCGGCCTCGAGCGAAAGAGTTTCGCCGGTGCCAACCAGCCGTCCGGCCGAGTCCAGCTGGGTATATTCGAACTGGGCTGCGACGAGCCGACCCGCGTCGCCGACTAGCCGCACCGGCCGCGCCCAGTGCCTGATGCGCACGCCGTTCGTCTGCGCGAACTCCTGCTCGTGCCCGCTGGCCGACATCGCCTCGGGACCGCGCCGATACACGATGGTTGCATCCTCGGCGCCTAGGCGCTTGGCCTGCACCGCGACGTCGATCGCCGTGTTGCCTCCGCCAATGGCCACGACGCGCCGTCCGACCGGCAGCGTGGACAGGTCTGCCGTCTGACGGAGACGTTCGATGTAGGCGACCGCATCCTCGACGCCGGCCAGCTCTTCGCCCGGGACGCCCAGGGCTTTCGTGCCGGCCAGCCCGACGCCGAGAAAAACGGCGCCGTAATCGCGGCGCAGAGCCTCTAGCCCGACATCGCGGCCGAGCGCCTGACCCGTGCGCACCTCGATGCCTCCGATATCCAATATGAAATCGACTTCGCGCTGCGCGAACCGGTGCGGCGTCTTGTACGCTGCGACGCCGTACTCGTTCAAGCCGGAAAGCTTCGGCCTCGCCTCGAACACGGTCACGCTATGGCCCAGCATCGCCAGGCGGTGCGCACATGCGAGTCCCGCCGGGCCACCGCCGACCACGGCAACGCGCTTGCCGCTGGCCGGCGCACGTTGAAACGGCTGGATCCCGCGGCTGAGGAGCCAGTCCGTGGCATGCCGCTGCAGCAACCCAATCCTGACCGGCTTGCCCTCGGACGCGTTGCGTACGCAAGCCTGCTCGCACAGGACTTCGGTCGGGCATACCCGCGCACACATGCCGCCCATGATGTTTTCGGACAGGATATCGAGCGCAGCACCTTTGAGGTTCCCAGTGCCGATCTTGCGGATGAAGCTGGGGATGTCGATGCCGGTGGGGCAGGCTTCGATGCAGGGCGCATCGTAGCAGAACAGGCAGCGGCTGGAATCGACCAGCGCTTGATGCGGCTGGAGCGGAGGCTTGGACTCGTCGAAGTTCCTGCCGTACTCGGAGGGGCTCAGCCGGCCCGGGGCAATCGCCGCGCTTTGTTTCATCATTGTTCCTGTCCAGCCCCGCCGCGCCGCGTCGATATATAGCGGAGGCCGCGCATGGAGTTCGAGAATAACCAACTCCAGCTAGAGGGTCAACGCTCGAACGCCGGCCACGACAGGTGGGACCAACGCCTGGCGCAGCCAAAGCCCGGCAACGCCCCCGCCTCCAGGCGGGGGCTGCGGTTAAACTGACAGATTCTGAGCAAGAGGGATTTCGCTGCATGGGTGCATTCGATCACGCTTCGCTGTACGCGCGCATCGCCGACAATGTCCAGCAGGTCATCCGCGGACAGCCGGTCACGGTGCGCAAGGTGGTGGCAGCCTTTGTCTGCGGCGGTCACGTGCTTCTGGAGGACTATCCGGGCACGGGTAAGACCACGCTGGCGAAAGCCTTGGCGCAGTCGGTAGACGCCCGCTTCAAGCGCATCCAGTTCACCCCCGACCTGCTGCCCTCGGACATCCTCGGGGTGTCCATCTTCAACCCGCAGACCCAGGCCTTCCAGTTCCACTTCGGCCCGGTGTTCACCCACATCCTGCTGGCCGACGAGATCAACCGCGCCTCGCCTCGCACCCAGTCGGCGCTGCTGGAGGCGATGGCCGAGCACCAAGTGAGCGTGGACGGGACACGTCATGACCTGGCCGAGCCGTTTTTCGTCATCGCCACGCAGAACCCGGTCGAGCTTCACGGAACCTACCCGCTGCCGGAGGCGCAGATGGACCGCTTTGCGCTGCGACTCTCGCTCGGCTACGTGAGCCCAGAGGACGAAGTGGGAATCCTATCGGCTCAGAATCGCACGCATCCGCTGGATGCATTGCAGGCCTGCGCGTCGGTAGCCGAGGTGCTCAGCGCGCGCCGCTCCTTGGCCGATGTGCGCGTGTCCGACGAGCTCAAGCGCTACATCGTGGAGTTGGTGGCCGCCACCCGCCGCGCAGCCGCTGTTCGGTTGGGCGCCAGCCCGCGCGCATCGCTGGCCTTGATGAAGCTGGCCCAGGCTCTGGCCGCCTTCGATGGGATGGAGTTCGTGACGCCCGACCACATCCAGGAGATCGCGGTAGAAGCCATCGCTCACCGCCTGGTTCTCGACCCGCAACGGCGCTTCGCGGGCGACACCGCGCAGCAAGTGGTGGCCGAAATCGTGGGCAGCATGCCTGCACCTCATTGAGCCATTAAGCGAGACCATGTCCCGCCTGTTGCGCGCCTTCATCCGGGTCTACCGCTTCAGCCAGTGGACGCGGCGGCGCTTTACACCTGCCGGGCTGGCGGTGCTATACGTGCTGGTGGTGACGACGGTGTTCGGCGTCGACACCCGCCGGACGGTGGCCTACCAGATGTTCGGCCTCGCGGTCGGACTGCTGGCAATCGCCTCTCTGGGCAGCCTGCGCTTCCGCCCGAAGCTCAGGTTCGAGCGCCGCCTGCCGCAGTACGTGACTGTCGGTGAAGCCTTCTGCTACCGGCACCTGGTGTACAACCAGGGCTCGCGCCGGATCGCAGGCGTGCGCTTGCGCGACGAGCTGGCAGAACGCTTCCCGGACGCCGAGACGTTCCGCCACGCTCGTACCGCGCGCGACCCTCAGGTGAACTGGGTGGACCGCCGCATCGGGTTTCCGCGCTGGCTCGAGTTGGTCCGGCACGGCCGCGGCGCCGACATCGAGGAGACCGATCTGGTGGACCTGCCTCCAGGCCGCAGCGTCGAGATCACGCTCTCGGCCATGCCGTTGCGCCGCGGGGTATTGCGCTTTGAGCGCTGCCGCCTGCTGCGCCCGGACCCGCTTGGACTGATCAACGCTTGGACCGGCGTCGATCTGCCCGGTGAGCTGGTGGTCCTGCCCCGCTGCCACCCTGTGCCACCGCTCGCGCTGCCCGGTGCGCGCCGACTCCAGCGCGGAGGCGTGGCGCTGTCGCACAACGTAGGCGACAGCGAGGAATTCATGCAGCTGCGCGATTACCGTCCCGGCGATCCGCTGCGCCACATCCACTGGCCGTCCTTTGCCAAGGCGGGCAAGCCGGTGGTGAAGGAGTTCCAGGACGAGTACTTCACGCGTTACGCCCTCGTGCTGGACACCTTCGGCGATGCGGCTGGGGACGTAGAGTTCGAAGCCGCGGTGTCGGTGGCCGCCTCGTTCGTAGCGGGGCTTCAGATGCGCGACGCGCTGCTCGACCTGATGTTCGTGGAAGACCGCGCCTACCGCCTGACCGTCGGGCGTGGGCTGGGGCGCACCCTCAATTTGCTGCGCGAGTTGGCTGCGGTCGAGCCCTGCCGCGGACACCGCTTCGAGCTCCTCGCGGCCCACGTGCTGGAGCACGCGCAGGCCCTGAGCGGGTTGATTCTGGTGCTGCTCCGGATGGACGAGGACCGGCGGCGTCTGGTCAGGCGCCTGCACAGCCTGGGGGTGCGCCAGCTGGTGCTGGTAATGGGCTCGGAGATGCATGCGCCCGACGACGGTGTCGTCATGCACGCGGTGGATCCGCGCGACGTCGGCGGCTCGCTCAGGACGCTTTCATGGTAGTTGGACCCCCGCCTTTCCTGCTCGCCGCCGGGCTGCTGTTCTGGGGGTGGTACGGCGGGTTCATGGCCGCCGCGGTGGCCATGGCCATCGTGCTGGAAGCCCCGCGTTATCTCCGGCTGCGCTGGGAGCTTGCCGCGCGCGACTTCGAGCGCATCGCGGATCTGTGCACCATTGCCTTCGTGAGCGCCCTCACGTTCCAGTTCGTCCAGAGCCGGCATTTCCCCGACAGCCTCATCTCGGTCCTGATGTGGCTGCCCATGCTGTTCTTCGCGCTGCTCCTGGGGCAGCGCTATAGCACGGCGCAGCGCATCCCGCTGTCCGCGCTGTTCTGGTCGCTGCGCCACCGTGCGCGCGGTCCGGCGGGGGACCGTAGGGCCAGCCAGGCCACGGCGCTCGACTACGCCTACTTTTGCCTGTGCCTGCTGGCCGCCAGCTCGGCCAATCCACGCACGCCCTGGTTCTTCGCGTGCTTGAGCGTTCTGGGCGTCTACGCGCTTTGGCCCGCCGCACCGCGACGGTCCGCGCGTCGGGCCTGGGCGCTCACGTTGGTTGCGGCAGTGGGCGTCGGGTTCGCGGCCCAGGCCGGGCTACTGCTGGCGCAGGCCGGCCTGGAAGAATGGATATTTGACTGGCTCTCGCATCGCTGGAACTCGCCCGCGGACCCTTACCAGTCGCGAACCGCCATCGGTGACATCGGAGAGCTCAAGGCCTCCGGTCGCATCGTGCTGCGCGTGGACGCAGCCCGCGAATCGGCGCCCCAACGGCTGCGCGCCGCTACCTACAATGTCTATGCTGGGGGGGTCTGGACCGCGCCGGGGCAGATCTTCACGCTGGTCGCAGCCAACAACCAGAGCTGGGAGCTCGCGCCAGGCCAAGGCGCGAGCCTGCGCCTCTCCGCCTGGCTCGACCACGATCACGCGTTGCTCCCGCTGCCGCTTGGAACCCTCCGGTTGGATTCGCTCGACGTCTCCAGCGTGCAGCGCAACAGCTTGGGCGCGGTACGCATCGAAGAGGGGCCCGACATGTTGTTGTTCGGCGCCCAGTTCGATGCACGGTACAGCCTGGACGCCGCGCCGGACGCCGCCGATCTGAGCCTGCCGTCGAGCATGCGGCCGGCCCTGCAGAAGGTGGCCGACGAGATCGGCATGCCGGAACGCGATCCACGTGCCGTAGCGCAGGCCATCGCTGGGTTCTTCGACTCCCGGTTCGGCTACTCGCTGGCGCTCTCGGGGCGCAATGGCACGCCTCGCAGCCTCAACCAGTTTCTGCTCACGGACCGGCGCGGCCACTGCGAGTATTTCGCCACGGCCACCGTGCTGCTGCTCAGGCATGCGGGCGTTCCTGCGCGCTATGCCACGGGGTATTCTGTCCAGGAGTGGAGCTCACTGGAGCACCAATACGTCGTGCGCAAGCGGCACGCCCATGCGTGGGCCTTGGCCTGGATCGACGGACGCTGGCAAGAGCTCGACACCACACCGGCGGTGTGGGTGGCGGAGGAACAGGGCGCGGCCTCGCCGCTGCAGCCGGTCTACGACCTGCTCTCGCTGCTCGACTACCGCCTTGCGCTCTGGCAGCGTGCCCAGACCGATGGCTCGAGCCGGGGGGGAATCATGCCGTGGATCGCCGCCGCGCTGGCGCTGTATCTCGCCTGGCGCATCTGGCGCCGCCACCGCGTGCGCGTACCCTCCGGTACGAAAGCCAACGCAGTCGCAGCAAAACAAGTCAGCAACCCGCGCATGGCTGCACTTCTGCGGGCGCTTACGCAACTCGGGTACGCGCGTCCGCCGGGCGCGCCACTGTTGCGCTGGGTCCGCGAGCTACCGCTGACGGACTCCGAGATGCGATGGCT
>JBGPOV010000052.1:0-24037 GCA_041488255.1 Gammaproteobacteria bacterium | reverse complement strand
TGGGTGATTCCGCCGGCTATGAGCACGCTGGCGTGGTTGTGGCTGTTCGACCCTTCCTACAGTGCGTTCAACTACACCCTTTCGTTTTTCGGCATCGGACCGATCCCTTGGACTGGCGAACCCAACTGGGCCCGTTTTACCGTCATTCTGGTCAACATCTGGTTTGGCGCGCCCTTCTTCATGATTCTGTACCTGGCATCGCTGAAATCGGTGCCGGAGCAGCTCTACGAGGCCGCCGCTATCGACGGCGCCAACTGGTGGCAGAAGCTCTGGTTCGTAACGTTGCCCATGATGCGCAACATCATCGCCATCACCGTGCTCTTCTCGCTCATCTTCACGTTCGCCAACTTCGACATCGTGCGGATCCTGACCAGGGGCGGCCCGGTGGATCAAACGCACGTGTTCGCTACCTGGGCCTTCAGCGTCGGCATCGAAAGCGGCGACATCCCGCTGGGCGCCTGCGTCTCGCTGTTCATGTTCCCGATCTTAGCCGTTGCCGCCATCTTCATCCTGCGGGATATCAGCCGACGCGGAAACGAGGGCTGATCATGATCACGACGGCGCAGCCCACCGTTGCTCCGGCCCGTTCCGCGAAGCGCAGGAGCATGCAGCGCGATCGCCGCCGGGCCTTGTTCTGGTCCTACGTGTTCTTGGTCATCTTCGTCATCTTCTTCTTGACCCCGCCGGTGTACATGTTGATCACCTCGCTCAAGACGAGCGCGGAGATCTCGGCCGCGACCACCCCGTGGTGGGTGTTCAACCCCACCCTGCACAACTACGTCGAGCTGCTGACCTCCTCCACCTATCTGACCTTCTTCCGCAACTCGGCGGTCGTCTCGCTGACGGTCGTGGCGATCACGATGATGGTGAGCATTCCGGCGGCGTTTGCGTTGTCCCGGATGAAGTTCTGGGGGTCGGCGACCCTCGCGACCGGCGTGTTCCTCACCTACCTCATTCCGAGCACGCTGCTTTTCATTCCGTTGTTCACGATCTTCGCGTTCCTGCGCGACCTGACGGGAATCGAATTCATCAATCACTGGTGGATTTTGATCCTCATCGAGCCCACGCAGACGGTCCCATTCTGCACCTGGATCATGATCGGCTACTTCGCGAGCATTCCCAAGGAGCTCGACGAGGCCGCCGTGATCGATGGCGCCGGATATCTCCAGATCCTGACCAAGCTCTTCATCCCCGTGGCGTTGCCCGGGATCATCGCTGCCACCATCTTCGCTTTCACGGTGTCCTGGGCGGACTTCCTCTATCCGCTCGCTTTCACTACATCGGCCGATCAGCTGGTCCTGCCTGTGGGCATCGTGACTACGCTGATCAAGGGCGACGTGTTCAACTGGGGGCAGATCATGACCGGCGCTCTTCTGGGCGCCGCGCCGCCGCTCATCATCTACGCCTTCCTGATGGACTACTATATCGCCGGCCTCACCGCGGGCGCTACCAAGGGTTAGCGGGTTGATCAAAAGCCCGAGGCGGGAGGCTGCGCGCTTTTCGGGCGTGGCCGTTAACGCGCGTTCCAGCGCCACGCACAAGTGTCCGAATGCATCGGAGCGGGATCTCTGGGTGACAACATGGGTAGTGATATCGTAGTCGTTGGCGCCGAGATACTCGAGCGCCTGGTAGCAGACATCTTCGACGCCGCCGGCTGCTCGCGGGCCGAGGCCGAGCGGATAGGACGATATCTGGTCGCGGCCAATTTGGCCGGACACGACAGTCACGGCGTGGTGCGGGTGCCGCGCTATATCCAAATGCTGCGCGACGGTCTATTCGTCGCCGATCAAAAGGTCGAGGTGCTGGTCGACACGCCCGTCCTGGCCGTGGTCGATGGCAAATTCGGGTTCGGTCAGACCGTAGCGCCGCAGGCGGTCGAGTTGGGGATCGAAAAGTGCAAACGCATGGGCCTTGCGGCGGTGGCGTTGCGCAATTCGGGGCATGTCGGACGCGTCGGAGATTGGGCCGAGATGGCGGCGGCTGCCGGTCTCATTTCGATCCATTTCGTCAACGCCACCGGCAGCGTCATCGTAGCGCCGTTCGGCAGCGTGGAACGGCGCTTCTCCACCGCACCCTATTGCGTGGGCGTACCCGTTGCAGGCCGTTCCCCGCTGGTGCTGGACTTCGCGACCTCGGTGGTCGCCGAAGGCAAGGTGCTGGTCGCGAGCCAGGGCGGCCGGCCCATTCCGGCCGATGCGCTGATCGGACCCGACGGCCGTACCAGCGACGATCCCCGGTTGCTGTACGGAGATTACATCTCGAGTGGGCGGCGCGATACGCGAAAAGGACCGGGTGCGCTGCGCGCTTTCGGTGGACACAAGGGCTCGGGTCTTGCATTGATGTGCGAAATCCTCGGCGGCGCGCTCACCGGCAACGGTTGCACCTCCCCGGAGCGGCGCATCGCGAACGGCATGTTTTCGCTCTATGTGGATGCGGGCAGGATCGATCCTGAGGGCGTGTTTCCCAACGAGGTCTTGCGCTACGTCGACTACGTGAAACAGGCGAAAGCCGCGCAACCAGGCGAAGAAACCCTTGTTCCCGGGGAGCCCGAAGCGCGAACCCGGGCGCAGCGTCTGGCGCAAGGCGTGCCCTTGGCGCACGAGACCTGGGCCTCGCTGGTGGACACGGCTCGCGCCGTGGGAGTGGACCCGCAATCCATCGCGCCGGCCGCGACTGCGAGTTGACATCCAGAGGCTTGTGCCACGGCCGAGCCGAACTTGGTATCCTAACGCGTCTCGATCGCAATCCGCGACCGGTGTCGCGTACTCAAAACGGAGCATCCTATCGTGACAGCTAAGAAGAAAGTGTTGTTGCCGGCGATGATGGCGCGCGCCGGCTGGGACGTGATCAAGAACCGAGACGACGTGGAGGCGGGCGCCTTCGAATTCAACATTCCCACGCCCGCGTTCCACGCGCTGCTGCGCGACGTTGATGGCGTGGCGCTTGGCCTTACGCCGTTTGGTGAGGCGGAATTGAAAGCGGCCCCGAACCTGCGCGTCGTCGCGCGCCACGGGGTTGGCTACGATTCCGTGGACGTAGCGGCGCTGACGCGGCACAACGTACCGCTCATGGTGACGGGAATCGCCAATTCGCCATCGGTCGCCGAGCATGCACTCTTCCTAATGCTTGCGCTGGCAAAGCGCGGCGCGTCTATGCATGCAATCGTGCAAGAGGGTCGCTGGGGCGACCGGCTGACCGAGCTGCCCGTCGACCTGTTCGGCAAGACGCTGCTGGTGGTCGGGTTCGGGAGGGTCGGTACGCGCATCGCCAAGTTTTGCCTGGCACTCGGGATGACCGTCCTGGTCTATGATCCTTATGTGCAGGCCGAAGCGATCGCGGCCGCGGGCTGCTCGCCGGTGACCGGGCTGGACGCTGCGCTGCCGCGCGCCGACTTTGTGACGATCCACTGCCCGAAGACGGACGAGACGCGGGGCATGTTCAACGCCGCACGGCTCGCGCGAATGAAGCCGACGGCTTATCTGGTCAACACCGCGCGCGGTGGGATCATCGACGAAACGGCGCTGCACGCGGCCCTGATGAGTAGCGTTATAAGGGGCGCCGGCCTCGACGTGTTCGACCGCGAGCCACCGTCACCGGACAACCCGCTGCTCAGCTTGCCCAACGTGGTCATGGCGCCGCATATGGCGGGCGTGACGAAGGAATCGTTCGACCGCATGGCGGTCGCGGTGGCGACCAATCTCCTCGATGTGCTGGACGGCAAGCCGAATATGGATCACGTCGTGAACAAAGAGGTGCTCGTCCATCGCTGAGGCCCGATCACATTACCGGACATCGCGCTTAGACCGTTTCCCCCAACTGCCTGGGCGGTAGTCGCAACGGTGACGCCCTCCGCCTCCCTGACAAGGCGCCGAGCGCATCGACGGCGGCTTGGTACACAGCCGCCGGCGTCTCAGGTGGCGGCTAGGTCGTCGCGCTCTTCGTAAGGGCGGCTTCTAGGCCGTCGGCATATCCTTTGATGCGATCGGCTTGGTCCAGCGCGTTGATGATGCGTCGCGCATTAAGGTAGTCGCACGTCGCACCGGTGATGTAGTCGCCGAGTTTCTTGCCAGTGAAGGCGCCCTTGCGCATGCCATAGGACATGATCTGGTAGGCGATCTGCGGGTCGAGGGCCTTGTCGGCGTCGCCTATCAACGCATCCCCGAGGCCGAGCGCCTGCCCGAGCTTCACGTAGTTTGCTCGACCGGTGATCTGGACGTAGCCGCGTCCCCGGAAGCGGTAACCATCGCCTGGCGCGCTATTGCCCAAGCGCCTCCCCTTGTCGGTCCCGGCGTTGTACTGGTCGAAGTAGCTGGTCGGCCCCTTTTCCACCACCGGCTGCCACGTATCGGCGCACTCGTGCTTGACGGTCGCGAGCATGTAAGCAGCCCAGCGAACATCCGTGACATCAGCATCCTGCTCCAGGGCGGCGAGCAGCGCCTCCAGGCCATCGACCTGGGCTTGGTTCAAGCTGCCGTACTGCTTGCGATACAGGTTGAAAAAAATCGTGCGGTCGAATTGCATTTCACCCTCCTCATGGTCATGGTCAGCCGCGATCCTGGGCGTCCTTCAAAAGTTTCACCCTGGGCCACTTTCCCGGGTTCCCTGCGCCCCGTCCGTCGCACGCGGTCTTCGCCCGGAATTCTTGGAGTTGCGGATCGCCGGAATCGAAGGCGTAAACGGCCAGCGTGCCGCAGTCGCCGGTGCCCCGAAACCGGTTCATCACCTTGAGCCGCCTGGTCTTCGGGTCAAACTCGGGCGAGCCCCACAATTCTTCGGTCTGTGTGCGCGTGAGCGCCTGTCCTTGCTTGCCCGTTGCTTCGTACGTGCTGAAGGTCAGCGGCCGGGCGGTCGGCTGCGGCGCAGACTCATCGAGCAGGTAGTACCGCTGATAGCCTTGGTAGGCCCCCAACGTGCAGACCACCTCCGCTAGGTAGCGACCCTTCGCCAGCGCATGAAAGGCCACGCCGCCCAGGGCGGGGTCCGGGTAATCGTAGCCCTCCTCGCAGCTGTCGGGCCACTTGAGTACTCGGCGCCAGGCCTTGCGGCCGTCGCGCGTCACGTTCTCCTTGCTCATCGTCGCGCTGGGCGCCGACGGCGCAACTGCTGGGGTTTGTGTATCGGCCCCGACAGAGTTTGCGCTGGCGATGAGGCATAGGGCGGCGAAGAACTGTAGCGAGGTAGGGAGGCTCACGAGTTAGCTCCACGAGCTACTAGCGTGCACGGTGCGCCCGATCGAACCCTCAGGCTCGGGCCCGAGAGACCCATCCAAGGCCCGAAACCTAACAAAACGATAGGTTTCTGTCCTCAAAGCCCTGGGTACTGAAAATCCACGCGTCACCGGACCGCTCCCCGGGTGAAAATACGTGCGCTAAGCGATCGCGGTGGCTTCTTGGGTCGCAGCAAGAATCTAGCTGCCGGCGCCTGGTAGGCGGTTGTCATGCGCTATAGATTGGCCTTGTTCACAGGTCTATGATGCACTGTTGGGTGCGCATCGGCATGCTGCTCAGTTTAGCTCGCTGCGAGCGTCGGGCAAGCACGCCGAAAGTTATATTGGATTTGCGCTCGAGCTCGGATATACGTTCGACTTAGGGCGGCGGCTTGACCTCGGGCGCCAGGGATGCATCAGGCGTACTTTTGGCGAGCTTGCAACTCGGGTTTGCTCCGCCCCACGAGATACCTCCACCGGCGTCGCCGCGGAGGCATCACGGTACAGACACGCAGTTGATCAGGAGGAAGCCTCATGTTCGCTTTACTAAGCCCTCGCCTGTGGATGCTTGTCGGACTGGGCGTAGCTCTAGTGGCGGCGTTCTTCGCCGGCGTGAAGGTCGAAAGCAAGTGGCGGGATGCGGCGTTGCTCGAGCAGCGGCAAAAGTACGACAAGGAGGTCGATGCAGTGCGCGCGAAGGAGCGCCAAGTCCAGGAGGAGACCGCGAAAACACTGGAAGGCGAACGAACCAAGAACCAGGCGCTGTCCGTACAGATCCAGCAGGCGATGAAACAAGCCGAGATCCGCGATGGCGCGATTCAGGTGAAATGCCGCAGGCCTTCCCCGGCTCGACCGGCGGCTCTGCAGGTCAGGAGCGAGACGACCGGCCCGAAGCTCAGCGGACCGGGCGCGCTCAACTCGCCAGTGACACCGGCCCAGCCCGGGGAGGTCGCTGCGACAGCCACAGCGGACGGTGGCGCGGGTTCAGGTAACCCACTCAGCTCAGTGGACACTCAATCGGAGGCCAATGATGACACGAACGGCGTTTCTATGGATGAGCGTATTTTCTTCGCTAGTTTTATCGGCCTGTACAACACAGCCATCACAAGGGAGCCTGAAAGACTGCCCCAAACCTCCGGCGGAGCTCATGGGGGAGATCCCGCAGCCAGTCCCGTTAGCGGGCGAGACATCATCGAAAACCTCGACGAAAACGGGAAGCGATTCGCCGAGTGCCGCGAAAAACTGAAGGCCTGGCAGAACTGGGCGCGCAAGCTCGATCTGGCCAGATGAACGGCGCCCATGATGAGGGCATTCATCGTCCGTCCGTTCGGCGTGAAGAAGGACGTGGACTTCGACGCAGTCGAGCGCGAGCTGATTGGACCCGCCCTCGATCAGGTCGGGATCACGGGCCGTACCACGGGCGAGATCGTTTCTCAGGGGAACATTCGTGAGGACATGTTCCGTTTGCTACTTACCGCCGATCTGGTCATTGCGGACCTGTCGATCCACAACGCAAACGTATTCTATGAGCTCGGCCTGCGCCATTCGCTGCGCGACAAGCATACGGTCCTCGTCCGCGCGGCGGTGGACGACGTACCCTTCGATCTGCTGACCGATCGCTACCTCCCCTACGACCCGAAGAACCCGGCCGTCAGCGGGGAGAAGTTAAGCGCAGCCATCCGCGCCAGCCTGGCCTCCGAAAGCCCGGACAGCCCCGTGTTCCGTCTCCTCCCTGGCCTGCATCCTCAGGCCCCGTCCGTGTTCAAGCCGGTGCCGCGGGGATTCCAGGAGGAGGTGGAGATCGCCCGCGCCGCAGATTACCCGGGCGATTTGGCATTACTGGCGTCCGAGGCGCAAGGATTCGAGTGGGAAATGGAGGGGCTGCGGCTGGTAGCTCGTGCGCAGTTCGAGAGCAAAGAGATGGAGGGCGCGCGCCTGAGTTGGGAAGCCATCCGCGACAACGACCCGGACCACCTAGAGGCGAACCTGCTGCTGGGTACGATTTATCAGCGGCTGGGAAACCTCACCAAATCGGACCTGGCGCTCAAGCGCGCGCTCGAAGGCAACGTCCGGCGCAACAGCGACCGGGCCGAGGCTTTTGCCCTGCGGGGACGCAACGCCAAGACGCGCTGGGTGCAGGGGTGGCGTGCCGGGCGAAAGAGAACGCGACGTGGCAGGGGTATATGCAGCAGAGCGCTGGGCAGGGGGCACAGGGTGGAGCGTCGGGCGCAGGGGACCAGCAGCTGGCCCCTGCCAAGCAGCCGTGATTTGACATGAGAGCAACAGAGGAAGCCAAATGGCATTCGTGCTGGGATTCGAACACGATGTATTCGTGAGCTATGCTCACCGGGACGATGACCCGCCGCCGCGAGAAGACGCGGGCTGGGTCACGCTCTTCGGTCAGGCGCTTCGCAAGACGCTGTCCCAAAAGCTCGATGGTCGAGCCCCGGATGTCTGGATGGATCATAGGCTGGCTGAGAACGCTCAGCTGGGGCCCGAGCTACAAGCGCAACTTCAGCGCAGCGCAGTGCTGCTGATTGTCCTCTCGCCGCCATATCTTGCTTCGGAATGGTGCCAGAAGGAGCGTCAGGGGTTCATGAGTGTGGCCGGCGGTCGCGCCGCTTCATCGGTCTTCGTGATCGAGAAGGACAGGGTACGGGATCGCCCGCCGGAGCTCAGCAACTTCGTCGGGCGGCGCTTTTGGAAGGAAGATCCCAACGACGCCGACACGACGTGCACGCTGGGATGGCCCGTGCCCGAGCCCGACGACGATGCCTACTGGAGCCTGATCAACAGCCTGGCATCCAAACTGGCCATCTATCTGCAGGAGCTGGGTTCAAAGAAGCCTGAGCCGGCGCACCCGCCACAGCGACCGGCAGCGCTCCTAGCACAGGCGACAGACGACCTGTTCGACGAGTCGGTGCAGGTTCGGGAATACCTGGAACAGGCCGGGATCGAGGTACTTCCTAAAGGAGAATACCCGGGAGAGCCCGAAGCGATGCGCGCGGTCGTACGGGAGTGCCTGCCGCGATGCCGTCTGTTCGTCCAGCTGCTCGGCCCCAAGCCTGGAAGACGCTCGGAGGCGTGGCCACTCGGTATGCCAGGGTTGCAATATGATGTCGCGCAGCAATCGGGAGTTCGCATACTCCAGTGGCGAGACCCGCGTCTGGAAGTCGCCTCCGTCGCGAACGAAGCCTACCGGAGCTTCCTGAATGGCGCCAACGTCACTGCTTCCGGTCTGGAGGAGTTCAAGAGTAGCGTGGTTCGCGAGGCTCAGTCCGAACCGAAGTCGCCGCAGGCAAATGGCGGGAGATTGGTGGTGATCGATGCCCTGGCTGAGGACGCGTCGGTCGCGCAGGAGCTGGGGAGTTGGTTGTCCAGCCAGCAGCTCGACGTTATCCAATGGGT
Source organism: Gammaproteobacteria bacterium (assembly GCA_041488255.1). GTDB lineage: Bacteria > Pseudomonadota > Gammaproteobacteria > Burkholderiales > SHXO01 > SHXO01. Next base: position 15,423 of record JBGPOV010000052.1, on the reverse strand, counting down.
TGACCAGAAAGGTGGGAGCGATGATGTTCAGCGCTTCGCCGACATGCTCAGCGTGTCCAACGGTTTTGTCGTCGTCTGCGGCGATCGTACCGATCAACGATGGTTCTACCGGCAGGTTCAGCAAGGCCGCAAATACGGGGCTCAACACGTGCCGCAAACAGCTCTGGCGGTCTATGACCGACTGTCCCCGGAGCAGAACACGACGTTCTCGTTCCCGGGGCTGCGTTACTTGAATTGCCGCCGCGGCTTAGACGAGCAGGTGCTGCGGCAGTTTGTCGACAATCTGGCACAGTGAGTCCATGGGCGCCGCCGACTCGCTGTTCAGCTTGACGCCCTATCCGGGGTTGCGGCCCTTCCGCAGCGACGAAGCGGACATTTTCTTCGGCCGCGAACAGCAGATCGACCGGCTGCTCGAGAAGCTGCAGCGCAACCACTTCGTCGGGGTCGTGGGGGCGTCAGGCTGCGGCAAGTCCTCTTTGGTCAAGGCGGGACTGATCGCGGGGCTGGAGTCCGGCTTCATGGGGGACGCCGGCCACCAGTGGCGCATCGCTGACATGCGGCCCGGCAACATGCCGATGGTAAGGCTAGCTGAGTCGCTGCTCAGCCCTGGCGCGCTAGGCCCGGAGTTCAGAGCCCTGGAGGTTGCGCGGCCCATTCTCGCAGCTCAGTTGCGCCGGGGCCCACTCGGCTTAGTCGAAGTCTTCCTCGAATGCCGCTTACAGCAAGGAACCAACCTGCTGCTGCTGGTCGACCAGTTCGAAGAGATCTTTCGCTTCCGGCGATTGGGCGATCCAAATGTGGCGGATGCGTTCGTGGCGCTGCTGCTCGCTTCTTCGAGACAGCGGCAGGTGCCGATCTACGTGATCATCACCATGCGGTCGGACTTTCTGGGGGACTGTGCGCTGTTCCCGGGCCTGCCGGAGGCCATCAACGAGAGTCAATACCTGACGCCCCGGTTGACGCGTGAGCAGATTCGGGCGGCGATCGCTGGACCTGCCCGAGTATGCGGAGGGAGTGTCGATGCGGATCTAGTCAATCGGCTCGTCAACGACGTCGGACCTGACCCGGACCAGCTGCCGGTTCTGCAGCACGCACTCATGCGCATGTGGGCGTTCGCAGGGACGGGACGCGAAGCTGCCAACCGGGCAACCGATTCGTCTGACAAGTCTGCCGAGCAGGCTCGGACGGTAACGCTCGCGGACTACGACAAGATCGGCGGGCTCTCCAAAGCCCTATCGCGTCACGCCGATGAGATCTTTGCCAGCCTGCAGCCGCCAGATCAGCACATCGCGGAAGTGATGTTTCGCTGCCTCACCGATCGAGGCGACGCGGGCAGAGATACCAGGCGACCGGCCACCATCCAGGAGATCGGGGACGTGGCAGGTGTGACGTTCGAGGACGTGGCACGCGTGGCGGAGGTGTTTCGTGCGCCTTTCGTCAGTTTCATTACGCCGGCGGCGGGACAAGCTCTCACCCCCGAAACAGCGCTGGACATTAGCCATGAGAGCCTAATTCATCTATGGGAGAGACTTGGACGGTGGGTGGAGGACGAGGCCCGAAGGGGCGCCATGTACCAGCAACTCAAGCAGACGGCGTTGGCGTGGAAGGACGGTAGCGCCGAGCTGTGGATCGGACGCGGGCTGGTCCGCATCATAGAGTGGCAGGCAGAGGTAAGGCCAAACGCGGCATGGGCGCAGCGGTACGGGTCGGCGACCGACTTCTCGACTGCGCTGGAGTTCATCCAAGCCAGCAAATGGCAGGATCGGGCGCAAAAGCTCCGACGCTGGGGCGGACGGGCCGCCGTGGTCGCGCTGGTAATCGTTGGCGCTTCCGTCTGGATCCGGGGCCAGTTTCAGAAGGCACGCGAGAACGCTTCGCGGGAACTCGCATTGGCCAGCCAGGACATGCTGGGCTTCGACAACAATAAGGCGTTGCTCACCGCGCGCGAGGCCGCCTGCCTGCAGAACAGCGACATCACGAAAGCGAGCGTGCTTCGTGTCTTAGCCTATCGCCGGGAGTCGAACGATTTCCGACTACCGGCGGACCACCGGATCCTGGCCGCGACCTATCTGGGAGAAAAACCAATCGTACTTACGGAAGATGCGGAACGACGACTGCGCATTTTTGACTTCGAGTCCGGCAAACTACTGAGCGGCACTGAACTAGGCCAGCCTGAAGAGGTTGCGAACGTCGCCCTGGGTTTCAGCGTCGGAGGCGCGTTCTTCTTCACGGTCAGCGAAGAGGCCACAAAGCGACATGTACTGCGTCTGTGGGATACAAGAACCGGGAGGTTGATCAGCCGACTGAACCCTGATCACCGGATCCGGAGCGCGTCGTTGGACTTCTCGGGTAGCCGTCTGGCCGTCGTCGCAGAGAACGGGGCAGTCCAGATTTGGGACGCGAGGACGGGTAACGTGATGCAGCGCCTGCTCACGTCTTCGGCGCGTCTCACCACCCCCCAGAGCGTAGCCTTCGGACCGGACGGCCGCCGCGTCCTGCTCACGGCGGAGAAGAAGGCCGCCGGCAAAACGGAGGACCTGGCAATCGTACTGAGCGCTGTTACCGGCCAGGTCGAGGCAGAGTTCAGTTCGACTAGAGGGGGTGGATCATGGTCGGCATTTTTTGCCGTGATCAGTCCGGATGGCAACGCTGTCGCGACTTTGAGCGGCGATGGCGTGATCCGCATCTGGGACATCAGGACATCCCGACTGACGGACCAGATGCAAAGCCAGATCAAGTCTCCGAACAGTCTCGCTTTCGGCTCTGATCGTGGGCAGCTGGCATCGGTCGGCCTGGACGGGCAGATTCGACTTGTCGACCTGAGGAGTCGGAGTGAGAGTCGCATCAACGACGCGGTGCGCTCGGCCTGGAGTGCAGAGTTTGCCCCGGGTGGAAGGGAAATTATCGCAATTGCCGGCGATTTCTCCACGGTCCGGACTTGGACAGCCGATGCCGCGACTGCATTGCTGCGGCTCGGTTCCGATAAGATTCAAAGCGCGGGCTTCGGTGCGAAGGGTGACCTCATCGCGACCGGCAACATGCTGGGATCAGTCGACTTATGGGATGCGAAAGAGGGCTTGCGAACCCAGCGCTTTGAGTCGAGCGACATACCCAGCTACGTTCTACCGGGCAATCTGCAGACGCCCAACATGGTCCACGCCGTGAGCTTCAGCGCCGACGATCGGAGCATCGTGGCTGCCTACGCGGACGGCTTCGCGCGCGTTTGGGACGTCAATAGCGGCCGCCTCGTCGCGCCTACAAGCACTGCGCATGGGAGTCACGTCCGATGCGCTGCGTTCAGCGCGGACCAGAAGTTTGTGGTGACCGCCTCAGAGGATGGAAAGGCGGGGGTGTGGAGCGCAAGCGACGGGAAGTTGCTGAGATTCTTGGTACACGCCGCGCCTGACTTCCCTGTTTGTGCCGCCTTCTCGCTGGACGGGCAGGCGATCTACACTGTCTCGTCTCACGGCGAGATTTGGAGCTGGGAATGGAAGGGCAAAGCAAAGCCCACCCTGCTGAGGGATCTTGGAAAGACTCTCGTCGCTGCCCGGATCGCGTCCGGGGGCGATAAGCTTGCAGCAGTGTTGAGCGGTGCACCGAGCACGACGTGGATCGTTGAGACCCGGTCCCAGCGCCTTCCCTTGGAACTGCTCGGTCAACGCTGGCTCTCGCCTTTCTCGGCACGTGGCTCTCGCTTCGCGACGATCGATGACTCCGGACAAGTCACGGTCTGGGACATGGGAAGCGGGCGAGCGATATGGATCCCGAACCGCACCATCGGGAGCCCGACCGTCGTCGCGGCTAGCCCCGAAGGCGACAAGATTCTGGTGGGCGAAGAGAACACGGCCCGCGTTTATCTATGCAAAGCTTGTCGTCCGTTGGACCAGCAACAGCCGCAGGTAGACGAGGAGGTTAGAACTGCGCTCAGAGACCTGCAGGGACGCGGGGAGCAATTTTATCGTCAAAGGTTCCAGTGTCTGTCAGGACAGTTTCACATGGACTAGATCGGGTCCGCTGCGGTTAGGTCGGTCATGGCGTTGCGAGGATGCAGTGCGCGGCCGGGGGGCTGGACCAAGGGCGGGCGATTTTGAAGGCACAAGGTGTCGGTGGGCTGGGCGGACGCTTGCCGGAGAGAGTATGCGGACACAACTGGGTTGGTTGAGGGTGATTGCCGTGGAGGAGTAGACGACCATGAAGAAGCTCATCATCGGTGCAATACTGTTGGTGGGGTACGTGGGTCACGCGATTGCGGATTGCGAGTATCAGGGCAAGTGGTATCCGACAGGGACTCGAATCGGTCCTATGGTCTGTCAGGCGGACGGCACGTGGAAGCGGCAGTAGCCGCGCCGTGCGTTGCGCAGCTGCGACCCAACCGCCTTGGTGTGATTGGCGGGCGCTGAAGGCGCGGCCGCTTCGTGCAGCAGGCGCTGACGGGAGCAGACGAGCCAACGGCAAGCGCACGTCGAAGACCCATGATCCGCTCAGTATTCGACTCTGAGGTTGGACAGGCTTTCGAGCGGGCCCGAATTCCGGCTGTGAGGCCGGTGCGGGTGGGCCGCAAGACCGTAGGGGTCGTTTCGCCCTTTCCTTCACCCGAAGATTGGCGCGACCAGTGGATCTACTTTCTGCTGGTTGACCGCTTCAACAGTCCGACGGCATCCCCTCGGTTCGCGCCCTTCGACGGGCCGCACGGCGTATTCCAGGGCGGCACGTTCGAAGGCGTGCGGCACCAGCTCGACTATCTCCAACGCCTGGGCGTCGGCGCCATCTGGTTGTCGCCGGTGCTCAAGAACTGCCAGTACAATCCGTTCACCTATCACGGTTACGGCATCCAGGACTTCCTGCGTATCGAGCCGCGCTTCTGCCGCGATCCAAACGCGGCGCGGCGCGACCCGAGGCTCGCCGAGCAGGAGCTGCGCGAGGTGATCGAAGAGGCCCATGCGCGCGGCATCTTCGTGATCCTCGACGTGGTGCTGAACCATGCCGGTGACGTGTTCGACTACGTGCTGCCCAACGGCAGCGGTTCTCCCGAGGCCGACTGGAGCTGGTTCCCCTACGGCATCCGCTGGCGCGACGCCGATGGGCGCGGCCGCGCCGACTGGACGCTGGCGCCGCAGGACCCGCCGCCTGACGCGGCGGTGTGGCCATCGGAGCTGCGGCGCAACGAGCTGTTCCGCCGCCAGGGGCGTGGCGGGGAGGCGGGCGGTGACTTCGCCTCGCTCAAGGAGTTCGTTACAGCGTTCCAGGAGTCCGACCCCGGACGCGGCCTGTGGCTCCCCGTGCGCAGTGCGTTGATCCGCGCGCACCAATATATGGTAGCCAGGCTAGACGTGGACGGCTTCCGCATCGACACCTTGAAGTACGTGGAACCCGACTTCGCGCTCGTGTTCGGCAATGCCATGCGCGAGTTCGCATTGTCCATCGGCAAGAAGAACTTCTTTACCTTCGGCGAGGTGTACGACGAAGAGGACAAGATCGCGCGCTTCATCGGACGCCAGGCGACCGAAGACACGGATCTGATGGGGGTGGACGCGGCGCTGGATTTCCCGTTGTTTTTCCGGCTGCCCGCGATGGCCAAGGGTTGGCTTGCGCCGAGCGACGTGGTGACTATGTTCGAGCGGCGCAAAGCCGTCGAGCGCGATGTTCTCAGCTCACATGGCGAGGCCAGCCGCTTCTTCGTCACCTTCCTGGATAACCACGATCAGCGCAGTCGGTTCTTCTACAGCCCGCCGGATGCGCCCATGCGCTACGCCGACCAGCTCACGCTGGGCGCCGCTCTGCTGTTTACCCTGCAGGGAATCCCCTGCCTGTACTACGGTACCGAGCAGGGCTTGTGCGGACAGGGCGATGAGGACAGCGCCGTGCGCGAGGCGTTATGGGGCAAGCCCGACGCATTCGACCGTGAGCACCCGTTCTTCCACACGATCGAAACACTGTCCGCGATCCGGCAGGCCGAGGCAAGCCTGCGCTACGGGCGCCAGTACTTCCGTCCGATCTCGGGCGACGGCGTGCATTTCGGAGTCTCGGGCTTCCGCGGCGGCGTTCTTGCCTTCTCACGCATCCTCAACGAGCACGAAGTATTGGTGGTGGCCAATACCGACACGCAGGACGTCTGGACTGGCGAAGTCATCGTAGACTTCACGCTGAACCCGGAAGGGGCCGTGCTCGACGTCCTGTTCAGCAACAGCGCCTTCAGCCCGGCGCTGCAACGCGGAAGCGGTCATCCTCCCACCGTTGTCAGCAAGCCGGCGGGCAGCGTGGAGATTCGCGAGGTGAGCGGTGCGCTGACTCGTGGGCCAGCCAAGGCAGTGGGTGTGGCGCTGGCGCCGATGGAGGTCCAGATTCTGAGGCGGAACGTGCCGCAACGGACCTAGAACGTTGCCGAAGGACTCCCTTTCCCGCCAAGTGAGAGAGGCTGCCTCCCGGACGACACTCGTCGGGCCTCGGGGCACCAGAGATGCCACGAAGCTGCCACCTCTGTTCAGTTGGTTCCGCGGAGTTCAGCTCACATTCACCCGGCATTCGAACAGCGCCTTGGGAGGGCCGGACTCCCATGACCGCGTAAGCTTGAACTGGACGCGGGTGCTGCCCCGGTCTTTCACGGCGAATCGAAACACTCGGAGGCCGCCGCCGCCGACACCGACCTGTGCGCCGGCCTGGAACTCATCTCGTGTGAGCTCGAGGATGTTCGCGTCGATCGGGGCGAAGGTCCACCGAAAACCTGTGGTGGGGTTTTCGGCGAGTTGAACGACAAGCGTGTCGCCAACCTTCGCCGATGCCTCGCTGCCATGGTCCTCCTCCGTGACTAGGATGTCGGCAACGCTGCGCATCGGTTGGGGGACTCTAGCCGGTCGCGGTGTCCGGAGAGGCACCGCTAGCGCCTGGACCGTGCGCGTCGTTCGGACCGCCTGAAGGCGACGCTGTAGCAGCTGCTTCCTCCGCCACCGGGTTTAGCTTCTCGATTGCGACCTGGGTCCCCGGAGGAATTCGCAGGGGCGCGCTAGCGGATCCGCCAAAGGCCGGCAACTGGAGGAGCGCCAATTCCTCCAGTGTCAAATCGCGAGGTTTCGTATCATTCATTGTCTGGTCTCCGGAGTTAGCCGAAGGTGTCAGCGAATCACCAAACGTACATTTCGTGGACCATATTATCGGCTTCCTGGCGGTAGCTCACGAAGCCCTGAGTCTGTCTGGCGTTGGCGCCCAGGGTCGTGAATGCCACGATCGCACTGTCGGAGTTGTTTGCCAGCTTCGCCCACCCGACGCCAGCGACGATGGCTCCTTTCAGAAGCAGGTCGTCAGAGAAATGGAACTGATTGGCTGTCACTCCCGCGACACATCGGTCCGAGGTCAAGAACTACACCTTCGCAGGATGGTGAGACTGTCACCTTAGCCGCAACCTCGGATGGGGCCTTCTTCCACCGACTTCACTAACAATCAACGCGGGAAGCATGAGTGAGCGCAGTGTGCCATCGTGGAACTTACAGATCGCATACCGATAGGAAAATCGCGGCACACCCCGGTGGAACGCCGAACCTCTCAAAGTGTGAGATTTGACAACAGCGGTCCATGAAAATATAAGAGGAATGGAGACCGCGACGTGCAAGAATAGATCGGCGCGGTGGTGTGTTGGCTGCCTTTGAAGTTCTCGCACAGGGGTCGGGCGCGACGTCCGAGTCTTAGAGAGGTCTCATGGTCGAGGATTCCTTTGACCGACAGACATCGCTCGCACAGGCCGGCATCCTTGGGGGACTCATGATGCTTGGACTGTCCCCCTTGCTTGCGTCGGGATGCAGCACATCCGGCAGCATCGATCCCGCAACGACAAGGGAAGCGATCGTGTCGACGCTTACGCGTGAGGATAACGACAAGACCATCGAAGTTCAGGTTGGTGACAGCATCGTCGTCCGGCTCCCTGAGAATCCCACGACCGGTTTTACCTGGGCGATTGACAAAGCTAGTGATGACGTACCGCCACTCGAAACTTCAGAGTACTCACCGGCAGCTGACGCCGGTGTCGGCGGCGGCGGTCAGCGAAGCCTAACCTTCAAGGCGATAAGAGCCGGCACCGTCAGGCTGCAGCTTAAGCTCTGGCGCGAATGGGAAGGGGACAAATCTATCGCCGACCGCTTTACGGCAACGATCCGGGTGATCCGAGGAACGCCTCCGGGTAAAGCGCTGAAACTCTGAGAGGAGGTGATGCCAGTACGATGGAGACTGAAATGTGAGAGCAGGCATAGAGCCTTTAGTGCTGGTGGATCACTTGTCGGTAATCGCCAGTACCCCCATAAATCAGATTAGCTAAGTTAGGAGACACACAACCATGGCTGAGACACGCGAAGTTACCGAGACAATCGAGACAAAGGGGATGGGCTGGTTGCGAGACTATCCTGATTTCCGAGACCACACGCCAGAGCTGGGTCAAGTTTCTCCAAAACTGCGGGCGCTGGGTCAGAAGGATTCGATCAAAGCCATGCTAGGAAAGGTGGGTGTCGCAGAGGCTCCGAGGGCACTGCCGCCTAGCGTTGATTTGAGGGCTTGGTGCTCGCCGATCGAGAACCAGGGAGCGCTTGGGTCGTGCACCGCCAATGCTGGCGTAGGGCTGGTCGAGTATTTTGAACGAAGAGCATTCGGCAAGCACATCGACGCATCTCGGCTCTTTCTCTACAAAACGACGCGGGACTTGCTCCACTGGGTGGGCGACACCGGGGCTTTCTTGAGGAACACAATGGGCTCCCTGGTCCTATTTGGTGTTCCGCCGGAGGAGTACTGGCCGTATAAGATCGCGGACTTCGACAAAGAGCCAAGCGGGTTCTGTTACGCTTTTGGGCAAAACTTCCAGTCCATCTCCTACTACCGCCTTGATCCGTCGGGAACAGCGAAGAACGTGTTGCTGGACCGGATCAAGGCCTATGTGGCGGCTGGGCTGCCCTCGATGTTCGGGTTTACAGTCTATAGCTCGTACACCCAGGCCAATGCCACCGGGAAGTTTCCGTTCCCGACCTCTGGCGAGACCATCGCCGGTGGCCATGCCATCGATGCCGTCGGTTACGACGATGGCATGAAAATCAAGAATACCAATCCCGGCGCTGTGGAAACCACGGGAGCTCTTCTCATCAGGAACTCGTGGGGCACGGCCTGGGGTGCGGCCGGCTATGGCTGGTTGCCATACGACTATGTGCTAAAAGGGCTGGCCGTCGATTGGTGGTCACTGCTCAAGAACGAGTGGGTGGATACGGGAAACTTCAAGATTTAGTACGCGAACCGCAGTCATGGCAAGCGCCCGGTGGCCGGCCGCTCTTGCCAGGTCGGCGCGAGTCGGAAGCGGGCTATATGCGGAACAACCTCTTACGGAAGTTCCCCTCCTGTTGCCATCATGCAGGGGCACGCCGCGGCGTGCCCCTGCAATCGCCCCGTTCCCGGATTCGTAGTCGGGAGAAGCGCAAGCCTTAAGCGGCAAGCCGAGAAAGTCGGGAGGGGCTGGTTCTGGTTCCCCTGGCAGATTCCCACCTCAAGGGCGTCCGACTCGCAGCTGGTTCGGGAATGAGCCGAGGCCCGCCTCCGAAATCACGAACGAAGGCACGTCGCCAGTGTTCGAGATGGCCTGGATCGATTCCCCCATGCAGCGCATCGCAGCAAGCTCGTTGGTCCAGGCGAGGTGAAAAGCTGGCTCCGCGTAAAGGCTTAGAAGGCCGTGGATGTGGACGCTCATCGCGCGCGCCAGTCGATACGAGTAAAAGGAGTGAAGCGCTTCCAGCTTCGTGCCGCGCACAAAGGCTTCGGCGAGCGAGGCCGCAAGATGCGCGGTCCTGAGCGCTACTCCAGCGCCGTCTCCGCTCACCGGATCGAACGCTATCGCCGCGTCGCCAACGAAGACGGTGGTTGCACCGTTGTGGGGCGGGTATCGAAGCCGAGGCGCCGCTTCGAGGACCGCGCATGGTCCGGTGACGGCGGCGATCGCCTGGCGAATAGCGCGAGTCCCAGCGACCAGCCCATCGAGCGCTTCCTCGGGAGTTGCCGTTGTCGCCGGAGCGCACGCGAACAGCATACCGTCGGTGCTGTTCGTCGGAACGCAGGCGACCCAGCCGTTTGGACCCGCTTCGATCAACAGAGCGTCCGAGTCCGCCGTGGCTGCGAGCGCGACCGGCGCCGTGACGGCAATGCGCGCGCCTCCGGAGAGAATCTCGCCGCCCGCCGCGCCACGACCGGTTGCGATGACGGTCCAGGAAGCGGGCTCGACGTGGAAAGCCTCGACTAGCGACACGCCGGTGGCGGCCGCTTGTGTGGCCATGCGCTGCGCCAGCGCCGTTGCATCCACGACTATGCTTGCGTCCTCGATCTGCCGCGGAGTGCGATCCCGCCATATGATCACTCGGCGCGCGAGCCGATGATGCGGCAAGCCCGCGAGTAGTTCGGGGCCCCACATGCGCTCGAGAATATAGCGGGCTGGACCGTTGAGCACGATCGGATGCCTCCCGCGCACGGCCGCGGCGGAAATTCTGACCCGCCAGCCGAAGCGAGCTAGCGATGCCGCCGTGCTCGCACCGCTGATGCCGCTCCCGATAATCTGCGCGATGCGTGGGATCGCCACTTGCCTCACTGACTGGACCGGGGCGGGTCTCCCCTATATTCGCCAGTGATCAGCGCCTTCATCTTTTGCATTCGCGCCCCGTGCTCCATTGCCATGCGGCGCAGCTGGCGCGGTGCGCTCTCGGCTAGGCGCTCGATCAGCGTCAGCACCTGCGCGAAGAGCGCGTCAATCGCGTCCTCGCGTCCGACCACATCTTTGAGCCGAACGGGTTGGGCGACAGCGGAAGAGGCTGGCAATCCCGTCGCAGGCTGCTCGGGGAACCCATGCGGTACTGAGCGGTCAGCCCATTGAGGCGGGCTGAAGAGGGGCCCATAGCCGACTTCCGACAAGTGATAGGCCGCATCGTCGAGTGCAAACATGGCGCTGTGCGAAATGGACAACCAAGAGCCGCGTGACGATCGTCCGAGCCGAAAGGTGATGTAGAGCGCGTGGAGCAGGAGATCGTAGTAGGCGTCGCACAGAGCCTGAAGAGTCCGCCAGGGTTCCAGCTCCGCTTTGCCTGGCGCCGCGAGGAAGCGCAGATAGGAGTTCGGCTTGTTGCCGGCGAGGTGTTGCTTCACGCGCCGGAAGCGTTCCCAGTGGTTCTCGCCTTCGTCGATGATCACCTTCACGAGTTGCTGGAGCCGCCGCACGATGTTAACGTCGCCTTGGCCTTCGAGGTGATGTAGGGAGACCAGAATTCTCGTGTACATCCCGTCGAGTTGCTGGGGATTGTCATTGAAGACCGAGCTCGGTGCCTCGATGCCGATGAACTCTTCGAGCGTGCTCGGCACCAGAGGGCGAAGCTGGAACGAGCGGCGCAGGTCGCGCCCGATCACTTGAGCCCGCGCCATGCTGGGCGGGCGCCGCAGCAGCCATAGCGCCTCATTCACCCAACGGAAGTGGCGCATCTCGTCCACGGCGATGCTGAAGACCTCGCGCGCGGCCTGGTAGCGGCGGAGCTCGAAGCGGCGGATCGACATCGGTGCCTCGCGCGGTGCCCGGATCGAGTACTTCGCAAACAGATATTCGACGCACAGCGCATGCTCGAGCGCTGCCAGTTGCGGCAGTTGATCGGCGATCTCGTCGAGGCTCATCGGCTGCTCGATCAAAGGCCAACGAGGCAGACGCGGCACGGCGCCCTCCCGTTCTGCGGTCACGATCGGCAGTTCCTCCCAGCCGGTGATGATGTCGGGCTCGGACATGTTGCTGGCCCGCCAATTCTGCGAATCGGCGGCCGGGCGTGCCGGTTCCCGCGCGTTGCGGTCGCGCTGGAAGTTGAGGACCTGCGCGTCGCCGGAAATGCCGATGACGATGTCCGGTTTGCTCGATGCCCAGTAGTAGCAGTAGCAGTCGGCGAAATCCCATTGCCAGGGCGAGCAGAGATTGCGGGTGATCTCGCCAGGCGGAATTAGATCCGGGTCGATGACGCCGTCTTCGGTGAGGTAGGCCGCGCGCATACCTTCGACGCGCGCATAGACTAAGCGGCTCCCGGTGCGTTCGCTCGGCGCAATGCTGCGCTCGGTCTGAAGCGCCGCAACCACCTCGTCGATCTTGGCCGATTGCGCCTGATTCTGTGGCAGGGTTCCGACGACGACGACCAGAGGGCCCGGCTCGAGGTCCATAATCCGGCGCAACACCATATATCCGTCGACTCCGACGAGCCGGACAGCCTTCGCCTTGTCGGGATCGTCGCCGAAGCGCCCGCGCACCGCCCACAGGAACAGCCCCTGCGCCAGGTCGGCCTCCACGAGATCGCATTGTCCCGTCAGGGGCGTCGGATCGCACGCGACCAGCTTGGCGCCCGCGCCGTATTGGAAATCGAACACGAGGCCGGGCAGAAAATGGCGATCGAGGGCACGCACGTCGAATTCGAGACCCGGATGGGCGTTCCCGACGCCGCTTTCCGGTCGTGTGAGCATCGGGTTGCCGGGCACGAGGTAGTCGGCGCGTGCCGTCATGTTGCGGGCCAAGATGGGCCGCAGCGGGATCTCGCTCTTGGGTCGGTCGCTCATGGCGGTCTCATGCGTTGGACTAAACCGACGGTGACCGTGTCATGCCTTGCTCCCGAACAGCTCGGGGCGCGCCTCGCTCAACTCGGCATAGGCTTCGAGGCAGAAGGCGAGCCATGCGCGCACGTGGTCGCATGCAGTGCGCCCGCGCAGCGACACTTCGTGGTAGCAGCCGCCGCCGCACAGATAGCGGGCCCAGCAGCTACGGCAGGGCTCCTGCGTGTCGACGGCGCGGTCGCGGAGATGCGCCAAGCGCTTGCCATCATCGATGCCGCTCTTGACGCTGCCGTACCGGAAGGCATCGCTACCGACCAGCCGATGGCAAGCGAAGGCTTCGCCTGCGGCATCGATGCTCAAGTATCCCGCACCCGCGCCGCACGGATGGGCGCGCGCCGATCCGCGATGCAGCTCGGACATCGCGGCCTCGAGGTTGCTGAAACGATAGGATCGGCCGGCGATCCACTCGGACAGCGCATGACGGCCGCAGCCGATCATCTCGTTGGTATAGCGAGCCAGAGCGCTGCCGGAAAGCTCTGTGGCTGGATGCGGCGCGGCGATGATCGGCGCAAAGCCCGCCGAGTCGAATCCGAGCGAGAGAACGTAGTCGAGGATGGGCAACAGCGGACCCGTCTCGGCGGTCGCGGACATGCGCGCGGTGAGCTCACGCGGCCGGCGCGCCAGGAGCCGCGCGAGGCCGTCGCGCAGCCGCGCCGAGGAAGGCTTGCCGTTTATCATCGGACGCTGGCGATCCTGGATTGCCGGCGGACCGTCGATGCTCACGGTGACGCTGAATGGGTACTGGGCGAGCAGCACCGCGTCGTCGTCCTCGATCATGGTGGCGTTCGTCGTCAGAGCGAAGGCCAGCGATCGCCCGGAGCGCTGCGCGGCAGCCCAGGCATAGCGTGTCGTCTCATGCAGCAGTGCGCGCGCGAGAAACGGTTCGCCACCCATGAAGGCGATCACCACTGGAGCTCTGAGCGGCGCCCATTCCATCAAACGATCGATGCTACTGCGAGCGACGTCCGCGCTCATGGCTCGCTTGGCGCCGCCGAAGCTCCCCTGCTCCGCGTAGCAATAGCCGCACCCCATGTTGCAGGCCTGCATGAGGTTGAGCGAGAGGGCCGTGATGGGCGGCGCATGCGGCAGCTGCTGCGGCTTGTCCGACCCGCGCCACAGCAGCGAGTCCACAGCCGCCGGGAGCTGCGACTCGTCGTCCAACCGCAGCGCATGATCGACCCCGGCGGCGGTCTGCTCATCGACATCGAAGATGCGGCTGCCGGCGACGACGAAGAGGTGATGGCCGCTCGCGCTCGAAAACCGCACGAGCTGCGCGGAAAGAGGAGGCGTGCCGGTCATTTTTGCCTCCCACGCTGACGCGCGCGCAGCTGCTCCGCCCATTTGCGCAACGCGCTCAATTGCCGGCGCGTGAGATGCAGCGGACGGCGATCCGGGCCACGCATCAGAGCCGGCATGCGGCGGTCATAGTAGAGCGATTGGGCGTCGTCGGGGTCCCGGATCCAATCCTTCAACAACTCGGGCGTCTCGCGTATGAGCTGCTCGAAGAATTCGTCGGCCGCGTTACGGCGGTGTCTCCAGCGGCCTTGTTCGGTTAACGGCAGGTCGAGTACCGTCTCCTGGCTTCGGTCGGGCCACAACAGTCCGCCCGGATCGAGCGGCGGCGTTGCATCCCTGCGATACACCGCATCGCTCTGGTTTTCCGATCGGAGCTCCTCGTTCCAGGCGTCGAGGTTGCTCAGCGCCGCCGTCTCGAAGGCGCGGTCGAGGAGGTCATCGATCTCGGCCTCCGCCGCAGGCCAGTTCTCTTGGCTGATCCAGTCGGGCGAACGCACGTCAGCGCGCTGTGTGCGGTCGGTGAGAGCGTCAGCGATCGTGACCGGCGGACGCCGGTCGGGCGAGAAGTGCGGCGGGCCGACGGCAATGCGCGCCCGCGCTTGGCCGACGCCGTCGAGGCTGCAGGTGATGACTCCATCGCCGAGATCGTCCACGAGGCCGAGGCTCGAAAGCAGTGCGCCTCCCCCGAATCGCCAGGCGAACAGTCCGGGCGGCAGCTTGCCGGCATCGCCGGTGGGGCCGAGCAGGAAGCGCAGAAGCTCGCTGCGTTGTACGTGCCGGCACAGCGATAGGAAAGCGCGCGGGTGCGCCACGATGCGCGGGACCGCCTTGATGAGCTCGCCATAGGTCACCAGCTTGTAGCGGGGCCATGCGCTGTTCGCGTTGAGAATGCAGCGCTCCGCGGGCAGACGGAAATCCGCCCAGTCGGCGTTGAGCCTGAGCAAGGCGATCAGACGGTCGAGCAGATCCGAGCTTTTGGTCAGGCGCTCCGGCAGGTTGGTCGGACCGTAGGCGTGGCCCGGTGGGGCATAGAAGCGAAACCGAATCTCGGGATATTCGGCCGTTGGCCGCACGGCCTGGATGGCGCCCATCTTGATGCCGGGATCGCGTGGAACGAGCGGATTCGCCGCGCCTTGCGGCGAAGATCCGATCAGATCACGACGAGCGTGATCGTCGCCTCGAAGCGTCGCCTGCGCTTCGAGCCGATCGCCCTCTGAACCCGTCAGGCTGTAGGCCTTGTGGTTTGCGTGGCGGATGTCCCAAGTGAGTTTCGACAGTGAGAGGCCATTCGCTTCTACCACCGTCATCGTCAACGCGGTGCTTTGGTCGGCCGCGCGAGCGTCCCACTCTCCATGCAGCTCGAAAAAGGGACAGACCGGTCGCAAGCCCTTCTCGTCCTTGAACAACGTGAACTCACTGTCCGGAACTAGGGATAGCGTGCCGCTGGTCGGGTCCACCTCGAATGTCGGAGCGGGCGCAATCGTGGTTCGG
>JBGPOV010000051.1:0-24214 GCA_041488255.1 Gammaproteobacteria bacterium | reverse complement strand
GTGGGCCCGCTGGGACTCGAACCCAGGACCAAAGGATTATGAGTCCTCTGCTCTGACCAGCTGAGCTACAGGCCCGCACCGCGACGGAGCCGGGATTAGAGCAGAACTGGCGGGCAGACGCCACTCATTGGCGAGCGCGTTGCCCCGCACTGTCGAGCGCGGCGGCCAGCGCTTGCGCGATGGTGTGCGACTCGTAGGGCTTGTCCACCACCTGAGCCACCCCGGCGTCGCGCGCGCGTTTGCGCAGTTCGGGGCCGCCATACCCGCTGGCGATCACCACCGGCAGTTCGGGGCGCAGCGCCTTGACGCGCAGCGCGAGCTGGGTTCCGGTCAGCTCCGGCATCAGCTCGTCGGTCACCACGGCATCGAACCGCTCGGGACCAGCGTGGAACGCCTCGAGCGCTTTCGCACTGCTGTCGTAGCCGACCGGTTCATAGCCGAGCTGGGCCAGCATGTCCTCGGCCATGGCCAGCATCGCGCGGTCATCGTCCACGAGCAAAACGGTCTGGCCGCGGCCGCGCGGGGTTTGAGCGTCGGGCCTGTGTGTCTCGACCAAGTGGTCGGGCGCGGCCGGAAGATAGACCTTGAGCAGGGTACCCTCGCCCAGTTGGGTCTCGACCCCGATCGCGCCGCCGTGATCCGCGACGATGGCTTGCACCAGGGCCAAGCCCAGCCCGGTGCCCTGCCCGGGGCCCTTGGTGGTGTAGAAGGGCTCGAACATGCGCGCTGCCACTTCGGGGGCGATGCCGGGACCGGTGTCGCGCACGCTCAGCACTGCGTATCGCCCGGGCTCGAGCTGGCCCTGGCTTAGGACCCGCGCCCGCTGTACGGTTTCAACTGCCAGCCCGATGGTCAGCTGCCCGCCTTCGGTCATGGCCTGGATCGCGTTGGTGCACAGATTCATCAGGACCTGATGCATCTGCGTGGGATCGGCCAGGACGGCTATGTGCGGGTCGTCCACGTCGAGGCGGACCGTGACGTTCGCAGGCGTGGAGGCGGCAAGCAGATCGCGCACCTCCCGTACCACGGGCCACAGCTCGACAGCGCGCTTCTCGCTCGCTCCGCGTCGAGCGAACGTGAGGATCTGCTGCACCAGGGCCTTGCCACGGCGGCCTGCGTCCATGATGGCGCGCAGCTGCTGGCGCTGCCTGCTTTCCATCAGGCTCTCGGCCTCGGCCAGCTCTTCGGCCAGCTCGCCATGGCCGAGGATGGCACCGAGGATGTTGTTGAAGTCGTGGGCGATGCCACCGGCCATGGTGCCCAGGGCTTCCATCTTCTGCGCCTCGCGCAGCTGTGTATCCAGCCGCGCGCGCTCCGCTTCGGCGCGCTTGCGCTCCGTCACATCCTTGAGGAAGCCGATGGCGCGCACGGCACGGCCCTCGGGCAACCGCACCACGCGCCCGGTGTCCTCGACGTCGATGTAGATGCCATCCTTGCGCCGCACCCGATATTCCAGAGTGTGGGTCTGTGCCTCGCCCGGCGCAGCCTCCCCGATCTGCCTCTCGATCTTGCCGAGATCGCTCGGGTGCACCCGCGCCAGCCAGGCCGGGGCATTGCCCAGCTCGCGCGCATCGAAACCCAACATCCCGCGCGTGTTCCCGCCCCACACCACCTGTCGAGTCTGCAGATCCATGTCATACAGCACGTTGCCGGAGGAGACCACCGCCGCCTCGTAGCGCAGCTTCCACTGCGCGGCCGTGTTCTCCGCTGCAAGCCGCTCCTGCATGAGCGCGCACACGAGCAACGTCATCATCGCGGCCACCGCGAGAAACAGCTGCAGGTAGAGCACCGAGCGCTCGGGCTGGACGAAGGCGGCCGAGAACAGGCCCAGGCCGCGCATCGTGCACCACACGGATACGCCCGTTAGAAGCGCCAGCGCCGCGCTCTGCCCACGCGTCCCGAAGCGCAGCGCAGCCCACACCAGAAACGGCGCGATGAAATGCATGAGTGGCGGAACCCCGCCGCCGGGAATCGGCTGCGCGCTGAAGGCCCAATGCGAGACGAGCACCAGCCCGGCAAAACAGACGACCCCTTCCGCGGCACGCCGAGCGCGGAAGCGTCCCAACGCGCCGATGCGCAAACCGGACCAGGCCAAAACCAACGGCACGACCAGCAGCATGCCGAGTGCATCCGACACCCACCAGACGCGGAACGTCTGCAGGAAGGTGTGCTCGCCGGGGTCCGTCGACATGAACGCGCCCAAGCCAGCAGCCAGCAAATTGGCGCCGATGGGGGCGATCAACACGAACAGGATCACCCTGCGGATGTTGTCGAGCCGCAGCGGCGCTCCAACCCAGCGTCTCAACGTGAGTGAGGCCAGCAGCAGGCAGGCGAAGTAGAGCGAGGCGTAGCCGACGCTCTTGTGCAGGGCGTTGGTGACGGTCTCGGCGTGCAGCACATCGGCCAGGAATGCAGCGCCCAGAAACGGCAGCCACAGCCGATTGGGTGCGACCAGCAGCATGCCCAGCGCAAACCCGCCGGCAGGCCACAGGTAGGCGATGTCTCCGGCGCGCGGCGTCAGGCGCGTGGACAGCCACGCCAGCGCGAAGTAGGCCGCGCCGACCAAAAGGCACTTGGCCGCGTCGCGCAAGCGTTGCAGGTAGAGGGGGCTCAGCTTGTTCTCTTGTTTCCCGGTCGATCCGTGTTCGGGCGGCGCACAGCCCGGTTCGCCCTTGCGCAAGGCCGCCGACCGACCCGGCGCTAGCGGCGGGCCGAGGCCTGGGACCCCGACCCCGGCGGGCGGCCGCGCTGCGAGCCGTCGAGCGCAGCCTTCACCACCAGACCCAGGGCGAAAAAGCTATAGGGCTTGCCGACCTTTACATAGGGCACTTCCGCGGGGACGGAGGCCAATAAGTCGTCGTAGGTCACCGAACCCGTCAACACCACCATCGGCGTCCCGGAAAGCTTACTCTCAACCGAACGCAGCAGCGACATCCCATCGTTGCGTGGCAGGTCCAGTTCCAGGAGCACGAGATCGAAGCGGCGGTGGTTGAGCCACGCCAGCGCATCACTCGCGTCCCCTGCAGCGTGGACGATATAGCCTGCGCCCCCCAGCCAATCGCAGATCATCTCCCGCAGGAAGCGATTGTCCTGCACCACCAGTATGGCGGGATGCTGGGTGTGGAGGTCGAGATCGGATGTCAACTTTCTCTCTCTTTACGCTTTACGCGTGGCACGGGGAGGGTGGAAACGGCGGCGGCGGAAAGCCGACCTCGACTGCCCAGGGAGGGTGGGTCGCCGCCGCGGTGTGCATTTGAACCGAGCGCCGTTTCCCGTCGATGTCCCCGAGCGGCTATTCGATTACAGCTGAAACCGTTGTGCGAGGCAGCCCGGTGGTTTATGGTGCAAGTGGTGGCAGCCGAAGCCGGTGGGAGCCCCGAGTGACTCAGCACATTCTGGTGGTGGAGGACGATCGCGCCACGCGCGATCTCATCGCCCGGTATCTAGAGGACAATCATTTCCGGGTGAGCATTGCTGTGACCGGCGCCGAAGGCGAGCGAGCCCTGGGCGGCGATCCCGTCGATCTCGTTGTCCTGGACCTCAACCTGCCGGACCAGGACGGCCTGATGCTGGCGAAAAAACTGTTGGTGGAGCGCGATATCCCGATCGTCATGTTGACCGGCCGCACCGAGGAGATGGATCGCGTGCTGGGGCTGGAGCTGGGCGCGGACGACTACGTGACCAAGCCCTTCAGTCCGCGCGAGCTGCTGGCCCGCATTCGCGCCGTGCTACGCCGCACGAAGGGCAAGCCAGGCAGCCGGCGCGCGCAGGCGTTGCGGGTCTACCGCTTCGCGGGCTTCGAGCTGCGCACCGGGACGCGCAAGCTCATCTCTCCCGCCGGCCAGGAGGTGGAGCTGACCGGCGGCGAGTTCTCGCTGCTGGTGACGTTCCTCAACGCGCCCCGGCAGATCCTCAGCCGCGATCAGCTGCTGGAGGGCAGCCGCATGTATGACGACGTCTATGACCGGTCCATCGACGTGCAGATCCTGCGGCTGCGGCGCAAGATCGAAGCCAGCCCGTCCGAGCCGCGGTTGATCCGGACCGAACGCGGCGCGGGCTATTTCCTCGACTGCGAGGTCGAGGTTGCCTAGACGGAAACGCGCGGCGCGCTACAGCTCGTAGCTCTCCCCGTCGGCCTGCCTGGCCTTGTCCACGATCTCCGGCGTGAGATGTGGCGCGAACATCTGGATGAAGGCGTAGGTGTAGCGGCGCAGATAGGCGGCGCGCTTGACCGCCAAACGCGTGGTGTTGTTGCGGAACAAGTGACCGGCGTCGATGGCATGCAGTCGTGCATCGCGTTTGGGGTCGTAGGCCATGGCCGCAATCACTCCAACGCCAAGCCCGAGCTCCGCGTAGGTCTTGATCACGTCCGCGTCGATCGCGGTCAGCACCACGTCCATCTTCAACCCTTTCGCGGCGAAGGTCTGGTCGATGTGCGAGCGGCCGGTGAACTCCGGGCTGTAAGTGATGAGCGGATAGCGGGCCAGCTCATCCACGGTCAAGTGCTTGACCTTGGTCAAGGGATGGCCTTGAGGGACAACCACGCAGTGGTGCCAGGTGTACCCCGGCAGCGCGAGCAGCTCCGGAAAGTGGTCGAGCGCCTCCGTGGCGATCGCGAGGTCCGCGTGTCCGGCTATCACCATTTGCGCAATCTGCGTCGGGCTGCCCTGCTGCAGCGACAGCCGCACTTTCGGATACCGACTGCGAAACTCCTGCACCACACCGGGTAGCGCATAGCGCGCCTGCGTGTGCGTGGTCGCGATCGTCAGCGAACCGCTGTCGCGGTCGGCGAACTCCTTTCCCACCTGCCTCAGGTTTTCCGCCTCGGTCAGGAGCCGCTCGATCACCTGCACCACGGTCCGCCCCGGCTCGGTAAGGTCCACCAGCCGCTTGCCCCGCCTCACGAAGATCTCGATACCCAGTTCGTCCTCGAGCTCGCGGATCTGCTTGCTTATTCCCGGCTGCGAAGTGAACAGCGCGTTGGCCGCCTCCGTGAGGTTGAGACCCTGGCGCACGGCCTCCCTGACATAACGAAGCTGCTGAAAGTTCATCGCTACCGCTGCTTGGAATCGTGGGTTATTTGAATATACGCATTAGTTCGTTTTTTTTATATCTAAAGCTTATTACGATCGAACGCTGCTTGGGAAGGGGAGAGGGGCACCGCCCGGGCCGGTTCGACTATTCGACTCCGCTGGAACGTACAACCAACAGCTAAAGATATGGAAGGGTCTGTCAGCTTCAAGCAGGGCCTCGCGGACCTGGTCGAGATCGATCAGTACGAGCGCGACCTTCAAAGCTATCGCAACCTGCAGATCGACGCCGAGCGCTTCACTGCCATCCGCCTGCAGATGGGCTGCTACGGGCAGCGCCAGGAAGGCGTGAACATGCTGCGGGTGAAGATCCCGGGCGGACGGCTGCGGCCGGCGCAGCTGCGCGCCATCGGCGATGTGTTGGAGCGCCACTCCCAGCACGAGGTCGTGCACGTCACCACCCGCCAAGACATCCAGATCCATTACATTCCCCTGGAGAAGACGCCGGATGCGATGCGCGCCCTGGCGCGCGCGGGGCTCACCACGCGCGAAGCCTGCGGCAACACCATCCGCAACGTGACGGCTTGCCCGCTCGCCGGCGTCTGCTCGAAGGAACACACGGACGTCAATCATCACCTGCAGACGGCGGTGCGCCACTTCTTGCGCAACCCGCTCAACCAGCAGCTGCCGCGCAAATTCAAGATCAGCTTCTCCGGCTGCGAGTCGGACTGCGCCCAGGCGATGATCCACGACCTGGGGATCGTTGCCGTGCATCGGGATGACGCCGACGGCGCGAGGCGCTTCGGTTTCAAGATCCTGGCCGGCGGCGGCCTGGGGCACAAGCCGCACGAGGCCATCGTGGTCGAGACCTTCATCGAGGAGCACGATCTGCTCATCGCCATGGAGGCGGTGGTCACGCTGCACAACAAGTACTCGGACCGCATCAAGCGCGCCAAGTCCCGCATCAAGTTCCTGGTCGACCGCTTCGGCCCCGAAGGCTTCGTGGAGCGCTACCGCGAGGAGTTCGCGCGCATCAAGGAAGCGCTGGGACAGCGGGAATTCCCGGCAGCGGAATGGCGAACCGGCGCCAGTGGGCGTCCACCCGGACCGGGCGCGCCCCGCAAGGTCTGGCCCCAGAAGCAGGAGGGCCTGTCGGTGCTGCCCCTGGCTCTGCCCATCGGCAATCTCACCGCGAAGCAGATGCGTGGCATCGCCGACATCGCCGAACAGCATGACCTGACGGAGCTGCAGACCACGCAGGACCAGAACCTGATCTTCCTCGACGTGCCCGATGGGCTCGTGCCGCAACTGCTTGCGCAGTTCAAGGCGCTGGGGCTAGGGCTACCCCAGGTGGGCGACAACGTGGTCGCGTGCCCCGGCACCTCGACCTGCCGGCTCGGTATCACCTCCTCCACCATCCTCGGCCCTAAGGTAGACGGCGGCGAGCACGACTTGCGCATCCGCGTGTCGGGATGCCATAACGGCTGCGCCCAGCCGGAAAGCGGCGACATCGGCGTTTACGGCGAGGGCCGCCGCCTGCACGGCAAGCTCATTCCGCACTACCAGATCTACCTGGGCGGCGATGGGATGGGCGGCGGCGGCATCGGCCGCAAGGGACCGTCTGTGCCGTCGGCCCGGATCGAACAAGCCATCGAACGGCTAAAGCGAGTCTATTCCGAGGAGCGCGTTGACCGCGAGAGCTTCTTTTCGTGGTCGCGCCGCCAGGAGCGCGACTACTTCCAAAAGCTGCTGGCCGAGCTGGTCGCAGTCACGCCCGAGCAGGTACCCACGGTGCTGCGCGACCACGGCGACGGCGCGGACTTCCGCGTGCTGCAACTGGGCGGCGGCGAGTGCGCGGGCGCCTCGCAGGAGAAGATCGGCACGCTGTTCTTCGAGGCGGCCCACGAGCGCAACTACCGCGACGCGCTCAAATACCAGCGCAAGTACGCTGAGGCCTTGAACTGCGCGGAGGCCGGGCTCCAAGCCGTGGCGCGCGCGCTTGCCGACGCCACCGCGACACCTGAGAACGAGGACCTCGCCACGTTCGCCGGGAGCTTGGCCGGCGCGGTCCCCGAAGCACAGTCATTGGCCTCCGAGCTAGCCATCCTGGCCGGTGCCGTGGCGCTAGAGGACGCGCCCGGTGAGCCGGATATCTCCACTTTGTTCGCGCGCGTCGACGCGTGGATTCTGGCAGCGGCGGAACTTTGCCAGCGGCGCGACCCGACGCTGGTACTGCGCGATGCGCTGCCTCGTGCCGCTGCGGGAGCGCCTCTGCAGCCAGTAGCGCTGGTGTCATGACCACCGCTACGCCAACCGCGGTTGCAGGCGTGCAGCGGCGCACCGAGGACCTGGAGCGCACCTTGCGCGCGATCACCGTCGAGCACGCGCCCGCCGCGCTGGCCAGCAGCCTGGGCGCCGAGGACATGGTACTGACCGACGCGATCCTGGGCAGCGGCCTCGCAATCGAGATCTTTACTCTCGACACCGGGCGGCTGCATCCCGAGACTCTGGCCGTACTCGAGCGCGTCCGCGAACGCTATGGATACGACATTCGCGTCTATCGGCCGGACGCCGCCGCGGTGGAGCGCTACGTGAGCGAGCTCGGCCTCGATGCCATCTATCGTAGCGTGGAGTCGCGCCTCCGCTGCTGCGAGATCCGCAAGGTGGAGCCGCTCGCTCGCGCGCTGGCTGGAAAGGGCGCGTGGGTCACCGGCTTGCGGCGCGCGCAGTCGGTGACGCGCGCGGACCTGCCGCTGCGGGAGTTCGAGCCGGCTCACGGCCTGTGGAAGTTCAATCCGCTGGCCGAATGGAGCGAGCGCGAGGTCTGGGACTACTTGCGCAGCCGCGAGGTGCCCTACAACCCGCTCCACGACCGGGGCTTCCGCAGCATCG
This sequence comes from Gammaproteobacteria bacterium, assembly GCA_041488255.1. Taxonomy (GTDB): domain Bacteria; phylum Pseudomonadota; class Gammaproteobacteria; order Burkholderiales; family SHXO01; genus SHXO01. Next base: position 16,292 of record JBGPOV010000051.1, on the reverse strand, counting down.
GATGCGCTCCTTGCACCCGTCCCACCGCTGCCGGGGAAGACCTGCGGGCGGGCCGTTGGTGGTGGGAAGAGGCGCAGACCAAGGAGTGCGGGCTACACAAGCGGCCCGCGGAAGCGATGGATGCACAACTGGGCCGGCGCGCATGAACCTGGCGAGCGAAGCGCGCATCCTGGATGACGCCAGCGATGCGTACCAGCGCCACAGCCACCTCGACTGGTTGGAATCCGAGGCCGTGCATATTCTGCGCGAGGTGGCCGGTGAGTGCCGCAGCCCCGCCCTGTTGTTCTCCGGCGGGAAGGACTCCGCGGTCGTGTTGCGGCTCGCCGAGAAGGCTTTCCGCCCGGGGGCGATCCCCTTTCCCGTCCTGCACATCGACACGGGGCACAACTTTCCAGAGGCCATCGAGTTCCGCGACGCTCGGGTGGCAGCGCTGGGAGTCCGGCTGATCGTGGGCGCAGTGGAGGATTCGATCCGGCGTGGCACGGTCAAGCTGCGCCGGCCCGACGAGAGCCGCAACGCCGCCCAGTCCATTACCTTGCTCGAGACCATCGCCACCCACGGCCTGGATGCCTGCATCGGCGGCGCGCGCCGCGACGAGGAAAAGGCGCGTGCCAAGGAGCGCGTGTTCTCGTTCCGCGACGAGTTCGGCCAGTGGGATCCGAAGAACCAGCGCCCAGAGTTGTGGAACCTGTACAACGCCCGCGTGCATGCGGGCGAACACGTGCGCGTGTTCCCGATCAGCAACTGGACCGAGCTGGACGTGTGGCAATACATCGAGCGCGAGCAAATGGGCCTGCCGCAGCTCTACTTCGCCCATCGGCGCTCAGTGGTACGCCGCGATGGCCTGCTCGTGGCGGCCACCGCGATCACACCGCCAAGGCCGGGCGAGGTGGTCGAAGAGCTGAGCGTACGCTTCCGCACGGTGGGCGATATGACCTGCACCTGCCCGGTGGAGTCGACCGCGGACACGGTCGCGGCCATCGTCGCGGAGACTGCGGGAGCGCGCATCACCGAGCGCGGCGCCACGCGCATGGACGACCAGACCTCGGAGGCCTCCATGGAACGGCGCAAGAAGGAAGGGTATTTCTGATGAGCGCGACCGTGCTCCAGGCCGCGCGCGCCGCGGCTCCAACCAGCACCGGAGTGCTGCGCTTCATCACCGCCGGCAGCGTGGACGACGGCAAGAGCACGCTGATCGGCCGGCTGCTGCACGACAGCCGTGCCATCCTGGAGGACCAGTTCGCGGCGGTGGAGCGTGTATCGCGCAGCCGCGGGCAGGAGTTCGTCGACCTCTCGCTGCTCACCGATGGCCTGGAAGCGGAGCGCGAGCAGGGGATCACGATCGATGTGGCCTACCGCTACTTCGCCACGCCGCGGCGCAAATTCATCATCGCCGACACGCCCGGGCACGAGCAGTACACGCGCAACATGGTCACCGGCGCCAGCACGGCGGACGCGGCGGTGGTGCTGGTCGATGCGCGCAAGGGCTTGCTGCCGCAGTCGCGCCGCCATATTTATCTGGCGGCGCTGCTGGGTCTGTCCGAGATCATCATAGCGGTCAACAAAATGGACTTGGTCGGCTTCGACGAGGTCCGCTTCCGCACCATCCGCCGGGAAGTGCTGGATTTCGTGTCGCGCCTGGATGCGGGGACAGTGAGTTTCGTGCCGATCAGCGCCCTGCGCGGCGACATGGTGGTGGAGCGAGGCGAGCACCTCTGCTGGTGGAGTGGTCCCACGCTGCTGGAGGCGCTGGAAGCGGTAGACGCGAGTCGCAGCCTGCAGGACTTACCCGCGCGCTTCCCGGTTCAACTGGTCAGCCGTCAGGGCACCTCGGGCCTGGGCGCATCGCGCGGCTACCTGGGGCGGCTCGAGTCGGGGGTCTTGACTCGCGGCCAGCGCGTCGGCGTGCTGCCGTCGCGGCAGAGTACCATCATACGCGCCATCGTTTCGCTCGAAGGCCCTGCAACCGAAGCAGTCGCGGGCGATTCGATCACGCTGCTGTTAGCCGACGATCTGGACATCTCGCGCGGAGACATGATCGTGGGCGGCTTCGATCCACCGGCAGTCAAGCAGTCGGTCGCGGCCCGCCTGTGCTGGTTGAGCAGTCAGCCCTTCGAGCCGCAGCGGCGCTATCTCCTGCGCCATACGACGCGATCGGTCAAGGCGCGGTTGCGCAACATCGACGCGCGCGTGAACATCCACACGCTCGAGCGCGATCCGTTCTCGGGGGAGCTGGCGATGAACGACATCGTGCACGCCCACTTCGTGCTCCAGCAGCCCATCGCCTGCGACGCCTATGCCGCGAACCGTGCCACCGGTGCGTTTATCCTCATCGACGAGGTCACCAATCAAACGGTGGCCGCGGGGTTGATCGACTGATGGGCAAGGTTTATCTAGTGGGCGCTGGACCCGGGGCTCCCGACCTGCTGACCCTGCGCGCGGCGCGCATTCTGGAGCGGGCCGATGTCGTGTTCCACGACGCTCTGGTTCACCCGCAGGTGCTGGCGCTCGCGTCCCGTGCGCGCATCGTGCCCGTGGGCAAGCGCTGCAGCCAGATCTCGACCGACCAGCGCTTCATCAACCGGTGCCTGGTGGAAGCGGCCTCGCGCTACGAGACCGTGGTGCGGCTCAAGGGCGGCGACCCCATGGTGTTCGGGCGCGCACAGGAGGAGCTCGACGCGCTTGCCACCCATGGTATCGACTGCGAGGTTGTTCCCGGTGTGACGGCGGCGCTCGCTGCGGCCGCGGAGCTGAAGATCTCGCTGACGCGGCGAGGGGTTAGCCGCAGCGTCGTGCTGGCGACCCCGCGCATCGGAACAGAACAACGTCCGGGTGAATGGGCTGAGGCCGTGGCCACTGCCGACACCGCCGTGCTCTACATGGGTGGCGGCGAGGCGCGCCTGCTCGTGGACGCGCTGAAGCAAGCCGGGCTCCCGGGCAGCTATCCCGTCGCCATGGTGCAGAGCGCTTCGTTGCCTGCGGCAAGGACGCTTTACACCACGCTTGACGGGTTGCCTCAGCGTGCGGCTGAAATGCCTTCGGGTGGGCCCACGCTCCTAGTTTTGGGCGAGGTCCTGCGGCAGGCCCTGAGCGCGGACCAAAGCGGTGAACAGCCCACGGCCGAGCCTCTTGCAACGCGCGCGAGCCGCGCTTGAGTCGCATGCCGCGCCCCTGCGCGAGGCATAAGCAAAGAATTCTGAATTCGTTCCGCTTCCCTTACCGCACTATTACAGTGTGTCGTTCGAGCCGCGCCGGGGTACAACGTGGATATCGCAACAGCCGAGAAGCTAACAGACGCGCGGCAGCCCGTGCCCGAAGACGTCCTGGGCACGCTGCTGCGCCTGATCCGCGAGGTGCGCTTCGGCTCCATCGAGATCGTCGTGCACGAGGGGCGCATCACCCAGATCGAGCGCAGGGAGAAGGTGCGCTTTAGCCCGTCCGTGCCGGCACGCAGGGAGTGAGCCGTCTGCGCCCCGGGCGCCACCGCAGAACGCCCACCAGTCCGCTGGAGGCGACCAGAACAACAGGTACTGAAGCGAGCTGACCGAACCGTCGGAAGGTCTCTTCAAGCAGTCACGGAGATCCTTCCATGCGGTCGTTGCGATCATGGGCGCTCGCGTCCGTCGCGGCTTTCAGCCTGCCGCTTTTCTCTCACCTCCTGTACGCCCAAGCCACCCAGTCGCCGGAGGAGCAGGCGTTGCGTCAGCGTGTCGAGGACTTGGAGCGCCAGCTCAAACAACTCGAGCAGCGCTTCGAGCAGCAAGCAAAACCTGTGGCCCCAGCCGCCCCGCAGCCAACCGAACCCACGGAAGCGGCCAAACCGGCCGAGCCCTCGCCTCAGGACCAGGCGATGCAGAAACAGATCGACGAGCTGAACCAGCAGGTGAAAACTCTCGAGCAAAAAGAGCAGACGGCCCCAGCGCCCCCGGCGCAGAAGGCCGAGGCTCCTGCCCAGCCCGGCGTCAGGCAAGGCATCGCTGTCACGTCCCCTGGCGGGGAGCTCCAACTTCGGTTGCGGGCATTGCTGCAGGTGGACTATCGGGACTACCTGGATCAGCAGTCCCCTAATACGGCGGTCAACACCTGGCTGATCCGCCGCGCGCGCCCCATTCTGGAAGGCACGGCGTACGAGAAGTTTGATTTCCGCATCATGCCGGATTGGGGCAGCAGTGGGAATCCCAGTAGCAGCAACGGAGCACCTCAGCTCTATGACGCTTACATCGACGCGAACTTGTTCCCGGAGTTCAAGATCCGCGTCGGCAAGTTCAAACCGCCCCTGGGCCTAGAGCGGCTGCAGTCGCCGGCGGACCTGTTGTTCGCCGAGCGGGCTTTCCCTTCCGACCTCGTGCCCACCCGCGACATCGGTCTTCAGTTCTTCGGCGACGTGTTCAACCGCACGGTCTCCTATGCCGTCGGCGCGTTCAATGGGGCCGTGGACAACACAGTCCCCACCACCGGCGACAGCAACAACGGCAAGGACATAGACTTGCGGATCTTCGCGCAACCCTGGAAAAACACCGATCTGAAGGCGCTGCGCGGCCTGGGGCTGGGAATCGCTTACTCGAACGGCAATCAGTCAGGCACCACGACCACCTCTAACCTGCCCACCTACGTGACGCCAGGCCAGGAGAACTTCTTCACCTATGCCACGGGCGCCTTTGCCAACGGAGAGCGCGTGACCTGGGCACCGCAACTCTACTATTCCGTCGGCCCGTTCGGAGTCCTCGGGGAGTACACGAACACCGCACAGTTCGTCACCCGCTCCACCAACACCCAGAATGTTTCGAACAACGCCTGGCAGATTGCGCTTTCCTGGGTCCTGACCGGCGAGAATGCGTCATTGCGCGGAGTGATCCCCGCCCACAATTTCAACCTCAAACAAGGCCATTGGGGCGACTTGCAGCTGGTTGCGCGGGTGAGTCAGCTCAAGGTGGACAGCGACGCCTATGTCGGCACCGCCGCCACGCGGCTTGCCGACCCGAGCACGCAGGCCAGCAAGGCCACCGACTATGGGTTCGGAATTGGGTGGGACTTGAGCAGAGAGGTACGCATCATGCTCGACTACGACCAGACCACGTTCAAGGGCGGCGCGGCCAACGGTGGAAACCGGCCCGACGAGAAGGTGATCATCACTCGCTTCCAGTATGCCCTTTGATCGATCGCCCACCCGGCGCGCACCTGCACAATGCGTATCGATATGCTAACCAAGAGACTTCTCGCCGTACTCCTGACACTGACGTTCGGTCCGGGCGTCTGCGCGCAGACCGAAGTCAGCCTGCTCAACGTCTCCTACGATCCCACACGCGAGTTGTACCAGGATATCAACGCCAGCTTCGCGGCGTTCTGGGAAGCGAAGACCAAGGAGAAGATCAGCATCAAGCAGTCCCACGGCGGATCAGGCAAACAGGCGCGGGCGGTGATCGATGGGCTGGAGGCGGACGTGGTCACACTGGCGCTGGCCTACGACATCGACGAGATCGCGGCGCGCGCCAAGCTGCTTCCATCGAACTGGCAGAGCCGGCTGCCACACAACAGCTCGCCTTACACCTCGACCATCGTGTTCCTCGTGCGCAAGCGCAATCCCAAGAACATCCGCGACTGGGATGACGTGGTCAAGCCCGGGATCGCGGTGATCACGCCCAATCCCAAGACTTCGGGCGGCGCCCGCTGGAACTATCTCGCGGCCTGGGGTTACGCGCTAAGGCACAACGGGAACAACGCAGCCAAGGCCAAGGATTTCGTCACTCAGCTGTACAAGAACGTCCCGGTGCTCGATTCCGGGGCGCGCGGCGCCACCACCACGTTCGTCGAGCGCGGCATCGGCGACGTCCTGTTGACGTGGGAGAACGAAGCGTTCCTGGCGTTGAAGGAACTGGGGCCGGACAAGCTGCAGATCGTCGCGCCCTCGGTGAGCATACTGGCGCAGCCGCCGGTCGGAATGGTGGACAAGGTGGTGGACAAGCGCGGCACCCGCAAAGCCGCCCAGGGGTACCTGGAATATCTCTACACCGAGCCAGCGCAGCAGATCATCGCCCGCAACTTTTACCGCCCGACGGATGCAAAAGTGGGCGCACGATTCTCGGCCCAGTTTCCCAAGCTCTCACTGTTCACCGTCGACGAGGTCTTCGGCGGCTGGCAGAAAGCCCAGAAGACGCACTTCGTTGATGGCGGCGTGTTCGATCAGATCTATCAGCCCGGCAGGTAGCCCGCATCGGATCGGTATACTGCACAGGATGCGAGTTCCGGTCGGGTCTTCGGCCACGAATTGACGGGACAGGACAGCAAATGCCGGCCGCCGTTGACATCAGCTCTGTGGATACGGGTCCACTGCTTGCAGCTTGGGAACAGGCGCGGGCTCAGGGCCTTAACAACCGCGCGGCCGCCGCTAAGCTGGGCCGGACCGAGGCGGAGTTGATCGCATCTGGTTGCGGGCGCTGCGTGACGCGCTTGCTGCCCGACGCGCTCGCGCTGCTGCGCACCCTGCCGCTTCTGGGAGAGATCAAAGCCGTGGTCCGCAATCGGACCGCCGTCATCGAGCGCGCAGGGACGGTGCACGGCATCGAGGTCAACGGCATTGGCGTGATCTTGGTTGAGGCAGACCATTTCGAGATGGTCTGCCAGTCGGCGCAGTGGAAGAAGGCATTCGCCCTGCGTGAGGAGACAAGACGCGGGCTCAAGCTGAGCCTGCAGTTCTTCAACGCGGAAGGGATCTCGGCGGCCAAGTTTTTCCTGCGGCCCGCTAGCGACATACACGCCTTCGCAAATCTGGCCGGCGCATTCGCCAGCCCGGACCAGTCGGCTCAGGAAACCGTCGAGCGTGGGGTCGTCGAGTCCAGCTTACCGCTGCAGCGCCCGGCACCCGCCGCTGCCGGCGCGTTGCTGGCCTTTCTCCAGACAGCCGTCCATTCGCGGCAGGCATTGACTTTCGTGTCCCGCAATCCGGCTGCATGCCTTTCCACCAGCAAAGCCATCGAGCGCGTCAAGCGCTCGGAAGCTGGCGGGTGGGTGAACGTGCTTGACGACGGCCTGGACGTCCATCTGCACGAACACCGCATCCGATATCTGAGATCGGTGCCGGCCGCGGCCGGCGACGGCGGCTGGTTGCATTGGTTCTGCGACAAACACGCTGTCGCGCTCTCGGTCAGATGCGGCCAGGGCTGGCACACGCTGGCCCGAGCCGCAAGCGTACCGGCTGAGACTGAAGCAGGACCCCGCCTACCAGATCACCCCGCCGTAGGCGGCCAGCCAACCGGCGGCGTCGCACGATGCCGCCACCGGGCTAGTTGAGCCTGACTGCGCCAGACCTGACGCCGGCTTCTCCCCCAGGAACACCTGCGTCCCTCTGGGCCGAACCAGCAGGGTTTCGCCCTGCTTGAGCTTGAGGGCGCGGACGCGGGTCGCTGCAAGCTCGGCTTCGATGATCTCTCCGCTGTCGTCGCGCTCCAGCTCGAGGCGAGCGGTGGGCCCGATGAGCAGGATCCGGTGCAGCACCACGGGTATGCCTTCCTGGCCGGGCGAGAAGCGCTCGATCTCGATCTCGTGGGGGCGCGCATACACGGTGGCGGGATGATCTTCGGCGTCGCGGTGCTCGGGCGCCTCGACGGTCACCGGCCCCAGATTCAGGGAGCCGGCGCTGGCGCGGCCGTGAAACACGTTGACCGTGCCGAGAAACCCATACACGAACGGGCTGGCTGGACGCTCGTACACTTCCTCCGGCGTGCCCACCTGCTCCACACGGCCCTTGTTCATCAGCACCACCCTATCCGCCACCTCGAGCGCCTCCTCCTGGTCGTGGGTGACGAAAATACTGGTGACGTGCAGGTCGTCATGCAAGCGCCGCAGCCAGCGCCGCAGTTCCTTTCGGACCTTGGCGTCGAGCGCGCCGAAGGGCTCGTCGAGCAACAGGACCTTGGGTTCCACCGCTAGTGCGCGCGCCAGCGCGATGCGCTGCCGCTGCCCTCCCGAAAGCTGATGCGGGTAACGGTCGGCCAGCCAGTCGAGCTGGACCAGCTCCAGCAGCTCATGGACCTTGCGCCGGATCTGCTCGGGGCCGGGACGGATGGCGCGCGGCTTCACCTCGAGGCCGAAGGCCACGTTGTCGAACACCGTCATGTGGCGGAACAGCGCATAGTGCTGGAAGACGAACCCCACCTGGCGCTGGCGAACATCGCGCTGCGAGGCGTCCTCGCCATGGAACAGCACGCTGCCGGAATCCGGGATCTCCAGGCCGGCGATCACCCGTAGCAGCGTAGTCTTGCCGCAGCCGGACGGGCCTAGCAGCGCAACCAGCTCACCCGAGGCGAACTCCAGGCTGACCCGGTCGAGCGCCGTAAAGGCGCCGAATCGCTTCTCAATGTCGCTGACTCGTATGCTCATGTTGCCTATCCGTTCTCAAACGAGGCCTCGGCATGCACCTGCTCCCGTCTCGCGTTCCACTCGACGAGGCCCTTGAGGGCGAGCGTGACCAAGGCGAGCGAAGCCAGGAGCGAAGCCACGGCGAAGGCGGCCGCGAAGTGGTACTCGTTGTACAAAATCTCCACATACAGCGGCACGGTGTTGGTCAAGCCGCGCACGTGGCCGGAGACCACCGACACCGCGCCGAACTCGCCCATGGCGCGGGCGTTGCACAGGATCACCCCGTACAGCAGGCCCCATTTGATGTTCGGCAGCGTCACCCGCCAGAACATCTGCCAGCCGGACGCGCCCAGCACGCGCGCGGCCTCCTCCTCTTCGCTGCCCTGGGCCTGCATCAGGGGGATCAGCTCGCGCACCACGAAGGGGAAGGTCACGAAGACGGTGGCCAGGACAATGCCGGGCAGGGCGAAGATGATCTTGATGTCGTGCGCCTGCAGCCAGGGGCCGAACCAACCCTGCAGGCCAAACATCAGCACATAGACCAACCCCGAAACCACCGGCGACACCGCGAATGGGAGGTCGATGAGTGTCAGCAGCACGCTCCTGCCCTGGAACTCGAACTTGGCGATGACCCATGCGGCGGTTACCCCAAAAATCAGATTCGCGGGCACCGCGATGACCGCCACCAACACGGTGAGCTTGACGGCCGCCAAGGCGTCCGGCTCGGTCAAGGCGGCAAAATAGGTCTGCACGCCTTTGCGGAAGGCCTCGGTGAAGACCGCCGCCAGCGGCACTAGCAGAAACACCCCGAGAAACGCCAGTGCGACGCCAATCAGCAGCCCGCGGACCAGCATAGGTTCGGCCATGGCGCGACGGCGCGCGGATACTTGGGCGGGAAGGGCGATCGTGGCGCTCATGGGTCAGATCTTCGCCAGACGACGTCCGGTCCACCACTGGAGGAGGTTGATGAGCAGCAGCAGCGCGAACGAGATCACCAACATCACCACCGCAATCGCTGTCGCACCCGCATAGTCGTACTGCTCCAGCTTGGTGATAATCAGCAGCGGCGTGATCTCCGACACCATGGGCACGTTGCCCGCGATGAAGATGACCGATCCGTACTCGCCCACGGCTCTCGCGACCGCCAGCGTGAATCCTGTCAGCAACGCCGGCCAGACGGCCGGAAGAATGACGCGCACGAAGGTTTGCCAGCGGTTGGCCCCGAGGGTCGCTGCAGCTTCCTCCAGCTCCGGCTCGAGATCCTCCAGCACCGGCTGTACCGTGCGCACGACGAACGGCAGGCCGATGAAGGTGAGCGCCACGATGACCCCCAGCGGAGTGAACGCGACCTTGATGCCGAGCGGCTCCAGTAGCCTGCCGATCCAGCCGTTTTGGGCATACACCGCGGTGAGCGCGATGCCAGCAACGGCAGTGGGCAGCGCGAACGGCAAGTCGACCAGCGCGTCGATGATGCGGCGACCGGTAAACCGGTAGCGCACCAACACCCACGCCACCAGCAAGCCGAACACGCCATTCACCAGCGCAGCGATCAGGGACGCGCCGAACGACAGGCGCAGTGACGCCAGCACGCGCGGCGCGCTCACGGTGCCCCAGAACGCGGTCCAGGTCAGAGCAAACGTCTTGAAGAACGCCGCAGAGAGGGGGATCAGTACGATCAGCGACAGGTACAGGATCGTGTACCCGAACGCCAGACCAAAGCCCGGTAGCACGCTCGGGCGCCGCCACTGCCATGCCACTGCTGCGCTCATCGGCTCACCGTGGAGAAGGTCATGACCGCACCCGGGACACTCTGGGCGCCAAAGGCCATCCAACCTCGCGCCTCGCCATTTGGGACGGGCACCGGCGAGCGGATCGAACAGCTGGCGTCAGCCCGCGGCTGCGCAGATTCGGTCGAAAATGTCATCATCGCGTGGAGCGCTGTCGAAAAAAAAGCGCTGGCCTGGGCTGCTCGTCCAGACCGGCGCAAGTTCCTCGAAGGGTTCAACTGAAGCCGGGGAAACGGAGAAATACAGCGCCTGAAATCTTGGCCAGAACATCGCCGCATACCCACCCGCCGGCACTGCGCGCTCTGCCGATGCGCTTCGGCAGGTCCCGGCAGGCGTTGGCTCAACGATACGGCGGCCGGCCGGAGACCAGAACTACTTTAATCTTCGTACCTAATGCCATGGGGTTATTTGCGCGCGGAAGCGAAGCCCCTGATGGGCTCTCACGGATCGGAGCGGCGTTCACGGCCGGCCTGTGGGCGATCCTGGGTCAGGCCAACATGTCGGCCCAGATATTCTTGCCCCAGGATTCGGCGTAGGTACCTTCCAATTCGCTCGGAGTGGCGGATACTCCAGAGGCGCCCTGGGCCACGACCATGGTCTTTTTCTCCGGGTCGTAACGGTGGACCGAGGCAACGTGGATCACCTGTTTGTCGCTGACAAAGCTATAGCAGGTATTGTTGATGATCGGGTTCGGGTTGGGCGACTGCCCTCGCAGCAACGCGATCACGGCGGCAGCCGCTACCTTCCCGTGCTGGTTGGCTATATGCCCGGATTTGGGCATCGCGGGGGCCGCAAGGATGGCATCGCCCAGCACGTGGATGTTCTTCTTGGCAACCGATTCGTAGCTCAGAAAATCGACGCCGACCCACTTGTTGTTGGCCGTAATGAGCCCGGTGTCCGCCGCGATCTTGGCAGCGCGTTGTGGCGGCACCACGTTGAGCACGTCGGCTTTGACTTCCTCGAACTCGAGCTTCGCGGTGAGCGTCTTGGCATCCACGTCCACCAGGGCACTATTGGGCCGGTATTCGATGATGCCTGCGTACCACTCCTTCCAGACCTTGGTGAAGAGCGCCTCCTTGGACTGGACCTTGTCGTTCGCGTCCAGGATCAAGACTTTCGACTTCGGCTTCTGGGTCTTGAAGTACCACGCAACCTGGCAGGCCCGCTCATAAGGCCCCGGCGGACAGCGGTACGGAGCCTTTGGAATCGTCAGGGCATAGACGCCGCCATCGGGCATCGCCTCGAGCTGCCGTCTGAGGGCCATGGTCTGCGGCCCCGCCCTCCAAGCATGCAGCACCCGCTCACGCGTCGCCGGGTCGCGCAGCCCGGGGATCTCGTCGAACAGCAGATCGACCCCCGGAGAAACGATCAGCCGATCGTAGGGCAGGACATCTCCGCCGGCCAGGGTCACCTCCCGTTTATCCGGGTCGATCCCGACAACTTCGTCATAGACCACGTCGATGCTGTACTTGCTCGACAGTGCACCATAGCCCCGCGTCAGGTCGACCAACTCGATCTGCCCGGCCAGGACGCGGTTGCTGAGCGGGCAGGAGATGAACTCCCGGCTGCGCTCGACCAAGGTGACCTGGATGTCCGGCGCCCACATTCGGATGTACTTGGCTGCGGTGGCACCGCCGAACCCGCCGCCGACAACGACCGCCCGCCCCCCTGCGGCGGATGCAGGCGAGCGCACCCCCGGGGCCGCGGCACCGGCCGCGACCAGGGCAACCTGTTTTAGGAACCGACGTCTGGACAGGCTCATGGCGGCAAATCCCTCTGGAAAAGGCAGGCTTCTAGGGCGAAGCTCAGGGGCGCTTCTGTTGGGAGAAGTACTCGGCCAGGACTTCGATCTCCTGGTCGGTGTACCCCTTGGCGTGCTGGTGCATCACGGTCGCCTGCCGCGTTCCCGCCTTGAACTCCTGCAAGGCGGTGACGATGTAGGCCTTGTCCAAGCCAGCAATGGTCGGGATCGCCCCCGCACTGTTGCCACTCGGGCCATGACAGCCGGTGCAATTCGCGGCCAGGCTGCGCGCCGCCTGATCCTGGCCCGCGGCGGGATAGGCGAGCCCTAGCCCTGCGAGCAATGCACACGCCGCAATCGCTGAAGTTCGGTGCATCACGGTGAGATCTCCTCGAACGCTTGGGGCGGGTTGGATGCCCGAGCCGCAGTACCCCGCTGTTAAGAATGGCCGCTGCGTTCTATGCGCAGTGTAGTTCGGCGGAGTCGTCGCCGTAAATAGCCAGAAGTTGGATCCTTATAACAGCGGGAGACGACCTCAGGCCGGCGCGGTGCTGGCTCTGAATGGCGCTTCCTCGATCGGAAAATTGACGAATGCGGCGCCGAGCGCAAGCGCGATATCGGCGTACCACATCCACGCATAGCTCCCCGTGCCGGCCAATGCAACGCCGCCGAGCCAGGCGCCGAAGAATCCGCCGATCTGGTGCGAGAGCAGCGTCAGGCCGAACAGCGTGGCGAGGTAGCGCGTGCCGAAGAGCTTGCCCACCAGCCCGGCCGTTGGCGGCACAGTAGAGAGCCAAGTGAAGCCGAGCATTAGGGCGAACACGTAAAACGTAAGCGAGGTCTTCGGCGCTGCGAGGTAGACCGCGACTGCTGCCGCTCGCGTGAAGTACATCCAGAACAGCAGCCACTTCATTCGATAAGCGTTGCCCAACGCGCCCGCGCTCAGGCTTGCCTGCCGGCGGGCAAGGGCTACACCACGCTCGAACTCAAAGTGAACTACGTTCGGCCCGTGACGGCTGACATCGGGCTGCTACGCGCCGAGGGGAAGGTGATTCACGTCGGCGGCCAGGTCGCGACAGCGGAAGGCCGTCTCTGCGACGCATCCGGCAAGCTGTACGCACACGCGACGACGACGTGTCTGATCTTCCAACTAACACCGGAGCGCGACTGACGAGCGACCCGACTCGTCTTCGATGCTGCCTTCCGACCGGCCGCGCATGCGGCCAGCGTGCCACCGAAAGCAAGAGGAGTCTGGACGACGCCCCCTGACCGCCGCCCGTCAAGGCCGCCTACGGTCCGCTAAGATGCCCCTGCCACCCCGCGCTTTCTGAGGAATATCTCCATCGGGCAGAACCGGGTAAAGCCGCTTTGCAGCAGGTTCGCGCCAACAAAGGCTGTGAACCACAGCCAGTGCTGGCTGACGAACAACGGACTGCCGGGAACGCCCAGTGCAAGAGAAACCAGGATGAAAGACCCTGCGATGATCCGGATCATGCGTTCGATGCTCATAGGTCGCGTCTCCTTACGTAACTTCCGCCGCTATCAATGTCTGTTTCGCCAACGCCTAACATAGAGCACCCTCGCCACGCCGTCGGTGACCTGGATCACGCTACCGATTGGGTCTCTGACGGTGCCAACCGCCTTCCGGCAGCGTCCCACTCATCGATTCCGGCCGCCCGCTTTCTCCGCAACGCGGCGTAGTACACCACCGGGATCACTATCAGCGTCAGCAACGTGGATACCAGAATGCCGAAGATCAGCGACACGGCCAGGCCATTGAAGATTGGGTCGTCCAGGATAAAAAGGGCGCCCAGCATGGCAGCGGCCCCAGTCAGTGCAATGGGCTTGGCCCGCGCCGCGGCTGCCCCGATCACCGCGTCCTCTAGGCGGTGTCCGGCCAAGACCTCGTGGTTTACGAAGTCCACCAGCAAAATCGAGTTGCGCACGATGATCCCGGCCAGGGCGATCATCCCGATCATCGACGTCGCGGTGAACTGTGCGTGCAGCAGCGCGTGGCCCGGCATCACGCCGATGATGGTGAGCGGGATCGGTGCCATGATGATCAGCGGCGTCAGGTAGGAGCGGAACTGCGCCACGACCAACAGGTAAATCAGCACCAGCCCCACAGCATAGGCGATGCCCATGTCGCGGAATGTTTCGTAGGTCACCTGCCACTCGCCGTCCCATTTATAAGAGTAGTGCCGGTAGCGGTCTTCCGGTTGGCGGACGAAGTACTCCATTAGGGTTCCGCCCTCGGACAGACTCATGCCATCGACCCGTCGGCGGATATCGAACATCCCGTAGAGTGGGCTGTCGAGCTTCCCGCCCATGTCCCCCATCACATAGACGACTGGAACCAAGTCTTTGTGATAAACGGTCTTTTCGCGGTCGCTTTGCACGGGCTGGACCAGCTCGGAGAGGGCGACCAAGCCGCCATCCCGGCTGCGCACGGTCAGCTTGAGCAGTTCGTCCACGGCGCTCTGGCGTTCCGGCGGCAGCGTCAGCCGGACCGGGATCTCGTACTTCGCCTCCCCGCTGTGGATCGGCGTGACGTACTCGCCGCTCAGGCCCATACGCATGGTCTCGACGATGTCTTTCTGCGCCACGCCCGACAGCGCCGCCTTGTTCTGCAGCACGCGCAGCACTAGCCTCGGCGCGCTCGCATCGACGGTGTCGGCGATGCTCATGATGTCCGGCGTCAGGGCGAACTGGTCGCGAACGCGTTTAGCAACGCGCATCTGACCTTCGTAGTCCGGGCCGTAAATCTCGGCCACGATGGGCGATAGCACCGGCGGGCCGGGCGGCACTTCCACGACCATCACATCTGCGCCATAGCGCTGGCCGATCCGGGCGAGCTCCGGCCTCAGCGAGCGGGCGATGTCGTGACTCTTACGGTCGCGGTGATGCTTGTCGACCAGGTTGACCTGGATGTCGCCCTGTTCCGGGTTCTCGCGCAGGTAATACTGACGCACCAGACCGTTGAAGTTGATCGGGCTGGAGGTGCCCGCATACGCTTGGTAGTCGGTCACCTCGGGCACGATCTGCAGGTACTGGCCCATCTCGCGCAGCGCGCGCGCGGTTTGTTCCAGCGGCGTGCCCACCGGCATGTTCACCACCACCTGCAGCTCCGACTTGTTGTCGAAGGGCAGCATCTTGAGCACCACGAGCTTGAACACCGGAAGCGACGTGGCCAGCAGGATGGCCACCACCACACCACCCAGGAGATACCAGCGGTTGCGCTTCCCGCGCTCGGGATCGAGAAACGGGCTCATCACCGCGGTGAAGAACCGTGTCAGCCGGCTGCTGCTTTCCCGCGTCTGCTCCTGGGGTGTATGGGCCAGCAAGCGCTTGGCGAGCCAGGGCGTCACGCTGAACGCAATTGCCAGCGAGATGAGCATGCCCATGCTCGCGTTGATGGGGATGGGGCTCATGTATGGCCCCATCAGACCGCTCACGAAAGCCATGGGCAGCAGCGCCGCGATGACGGTAAAAGTGGCCAGGATGGTCGGCCCCCCCACTTCATCCACCGCGTGCGGAATGACCTCGGTCAGGGGCGCACCGGTCATCTGGCGCCGCCGGTGGATGTTCTCCACCACCACGATGGCATCGTCGACCAGGATGCCGATAGAGAAGATGAGCGCGAACAGGGAGACGCGGTTGATGGTGAAGCCCCACGCCCAGGACGCAAACAAGGTGGCCGCCAGGGTGAGTAGTACCGCGACACCCACGATCAATGCTTCGCGCCGGCCCAGCGCAACAAACACCAGCGCCACCACGGACAGCGTCGCAAAGATGAGCTTCTGGATCAGCTTCATCGCCTTATCGCCCGCGGTTTCACCGTAGTTGCGCGTGACTGTCACCTTGACGCCTTCGGGAATGATGGTGCCCTGCATGAGCTCCGCCGCTCGCATCACGCGCTGTGCGACGTCTACGGCGTTCGCGCCCGGCTTTTTTGAAACCGCCAAGGTCACAGCCGGATGCTCTCCCGTTTCGATGATCCCCTTCTGGACAGCTTGCGGCCCCAGGCCGGTCCAGACGTAACGCGACGGCTGATCGGGGCCGTCCTCGATGCGCGCCACGTCGCTCATGTAGATCGGCCGGTCTGCGATCACGCCGACCACCAGCCGACGCACGTCGGCGGCGCTCGACAGGTATGTGCCGGTCTCGACCAGAATCTGCTTGTTGTCTTTCACCAGAGCGCCGGACGGCTGCGCCGCATTGGACAGCTGCAACGCAGCTCGAATGTCCTGCCCGCTGATCTCGTAGGCGTTCATGCGTTCCGGCTCGACGATCACGCGTACCACATGCGAGGGGCCGCCGATGGTGTAGACGTCGCGCGTACCGGGCACGCGCTTGAGCTCGATCTCGGCGGCGTGCGCCACGCGCTCCAGGTCGAAAGCGCCGCGATG
>JBGPOV010000050.1:0-24277 GCA_041488255.1 Gammaproteobacteria bacterium | reverse complement strand
AGAGCTGTTCGAGGCCATGCTGCAAGTGGCACAAACCGGCAAGGGCCCCGCCGAGCAAATTTCCAGCATGGGCTGCTCCATCAAGTGGAAGCAACACAGATAAATACAGCACGAGGCGAGCGCCCGCGCGTTCTTGGCGCGGGGCGCACACGCCCTCAGTCGCCCGATCGTGTGAGAGTTCGCAGACCGCCACAGATCAATTGAAACGGCGAATGGAGACACTCCGCGCCCCCTCAGCGAATACCGAGCACAACACGATCGACCGCGTGATTGCGGCGGTAAAGAAGGTGGCCGCCGAGCAGATCATGCCCCGCTACCTCAAGGTTGCCCAGCAGCGCAAGTCCGACGGCAGCCTGTTCACCGAGGCCGACCTGGCCGCCCAGGAAGCGCTCACGCGCGCTCTGCAGTCAATTCATCCCGGCCCGGTGGTGGGGGAGGAGATGACCCAGGAGCAGCAGGTGGAGCTCTGGCTCGGAGGCGACGCCGGGTTGTGGTGCGTCGACCCGATCGATGGCACCTCTAACTTCGTCAACGGTCTTCCCTATTTCGCCGTCTCGGTGGCGTTGATGAAGCACGGCCGCAGTGTGCTGGGCGTGGTCTACGATCCGGTGGCCGACGAGGCGTTCCATGCGCACAAAGGCGGGGGCGCCTGGCTCGGCACCGAGCCATTGCCGATCAAAGCCCATGTGCCGCATATCCGCAACGCGATGGCCAACGTGGACTTCAAGCGACTGGGCAAGCGGCTGGCTGCGGAGCTGGCCGCGGCGCCGCCTTACTCCTCTCAGCGCAACTACGGCGCTGGAACGCTGGAGTGGTGCTACCTTGCGGCGGGCCGTCTGGACCTCTACCTCCACGGCGGACAGAAGCTCTGGGACTACGCCGCCGGCGCGCTGATCCTCGAGGAGGCTGGCGGGCGGATGTGCACGCTCACCCACGACGACTTCTGGGCCGACGACTTGTGGCACCGCTCCGTCATTGCCGCCAGCGACCCGGGCCTGTTCCAGGTCTGGAAGACCTGGATCCGGGCGCACCAGTGAGACCCATCCCCAACCTTCTCTTTATCCAGGCAATTCCTTGACCGTTCCGACGTCCGCAGGTATCGTTCCTTAGTTCCCCGTTCGGTTTCGTCCAACCGGGGATTTTTTGTCCTGAGGGACTGATCTCGCACCAAGGATCGCAAAATGGAAATGACCACCCCTGGAGTCACGTCGCAGGTCGATCTGACCGGCGCGGAGATTACCATCCGATGTCTTCAGGCGGAGGGCGTCGAGTTCGTATTCGGCTATCCGGGCGGTGCGATCCTTCCAATCTACGACGAGATCTTCAAGCAGGACAAGTTCAAGCACATCCTGGTGCGGCACGAGCAGGCGGCGGTGCACGGCGCCGACGGTTACGCGCGGTCGACCCAGAAGGTGGGCGTGGTCATGGTGACCTCGGGTCCCGGAGTGACCAACGCAGTCACCGGAATCGCCACCGCTTTTATGGATTCCATTCCGCTGGTCATCATCAGCGGTCAGGTGCCTACACACGCCATCGGGCTGGATGCCTTCCAGGAGGTGGACACGGTCGGGGTCACGCGTCCTTGCGTCAAGCACAACTTCCTGGTGAAGGACGTCAAGGACCTCTCGCTGACCATCAAGAAGGCGTTCTACATCGCAGCCACGGGCCGCCCCGGGCCGGTGCTGGTGGACATCCCGAAAGACGTGCAGCAAACAAAGACCCAGTTCCACTACCCGGACAGCGTCAGCCTGCGTTCCTATAACCCGGTGGTCAAGGGACATGCCGGGCAGATCAAGAAAGCGATCCAGCTCATTTTGCAGGCCAAGCGTCCGATGGTGTACACCGGCGGCGGCGTGGTCCTGGGCAACGCCTCGGGCGAGCTGACCCAGCTGGTGCACACGCTCGGCTTCCCGTGCACCAACACGCTGATGGGGCTGGGCGGGTTTCCGGGCACCGATCCGCTGTTCACCGGCATGCTGGGCATGCATGGCACCTACGAGTCCAACATGGCGATGCAGCATTGCGACGTGCTGCTCGCCGTAGGCGCGCGCTTCGACGATCGCGTCATCGGCAACCCGAAGCACTTCAACCAGGAGCAGCGCCAGATCGTCCACATCGACATCGACCCCTCGTCCATCTCCAAGCGCGTGAAGGTCGATGTCCCCATCGTTGGCGACGTGCGAGAAGTGCTGCAGGAAATGAACCGGCAGCTCGCCGCCTCACGCGAGCGCCCGGACCCCGAGGCGCTCCAGGCTTGGTGGGCGCAGATCGAGACCTGGAAACAGCGCGACTGCCTCAAGTACGACCGCGTGGCTTCCATCATCAAGCCGCAGCTGGTGCTCGAGAAGCTCTACGAGGTGACCCAGGGCGACGCCTACGTGACCTCGGACGTGGGCCAGCACCAGATGTGGGCCGCACAGTTCTACAAGTTCAACCAGCCGCGCCGGTGGATCAACTCGGGCGGGCTGGGGACGATGGGCGTGGGCCTGCCCTACGCCCTCGGCGTGCAACTGGCGCACCCGGGAGCCACCGTCGCCTGCGTTACGGGCGAAGCAAGCATTTTGATGTGCATCCAGGAGCTGTCCACCGCGAAGCAGTACCGGCTGCCAGTGAAGGTCGTGAACCTGAACAATCGCTACATGGGCATGGTGCGCCAGTGGCAAGAGTTCTTTCACGGCAACCGCTACTCCGAGTCCTACATGGATGCGCTGCCGGATTTCGTGAAGCTTTCGGAGTCGTTCGGCCATGTTGGCATGCGCATCGAGAAACCCGCGGACGTCGAACCCGCGCTACGCGAGGCATTCAGCCGCAAGGACGACTTGGTGTTCATGGATTTCATCACCGACCAGACCGAGAACGTGTTCCCGATGATCCCTGCTGGGAAGGGGCTATCGGAGATGACCCTGGTTTGATGGTTGTTTCTGGTTTTGGGGGGTCTTGAAATCCCTGGCCCGGGGTGGGGTTTGCCCCGGGCCATAGTGAAACTCCCGGCCCGGGATGTATGCGCCCCGGGCCAAGATATTCCGGCGGGCGTTTCGCCGACGTCGGCCAGCCCCACAAGGGCGTGCCGAGGGCGCCTATCCTTCTGAGGACGGCGCTGCCGCGAGAGCCCACCGTCCGTCGACGTCTTTTGTGATGGCAGGCCCATGCGACACATCATCTCGCTGCTCCTGGAGAACGAGGCGGGCGCGCTGTCCCGCGTCTCCGGGCTGTTTTCCGCCCGCGGCTACAATATCGAATCGCTCACCGTGGCGCCGACCGAGGACCCCACCCTGTCGCGCATGACCATCGTGACCGCCGGATCCGACGACGTCATCGAGCAGATCACCAAGCAGCTCAACAAGCTGGTCGACGTGGTCAAGGTCGTGGACCTGTCCGACGGGGAGCACATCGAGCGCGAGCTGATGCTGGTGAAGGTGCGCGCCACCGGCAAGGACCGCGACGAGATGAAGCGCATGGCGGAGATTTTCCGCGGCCGCATCATCGATGTGACCGACAAGTCCTACACGATCGAGTTGACCGGGACCGGCAGCAAGCTCGATGCTTTCCTGAACGCGATCGAGCGCAGCGCTATCCTGGAGACCGTGCGCACCGGCGCCTCCGGCATCGGCCGCGGGGACAGGGTTTTGAAAGTCTAGTGATGGGTGAATACGAGGAGGTATTCGAATGAAAATCTATTACGACAAGGATGCGGACCTTTCGCTGATCAAGGGCAAGGGAGTCACGATCGTGGGCTATGGCTCGCAGGGTCACGCGCACGCGCTTAACCTGCACGAATCAGGAGTGAACGTCACCGTCGGCCTGCGCAAGGGGCCGTCCTGGACCAAGGCTGCAAACGCCGGCCTCAAGGTGCAAGAAACCGCCGAGGCGGTAAAGGGCGCCGACTTCGTGATGATGCTCATGCCGGACGAGCACATCGCGGCGACCTACCGCAAAGACGTCGAGCCCAATATGAAGAAGGGCGCCACGCTCGGCTTCGCGCACGGCTTCAACATCCACTTCGGCCAGGTCATGCCGCGCGCCGATCTCGACGTGGTCATGATCGCGCCCAAGGCGCCCGGCCACACGGTGCGCAACCAGTACGTCCAGGGCGCCGGCACGCCATGCCTGATCGCCGTCGCACAGGACGTGAGCGGCAAGGCGCGCGATCTCGCGCTGTCTTATGCGGCGGCCATAGGCGGCGCGCGCGCCGGCGTCATCGAGACCAACTTCCGCGAAGAGACCGAAACCGACCTGTTCGGCGAGCAGGTGGTGCTGTGCGGTGGCTGCACGGCACTGGTGCAGGCCGGTTTCGAGGTGCTGGTGGAAGCCGGCTACGCTCCGGAGATGGCCTACTTCGAGTGCTTGCACGAGCTGAAGCTGATCGTCGACCTCATGTACGAGGGCGGCATCGCGAACATGCGCTACTCCATCTCCAACAACGCCGAATACGGCGACTTCACCCGCGGTCCGCGCATCATCACCGAGCAGACCAAAAACGAGATGCGCAAGATCCTGAAGGACATCCAGACCGGCGCCTACGCCCAGGAGTTTCTGCTGGAAAACCAGACCGGGGCAACCAAGCTCAACGCCATGCGCCGCATCGGCCGCGAGCATCCCATCGAAGTGGTCGGCGCCCGGCTGCGCGAGATGATGCCGTGGCTGAAGAAGGACCGGCTCGTTGACCAGTCGCGCAACTAGCCGGGTCGGGTGAACGAGTCCCACCCTCTCATCGCGCGCGAAGGCTGGCCGCACGTCGCCATCGCAGTCGGACTGGCTTTGTTCGCCACCGCCTTCCTGGGCGGCTGGTCGTTGCTGTTCTGGGCGCTGGCTGTGTTCGTCATCCAGTTCTTCCGCGACCCGGCGCGCACGGTCCCGCCGCAGCCCGGCATTGCGGTCAGCCCCGCGGACGGGCGGGTGCTGCTGGTGCAAAAGGCGCGCGACCCCTACCTCGAGCGCGACGCGCTCAAGATCAGCGTGTTCATGAACGTGGTCAACGTCCACTCCAACCGCAGCCCGGTAGAGGGCGTGGTCAAGCAGCGCTGGTATCACCGGGGTAAGTACCTCAACGCCTCGCTCGACAAGTCCTCCGACGAGAACGAGCGCATGGCGCTGTGGATCCATACGGATGATGGCGTCGACGTGACCTGCGTGCAGATCGCCGGGTTCATCGCCCGCCGCATCCTCTGCTATGCCAATGCCGGGGACCGGCTGCAACGCGGGCAGCGCTACGGCTTCATCCGCTTCGGCTCCCGGGTCGATCTCTACCTGCCGGCCGGCACCATCCCAAGGGTCAGCATCGGCGACAAGGTCACCGCCGGCGAGACCGTCTTCACCGAGCTGCCGAACCCACCCTAACCACGGAGCCACGGAGAGCACGGAGGAAAGCGAAGAGGTGAAGATGAGCCGCCAAACGCGAAGGTACGGGCGGGGGCGCTGGGCATTGGCGACTGGGCGACAACAGGTGGGGTCTTGTAGTTCTCCGTGCTCTCCGTGTCTCCGTGGTTAGCTGTCTTGAGGGGTTAGAATGGACCGCATGAACTACCCCGAGCGACCGCATCTCAAGCCGAAGTGGCTGGTGGGCGGACGCATCCGCCGGCAGGGTATCTACTGGCTGCCAAACGCCATCACCACGGTGGCGCTGTTCGCCGGCTTCTATGCCATTGTGCAGGCCATGAACAACCGCTTCGGCCTGGCGGCGGTGGCCATCTTCGTGGCCATGGTGTTCGATGGCCTGGACGGCCGCGTGGCGCGCCTCACCCGAACGCAGAGCGCATTCGGCGCGGAGTACGACTCGCTGTCCGACATGGTGTCCTTCGGCGCCGCACCCGGGCTGGTGATCTACGAGTGGGCGCTCAAGGGCATGGGGCAGATGGGCTGGGTGGCCGCCTTCGTCTATTGCGCCTGCGTCGCGTTGCGACTGGCCCGCTTCAACACCAACCTGGCAGTGGTGGACAAGCGTTACTTCCAGGGGCTGCCGAGCCCGGCCGCGGCCGGCCTGATCGCCGGGTTCGTCTGGACCATGGCCGCCTTCGACAAGGAGCCTGAGGAGGTGCGCTGGGGCGCATGGGCGCTGGCTATGTTCGCGGGGCTCAGCATGGTCAGCAACATCAAGTTCCGCAGCGGGAAGGATATCAACCTGCGCAAAAGCGTTCCCTTCGGCGTAGTCGTGGCGATCGTGCTGGTTGTGGTGACCATTTTCCAGTTGGTGGACAACCTGCCCGAGCTGCTGTTCAGCCTGTTCCTGATCTACGCTGCCTCCGGTTACGTGATCTGGGTGGTCAACCGGGTCCGGCGCAAGCCGCTGTCCCCGCCGCCCCCGCCCGTGCCGCCGGACGGGCTGTAAGCCGTACGGTGAATGAGTGAAGGGTGAAGTGTCCCCTCACACCCCAGGCCTCCCCCTGGAGGGGGGAGGGAGAAAATCCCCTCTAGCCCGGTACCGGGAGAGAGGGCTAGGGCTTGCCCCGGACTCGATCCGGGGTGAGGGGGTTCACTCATTCACCCTTCACCCCTCACCCCAGTCCCTTCCAACCGACCTTGTTCCGTCATAAGCTCTATCTTTCGTCCGTGGCCCCTGGCAGACATCGGGGCGAAAAGGAGAACGCCATGAAAGAGCGTCTCATCATCTTCGACACCACGCTGCGCGACGGCGAGCAGAGCCCGGGCGCATCCATGACGCGCGACGAGAAAATGCGCATCGCGCGCCAGCTCGAACGGTTGCGGGTGGACGTGATCGAAGCCGGCTTTCCCGCCGCCAGCAACGGCGACTTCGAGGCCGTGAGGGCCATCGGCGCCGCCATCAAAGAGAGCATCGTGTGCGGATTGGCGCGGGCCAACGACAGCGACATCCGCCGCGCGGGCGACGCCCTGAAGGGAGCCAATGCCGGGCGCATACACACTTTCATCGCCACCTCGCCCATCCACATGGAGCGCAAGCTGCGCATGACGCCGGACCAGGTGGTCGAGCAGGCGGTCAAATCGGTCAAGCTGGCGCGCAGCTACCGCGACGACGTGGAGTTCTCACCCGAGGACGCTGGCCGCTCGGAGGTGGACTTCCTGTGCCGCATTCTGGAGCAGGTGATCAAGGCGGGGGCCACGACCGTCAACATTCCCGACACGGTCGGCTATACCATCCCGGAGCAGTTCGGCAGCCTCATCCGCACGTTGCGCGAACGGATCCCCAGCTCAACGAAAGTCATCTGGTCGGTGCACTGCCACAATGACCTCGGGCTGGCGGTGGCTAACTCCCTGTCCGCGGTGATGCAGGGCGCGCGCCAGGTGGAGTGCACCGTGAACGGCCTCGGCGAGCGTGCCGGCAACGCTTCTCTCGAAGAGGTGGTGATGGCGGTGCGCACGCGCCAGGACTTCTTCCCCTGCGATACGCGCGTCGACACGACCCAGATCGTGCCGGCCAGCAAGCTCGTATCCGGCATCACCGGCTTCCCGGTGCAGCCCAACAAGGCCATCGTGGGCGCCAACGCCTTTGCCCACGAGTCGGGCATCCACCAGGACGGCGTGATCAAGAGCCGCGAGACCTACGAGATCATGCGAGCCGAGGACGTGGGCTGGGGCGCCAACAAGCTGGTGCTGGGCAAGCTCTCCGGGCGTAACGCCTTCAAGCAGCGCTTGCGGGAACTCGGCATCGAGCTGCCGTCCGAGGAAGCGCTGAACGCGGCCTTCGCTCGTTTCAAGGATCTGGCCGACAAGAAATCGGAGATCTTCGACGAGGACCTGCAGATGCTGGTCAGCGACGAGGCGGTAAGCCACGACCACGAACAGGAGCATTTCAAGCTGCTGTCGATGATGGCGCACTCGGAGACCGGAGAGACGCCGGTGGCAAAGGTGGTGCTGGCGGAAGATGGTGCCGAGAAGAAAGCGGAGGCGCAGGGCAGTGGGCCGGTGGACGCCACGTTCAAGGCCATCGAGAGCATCGTGACCAGCGGCGCGGAGCTTACGCTGTACTCGGTCAACGCGATAACCAGCGGCACGGACTCGCAGGGCGAGGTCACCGTGCGGCTGCGCAAGAACGGGCGCATCGTCAACGGCGCCGGCGCCGATACCGACATCGTGGTGGCCTCGGCCAAGGCCTATATCAACGCGGTC
Source organism: Gammaproteobacteria bacterium (assembly GCA_041488255.1). Lineage (GTDB taxonomy): Bacteria > Pseudomonadota > Gammaproteobacteria > Burkholderiales > SHXO01 > SHXO01. Next base: position 16,195 of record JBGPOV010000050.1, on the reverse strand, counting down.
AACAAGCTGCGCTCCAAGTTGGAGCGGCTGAACCCGCAGGTGTGAAGCGTCTCACCCGCCGGGCGACAGCCGTACATTGGCGAGCTCAAGCCGGTCGGCTAGCGCGCGCAGCAGCGCGCGGTTGAGCTGCAGTTGGCAGCCAACCGACAAACCGTCCAAAGCGGATCGGCTCAGTTCGACCGCCAGGGCATCGGTGCTGGTCTCCACGGTGGCTTGGCGCGACGAGGCCTCGCCCCGCACGTAGGCCATCTCGCCGAAGCAGTCGCCCGCCCGCAGAACGTTCAACAGGCGGCCCCGTGCCGTGACCTTGGCTTCTCCCTGCGCGAGGATGAATAGGCTGTCGCCGGTGTCGCCTTCGGTCACCAGAACCGTCTGCGAGGGCACGCGGCGCCATTGGCCGATGCGGGTCAGTTCCCAAACGTCGGCATCGCTGAGCTGACCCAGCAGCGCCGCAGCGCGCAAGGTCATGAATTTCTCGCTGTCCCGAACCGCCTGATCGTACACGCTGAGCCGCCCGATCCGTGCCAGGTCCAGCGCAAGCTCGGCCCAGTCTGGATAGCGGTCGGCGGGATATTTCTGGAGCATGCGCAGCACCACCGCGTCGAGCTCCGTCGGCAGGTCTGGCCGCCATACTGACGGCCTTACCGGGTCCTCGGTCAACACCGTTGTCAGGAGCTCAGCCGTGCTTCCAGCGTAGAAGGGCCTGCGGCCGACCAGGAGCTCGTAGAGCACGACGCCGAGGGAATACATGTCGCTTTGATGGGTGAGCGGATCGTCGCGGATCTGCTCGGGTGCCACGTAGGACGGTGATCCGATTCGCAGTTTCTGCGTCGTTTCGGCGTCGCGCACGAACGCGGCACCGAAATCCGCGACCTTTACGTCCGTGCCGCGTGCGACCAGTATGTTGGCGGGCTTGATGTCTCGGTGCACCACGCCCTGCCGGTAGGCATAGTCCAGAGCGCCGCAGCACTTGAAAGCGATCTCGACCACGTCAGCCACCGGCAACAGCCGCTCGGGGCTGGTGTAGCGGTAGAGATTGCCGCCGTGCACGTACTCCATCGCGACGTAGCTGAAGCGGTCGTCGACCACAGCATCCAGGATTGTCACGATGTGCGGATGCATGAGCTTGCCGGCGAGCGCGGCCTCGCTCAGGAACTGCACCCTGGGCACCCGGGTCTCGCGAGCTCCGCCTTCGTCATCGTAGACCTTGACCGCCACGTCCGAGCCGTAGAACTCGTCGTAGGCGAGGTAGACGGTGCTGCGCGTTCCCTTACCCAGCTCCCGCTTGATCTGATACTTGCCTATTCGGTCCAGCACCGGAGCACCCCAGTCCGTGGCTGCAGATGCGCACGGCCCCATTCTAGCCGTCCGCCGCCCTGGAGCATACCGGCTTCGCCCCTGTGGTAGAGTCGTTTCGCGGCCCAGCCCGGCTGGCGTTGCAACCTGTATCGCTGATGAACCGCAGATTTTGACCAACCCCAATGATTCCCTTACTGCTTGCGGCGCTCCTAACGGCAGATCAAATAGCGCTCAACAACGAGTACGTTCGTGTCACGCGGGACGTGGCGCCATGCGCCGCGGCGACCGCGCCGGACTGCGGGCATCGGGTCATCGTAGCGCTGGGCGACATTTGGCTCGCCTCCGGCATGTTACGACGGGCAATGGCGCGAGGCGATATCGCTGTCTTTCAGCCTGGCGAGTCGTATGAACCACCGATCGGAGGCGCGTTCTTCGAAGTTGCGATAAAGCCGAACCACCCTCCGGTCCAATCGCCAAGCGAGATCATCCCGCCCGAGAAGAACGCCATGCGCTATGACGGCGAGCAGTTCTTCGTCTTCGAAGAGAAGCTCGCGCCCGGCGACACGCGCCCACGGCACAGCCACAGCCAGCGCGTTGTGATGCAGCTCAACCGGACCCGCCTCCAGCAGTGGCTCGATGGCCAGCCCCCGATATTCGTGGACACGGTGCCCGATCGCGTCAGCTTCAACCCGCCCGTGATCCACGTGGTAAAGAACGTGGGAGATACGCAGCTGCGGGGCATCGTGATCGAGTTTAAGCCGCAGCGAGCCGGCGCAACGTCGAGGTGAGGAGCAATTATGTTCGAAACTACAATTGCAGGCAGCTTGCCGAAACCGTCCTGGCTCGCCGAGCCGGGCAAGCTGTGGCCGCAGTGGAGGCTCGCCGGGGAGGCGCTCGCAGAGGCGAAGCGCGACGCGACGCTGCTTTGGATCAAGGCGCAGGAAGACGCCGGGATCGACACCGTCAGCGACGGCGAGCAGTCGCGCCAGCACTTCGTGCACGGCTTCCTCGAATTGGTCGAGGGGATCGACTTCGACCGCAAAGTGAAGATGGGCATCCGCAACAACCGCTACGAGGCGATGGTGCCAACCGTGGTCGCGCCCCTGCGCCTTGCAGCACGCGTTCATCAGGCGGAGGCGCGGCTGGCGCGGGCGCACACGGCCAGAAGGCTCAAGATCACTCTGCCCGGGCCCATGACCATCGTCGACACCATCGCCGACACTTACTACGGTGATAAGTTGAAGATGGCGATGGCGTTCGCGGAGCTGCTCAACCAGGAGGCGCGCGCGCTCGAGGCGGATGGCGTCGACGTGATCCAGTTCGACGAGCCCGCCTTTAACGTCTACCTGGACGACGTGAAGCGCTGGGGCATCGACGCGCTGCACCGCGCGATCGAGGGCCTGCGCTGCCAAACCGCCGTGCACATTTGCTACGGCTACGGCATCAAGGCGAACATCGACTGGAAGAAAACGCTCGGCAGCGAGTGGCGGCAGTACGAGGAGATCTTTCCGGCGCTGGCGAAGAGCCGCCTCAATCAGGTCTCGGTCGAGTGCATTCACTCGCACGTCCCGCTGAGGCTGCTCGAGCTGCTGGCGGGCAAGGACGTGCTGCTCGGCGTCATCGACGTGGCGACCGACCGGGTCGAAACGCCGGAGGAGGTTGCCGGCCTCATCGCCGATGCCATGCACCACGTGCCGAAGGACCGGATCTATCCCTGCACCAACTGCGGCATGGCCCCGATGGGCCGCGACGTGGCAGTCGAGAAGCTCGAGGCGCTCAGCGCCGGCGCCGCGCTGGCCCGCAGCCGCTTCGGGTGAGTGCCGGGTCTCATCGCATCGTCATCGTCGGCGGGGGTGCGGGCGGCGTGGAACTGGCAACGCGCCTGGGAGACAAGCTGGGTAGGCGGCGCAAGGCGCTGGTCACGTTGGTGGACAAGTCGCACACGCATCTGTGGAAGCCGCTGCTGCACCAAGTGGCGGCGGGCAGCATGGACCTGAACGACCACGAGCTGGATTATCTATATCAGGCGCGCTGGCACCACTTCCAGTTTCGCCTTGGGCGCATGGACGACCTCGACCGCGAAAAAAAGGAGATTCAGCTTGCGCCCACCATGGACGAAACCGGCCGGGAGGTCATCCCGCGGTCCTGCGTCGCGTATGACACGCTGATCCTGTGCGTGGGCAGCACGACCAACGACTTCGGCACACCGGGCGCGGCGCGCTACGCCATCTCGCTGGACACGCCGCAGCAGGCGGCTCTGTTCCACTCGCGCATGCTCAACGCCTGCCTGCGCGCCAACGCGCAGCAGGGCCCGCTGCAGCCGGGCCAGCTGCATGTCGCCATCATCGGTGCCGGCGCGACGGGCGTGGAGCTGGCGGCCGAGCTGCACAACACGATCCGCGAGTTCGTCTCCTTCGGCCTGGACCGCATCAACCCCGAGGAGGACATCAAGATCACCGTGGTGGAGGCGGCGCCCAAGATCCTGCCGGCGCTGCCCGAGCGGCTGTCGAGCGCCGTGCTGAAGCTGCTCGGGAGGCTCAAGGTGGAGGTGGTCACCGGTGAGCGGGTGACCGAGGTGTCCGAGCAGGGTGTCAAAACCGCGACCGGCCGAGAGATCCCTGCGGAGCTGGTGGTGTGGGCCGCCGGCATCAAAGCGCCCGATTTGCTCAAGGACTTCGATGGGCTCGAGACTAACCGCCTCAACCAGCTCGTTGTGACCCGCGAGCTGCAGACCACGCGCGACCCGAACGTGTTCGCCTTCGGCGACTGCGCGAGCTGCCCGTGGCCGGAGAAGGACGGCTGGGTGCCGCCGCGCGCGCAGTCGGCCCACCAGCAGGCCTCGCACCTGTACCGTGTGTTGCCTCGCCTTCTCGAGGGGCAGCCGCTCAAGCCCTTCGTGTATCGCGACTTCGGCTCGCTCGTGTCCCTGGGCAAGTTCAGCACCGTAGGCAGCCTCATGGGGGGCATCACGCGGGGAGCCGTGATGATCGAGGGCTATTTCGCGAAGCTCATGTACCTGTCGCTGTACAAGATGCACGAGTACGCATTGTATGGTTTCACCAAGGTGTTCCTGGACACCCTGGCGCGCATCATCACCCGTCGCACCGAGCCCCATGTGAAGCTGCACTGAATCAGCCATGAGGGTTGACGGCCTCGCAGCGCTATAACTTTCGTCGAGGTCATATGTTCCGCCCACGGGGATACCATCCTCCAAACAACAAAGCAGGATGGGGAGGGAGGTATGTCCCGGTTCAACTCCGCGCAGACAAGCCAGCCGGTGCACCGAGGTACTTCAGCGGGCGCCGGGGCAACGGATCGCGGCCGGTGCGAGTGCGCCCGGCTGGCCCAGGCCGCTCTCGGTCTGCTTCAGGACGGCGACGTCCGCGGCGCCCGCGAGCTGCTCGCCAGGATCCTCGCTTTGGCTCAGGGCAGCCGCCGCACCTGGGGCGATGCGTGGTCGGCGCGCGCGCTGTCACAGGGGCTGGTGCAGGCGCCCGAAAGGTTCCCGCCGGTCCAAGCTGCGGACATGGCCAGCATACTGCCCGCGATGGTACCGGTCGTGGTCGAGGCAAGGCATCCGCCGATTCGGGTCTGCGCGCTGGGCGGCTTCGATCTCGTGATCGACGGCGTACCCTTCGTGAGCGGCGTGAAGCCGCAGCGCAAGCCTCTCGATCTGCTGAAGGTGCTGCTGGTGGCCAATGGCCATTCAGTAGGCGCCGCCGAGCTGGCCGACAAGCTCTGGCCCGATTCCGACGGGGACACTGCGCGCAACTCTCTGCAGGTGGCCGTCCACCGTCTCAGGCGGCTGCTCGGGCGCGACCAAGCCGTCGTCGTGCAGGACCGCAAAGTGTATCTTCACCACTCGCTGTGCTCGGTGGACCTGTGGACCTTCGAGCGCGAGGCTCAACAGCTAAGCCGCACAGACGCCGACGACCCGTCATTTCCCGAAAGGGCCGCCGAGGCCCTGCGGCTGTACCGTGGCCCCCTCTTCGCGCATGAAGCGGAACAGGCCTGGATGCTGTTGCCGCGCGAACGGCTACGCCGCGTCTGGCTTACCCTGGTCCGGCGCCTCGGGGACTGCTACGAGGCGTGCGGGGAATGGGGTCCCGCCGGCGAGCTCTACCAGCGGGCCGTAGATCTCGACCCCCTCGCCGAGGAGGTGTACCGCCGCCTCATGCGCTGCCAGCAAAGGGCCGGCGAATCGGCAGAAGCGATGCATACCTACCGTTGCTGCCGGCAGCAGCTCGTCGCTGGGCTTGGCGTTGCGCCTTCCGCCGAGACCGAGCGCTTGTACCACGCGCTGCGCTCGGTAGCCTGAGTAGCGTAGGATCGCAGCCGAGAAGGAGCACCGCCCTCCGTGGTCGATCCTGGCCCGGCAGCGCGCGAAGCTGACATGAGCACGCCCCATCATCCCGTCCGAAGCCTTTCTGACATTGAAGCCATCGAGCGCGAGATGCCCTGGGCGCAGCGCGTGCCGGCGAACTCGGCGTACGAGCTGATTGGCCAGGTCGCGCGCCGATTTCCACATAAGCCAGCGCTCCAGTATCTGCCCAACGGACTCCCCGATGATGTGCCGCTGACCACGAGCTACGGCGAGCTGTTCCGCCGCATGACGCGGACCGCCAACCTGCTGCATCACTTTGGGATCGGCCCGGCAGATACAGTGTCCGTTCTGCTCCCCAACCTGCCGCAGATGCACGATCTGCTGTGGGGTGGGGGCGCAACCGGGGTCGCGGCTCCTATCAACCCACTGCTGAGACCGTCGCAGATTGCCGAGATCGTCCGTGCCGCGGGCTCGCGGGTGCTGGTCACGACCGGTCCGGGAACCGAGTTTTGGGACAAGGCAAAGGCTGCGCTGCAGCTGGTGGGGTATCCGGTGGAGATATTGCGCATCGGGGGCGACGAAACGCGCGAAGCGCTCGACTTCGATCGGCTCATCGCCGAGTACCCCGATGATCATCTCGTCAGCGCCCGCAAGATCTCGCGCCATGAGGTGGCGGCCTGCTTCCATACCGGCGGTACCACAGGCGACCCCAAGCTCGCGCAGCACACGCACGAAGGCCAGCTGTATCAGGCCTGGGTCGCCGGCACGCTGCGCATCGAGGAAGACGACGTGATCCCGGTCGGGCTGCCGCTATTCCACGCGGCCGCCGCGTACTGCTGGGGGATTGCACCGCTGAGCGTCGGGGCGACCCTCGTGCTGCTAGGCCCGATGGGGTTCCGCAACCCCGCGGCGGTCCCGAACCTCTGGAAGGTGATCGAGCGGTTCCGCGCCACGCGCGTCGGCCTGGTGCCCACCGTCGCTTCTGCGCTGCTCAACGTGCCGACCGACGGCATCGACCTCAGCACGCTGAAGCGTTTCGGCTGCGGCGCCGCGCCGATCTCAGTCGAAGTCCTACGGGCGTTCGAGGCGCATGCCGGCGTCGCCATGATGGAAGGCTATGGCCTCACCGAGGCCACCGCGCTCACCCACTGCACCCCGCAGGACGGTGAGCGGCGCGCGGGGTCGATCGGGTTGCGCTGCCCGTACGTCGATGCCAAGGTCTTCCGCCTTGACAGTCGAGGCAGCGTGCCCGCCGAGTGCGCGCCCGGGGAGGTCGGAGTCCTCGCGCTGAAGGGCCCGACCGTCATGGTGGGGTATCGTCAGGAGCGGCACGACCGCGGCGCTTTTATCGGCGAGCGCTGGCTCGACACGGGCGACCTCGGCTTCGTCGATCAGGACGGCTACTTCTGGGTCACCGGCCGCGCCAAGGACCTGATCATCCGTGGCGGGCACAATATCTCGCCCACGTGGATCGAGGAGGCGCTGTATCAGCATCCTGCAGTCGCGTTCGCGGCCGCAGTGGGCAAACCCGATGCCTACGCGGGCGAAGTGCCGGTGGCCTACGTCGTGCTCAAACCAGGCGGGTCGGCGAGCGCAGAGGAGCTGCGCGCTTTCGCCGCCGACGAGGTGCCCGAACGTCCCGCTGCGCCGTCGGAAGTGATCCTCATGGACCAGATGCCGGTGACCGCCGTGGGCAAGATCTTCAAGCCGGCGCTGCGCTGCGACGCCGCGCGTCGAGCGCTCGACGCCGCGCTCGCTCCGCTGCGCTCCAGGGGCGTCGAGATCCGCGTCGACGCGGCACCTGACGAGCGTTACGGGATCGTCGCTCGCGTCACCATCGTCGGTGCCGACCCCGGTGCGAGGCAGGCCATGGCGGCGGATGTCGAGCAGATCCTGGGACGCTTCGCGGTCCATCGGGAAGTAGTTACCGACTCCTGAGCAGCGCGTGAGGCACGACCCGCTCGTGAACTGACCGCCCGGCGCTGGCCCGGCCACCAATTGCCCGCCTTCACGGCGGCACGCTACACTCGGCGCACCATGGGTGGGCGCGCCAGCATTCTTCGCCGGATCCTCGGCGGTCTCTTGATCGCAGTTCCCGTATTGGCATTGCTGGCCGGATGTGCGCTGCAGCGCTACCAGCCTGCCCCACTTGATCCGGCCGCCTCGGCCCGGGCTTTCGAGTCTCGCAGCACCGACTCTCCTGGGCTGAAGCAATACATGCTCGCCCACGGCCATCCCGCATCCGATTGGCCGGTGCAGCGTTGGGGGCTCGCCGACTTGACGCTGCTCGCGTTCTACTATCGGCCCGACCTGGAGCTCGCTCGCGCGCAGGCGTCCGCGGCCCGGGCACAAGCCGTCGCAGTAGCGCAGCGCGCCCCGATCGGGTTGAAGCCGGTCGTGTGGCACCACAGTCTTCAGCCGCCCGAGACCACGAGCCCGTGGAGCCTCGGCTTCGAAGTGGAGGTCCCGCTAGGCGGGACGGGCCGGCGCGAAGCGCTCAGCGAGCAGTACGGCTTTCTGGCCGAGGCGGCGGAGCTGGGCGTGGGCTCGGTTGCCTGGGCCGTGCGTTCCGAAGTGCGAGTGCGGTTCCTGGACTGCTATGCGGCGGGCCGCATGCTGGAGCTGCTGGATGCCGAGGCGCGTGAACGGCGCTCGCTCGTGACGCTGCTGGAGCGCCGGTTCGAGATGGGCGCCGGGTCAGCTCTCGAACTGGGCAGTGCACGGCTGAAGCTGGCTGAGGTCGAGGGTCAGATCCAGAGCGCACAGCTCGCGCGCGAACAGAGCCTGAGCGGTCTGGCGCGCGCCCTCGGACTGCCGCTCACCGCGGTGCGCGGTATGAGCTTCGACTTCGGCACGCTCGAGCAGACGCCCGTGCTGCCCAACGACCGCGAGGTCCAGCGCACGGCGCTGCTCAACCGGCTCGACGTGCGCGCCAAGCTGCTCGGGTACGCAGCCGCCGATGCCGCCGTCAAGCTCGAAATCGCCCGCCAGTACCCGACGGTTACGCTCTCCCCCGGCTACCTTTGGGACCAAGGGGACAACATCTGGTCGCTGGTCGGGACTGTGCTGGTGCCCGCCGCGGGGAACAAGCCAGCGATCGAGGCCGCGCAGGCGAGGCGTGAAGCCGCGGGGCGCGACTTTTTCGTCCTGCAGGGCAAAGCAATCTCGGACGCGGACGGCGCTCAGGCCCACTACCAGAAGGCGCAGGAAGGCGCCGCCAGCGCAAGGCGGGTTGTCGAACTTCAGTCCGCCCGTGACCAGAAGGCGAAGAAGCAATTCGACGCCGGCTACACAGACCGCGTCCAACTCACCCTCGCACGCCTGGAAGCCTTGGCTGTGGAGCGCAACGCCCTGTCGGTGGGGCTCGAGACGCAGCGGGCGCTGGGAGCGCTGGAGGACGCATTGCAGGTGCCGCTCGCAGGCGCACCGCTGCCGAGCTGGGTCCGCGACAAGACACAGGCTGGGAGCTCGTCGCCGGGCCTGGCGCGGCAATGAGACCGCGTTTTCAAACCGTCATCATCGCGTCGATGGCGGTGGTCATCGCTGTGCTTACGTGGGCGCTGGTCTATTTCGCGCGCGACCAGCTGCAGCTGAAGGCCAGAGCCCCCGAGGACGAGATCCCGGTGCAGTCGGCGCTAAGCCACCAAGGCGGGTCGGCGGCCGTGCGCCTCGCCAAAGAAAGCCAGGCGGCGAGCGGGATCGCGCTGCGCAGCCTCGAGAGGGCGCGCGCCGAGGCGGCAGCCGAGGTTTACGGGGTCATCGTAAACGTCCAGCCGCTGATCGATCTGCGCGCCCGCTACGGCACGAGCGTGTTCGACGCGCGTTCGCTGCGAGCCGCGTCCTTCAACAGCGCGGCGGAGTACGAGCGGCTGAAACGATTGTTCGAGGACGACCGCAACGTCTCCGAGCGCGCCGTACAAGCCGCGGAAGCCCAGTGGAAAGGGGACCAGGCCAGGCTTGCCTCCGCCGACCAGGCGGTGGCCGCGGCGCACGACACCATTCGCGCGGGCTGGGGCGAGGTGCTTGCCGGCTGGGCGACCAATCCGGAGTCTGCCGCGTTCCAAGCGTTGGCACAGCAGCGCGAAGTGCTGGCGCAGATCACGTTTCCCTATGACTTGCACCCCCAAGCCGGCAAAGTTCCGATGTCTCTTGCCCCGGTCTCCGCGCCGGGCGAAGCTCGGCCGGCCCGGTTCGTCTCGGCGTCCCCGCAGACCGACGCCACGCTGCCCGGTATCACCTATTTCTATCTCGTGAGCGCACGGGGGTTGCGAATCGGCATGCGCGTGGCGGGTCAGCTTAAGCTCGGCGGCAAGACGCGCGAAGGCGTCATCGTCCCTTCGGCGGCGGTGGTGTGGCACGGCGGCAAGGCCTGGGCTTATGTCAAGGAACAGGACGACTTGTTCGTGCGCAAGGAGGTCTCGACAGCGCAGGAGCTGGCCAACGGCTGGTTCGACGCCAGCCACTTCGAGCCCGGCGACGAGGTCGTCGTCAGCGGTGCGCAACTGCTGCTGTCCGAGGAACAGAAGTTCCAGATCCGCAACGAGAATGAGGATTGAACCACGGAGACACGGAGAGCACGGAGAACTTCAAAACCTCCAGGCAAATGAGCAGAGGGAAAAATGGGAGTTCGCGTCTCCATTATGTTTCGCGCCCGCTCGATTCAGCTCGGGGCATGCTTGGCGGTTCAAGTTTGGGGTTCTGTATTTCTCCGTGCTCTCCGTGTCTCCGTGGTTAACCGGCTTTAGATGATCGCGTTCATCGTCAGACAGTCGATCCGCTACCCCGGCGTTGTCGTCGCGCTGGCGCTGACGGTCATCCTCTACGGGCTCTACGTCCTCACGCGCGCCAACCTGGACGTGTTCCCTGAGTTCTCGCCCAGCCAAGTGGTGATCCAGACCGAGGCCCCGGGCTTGTCGGCAGAGCTGGTCGAGCGGCAGGTCTCGCAGCCGATCGAAAGCGTCCTAGCGGGCGCCTCTGGCGTCGAGCGCATCCGCTCGCAGTCGATACCGGGGCTGTCTGTGGTCACTGTGCTGTTCCGCGAAGGCTCCAGCGCCTATCGCAACCGGCAGGTGGTGAGCGAGCGCCTCGCCTCGCTCGCCAATCAGCTGCCGCGCGGCGTGGCGCAGCCGGCCATGACGCCGCTGACGTCCTCGGCCAGCACCGTGCTGGGCCTGGGCCTCACCTCGAACAGCCGCTCGCTCGTGGACATCCGGACGCTGGTGGACTGGACCGTCCGGCCGCACCTGCTTGCGGTCGAGGGCGTGGCCGAGGTGAACGTGTTCGGCGGCGAGGTGCGGCAGTGGCAGGTGCAGGTCGACCCCGAGAAGCTGATGCGCTACGGCTTGTCGATACAAGAAGTGGTGCAGGCCGCGCGGCGTGCCACCGGGGTGCTAGCGGCTGGATTCGTGCGCACCGACAACCAGCACCTCATCGTGAACGTGGAAGCGCAGCCGCGCTCGGCCGAAGAGCTGGGGCGCGCGGTGCTGATGCAGAAGTCGGGACAGGTGCTGCGCCTGGCCGACGTGGGCCGGGTGACCGAGGCGCCGGCGCCTTCCATCAGCGCAGCGGCGATCAACGCCGAGCCCGGTGTGTTCCTCATGGTGCAAGGCCAGCTCGGCGCCAACACGCGCGCGGTGACGCTGGATCTCGAGCGGGCGCTCAAGGAGCTCGAGCCGCTGCTAGCGGCGGAGAAGATCACGCTCAATGCGCGCCTGTTCCGGCCGGCCAACTTCATCGAGACGGCGGTGCGCAACGTGCAGCGCGACCTGTTGATCGGCTCTGCTCTGGTGGTGATCGTTCTGTTCCTGTTCCTGTTCAACACGCGCACCGCCTTCATCTGCGCCACGGCGATTCCCACATCGCTGCTGGGCGCGGTCCTGGTGCTCGACTACTTCGGCATCGGGGTCAACATCATGGTGCTCGGTGGTCTGGCCATCGCTCTGGGCGAGGTGGTGGACGACGCGATCATCGACACCGAGAACATCTTCCGCCGGCTGCGCCTCGACCGTGCGGCTGCGCAACCACAGTCCGCGGACCAGGTCGTGCTCGACGCCTCGATCGAGGTGCGAAGCTCGGTTGTCTTCGCCACCTTCATCGTTGCCCTGGTGTTCGTGCCGCTGCTAACGCTCTCGGGCGTGGCCGGCAAGCTGTTCGCTCCGCTCTCCCTGGCGTATATCTTCGCCATTCTCGCGTCGTTGATCGTGGCCCTGACCCTCACCCCCGCGCTGTGCTATCTGCTGCTTGCACACGCCGGGCTCAAGACACAGGATCCCCCCGCCGTCGCCTGGCTCAAGCCCCGCTATGCCGCGGCACTGCGACGCATCGAGCGCTTCCCGGGCCGGATCGTGAGCGTGGTGTTCGTCGTCATCGCCATCGGCATCGGAATGCTGCCGCTGTTCTCGGGCGAGTTTATCCCTCCGCTGCGCGAAGGCCACTACGTGCTGCACATGACGGCGGTGCCCGGCACGGCCGAGACCGAGTCGCTGCGCATCGGGAACCGCGTGGCCAAGGCCATCGGCTCCATCAAGGGTGTGAAGTCGGTGGCGCAGTGGGTAGGCCGGGCGTCCAACGGCGCCGACACCTTCGGCACCCACTATAGCGAGTTCGAGGTGGAGATCGGTGCGCTCGGCGGCAAGGAACAGGCTCGCGTCCTGCGCGAGATCCGCGCCACGCTTTCAGGCGAGCGCGGGGGCAGCTTCGCCGGCGTCACTTTCGCCGTGAATACCTTCCTGACCGAGCGCATCGAGGAAACCATCGCCGGCTTCGCCGCGCCGCTGGTGATCAATCTCTACGGTTCCAACCTGGACCTGCTGGACCGCGATGCTCAGGCGGTGGCGGCGGCTGTGTCGCGGGTGCCCGGCGCGCGAGATGTACAGGTGCAGGCGCCGCCCGGCACGCCGCAGATCGTGGTGCGCCTGCGCCAGGAGCGGGCGGCGGCCCTGGGCATCGCGCCGCTCGATGCGCTGGAGGCGATCAGCGCGGCGTACGAAGGTGCGCAGGTGGCGCAGGTGTACCAGGGCAGCTACGTCATCCCGCTGGTGGTAGTCCTGGCGCCCGAGACGCGCGACCGCATCGCGGAGATCGGCCGCCTGCAGCTGCGCGCCGCGGAGGGCAGGCTGGTGCCGCTGCGTGACATCGCCGACATCGGACTGGAAGGCGGTCGCTACAAGATCTTGCACTCCGGCGGTCGCAGGATTCAGAGCGTCACCGCCAGCGTGGCCGGGCGCGATCTCCAGGACTTCGAATCCGCCGCACGCGAGCGCATCGCGAGGCAGGTCAAGCTTGGCGCGGGCAACTACGTGGTGTTCAGCGGCACGGCACGCGCGCAGTTGCAGGCGCGTGAGGACCTCGTCGCGCACTCGGTGATCGCAGGCATCGGCATCTTCCTGCTGCTCTATATCGCCTTCAACAATCTGCGCAACCTGCTCATCACTTTTCTCAACCTGCCGTTTGCGCTGATCGGAGGCGTGGTCGCAGTGCTGGCCACCGGCGGCTGGCTGTCATTGGGATCGCTGGTGGGCTTCGTCACGCTGTTCGGCATCACCCTGCGCAACTCCATCATGCTGGTGTCGCATTACCAGCACCTGGTCGAGGTCGAAGGCCTGCCGTGGAACGGGGAGACGGCGCTAAAGGGCGCAGCGGAGCGGCTGCCCTCCATCCTGATGACCGCGCTGGTCACGGCACTCGGCCTGCTGCCGCTGGCGCTGGGCACTGGCGAGCCTGGACGCGAGATCGAAGGCCCGATGGCCACCATCATCGTTGGCGGGCTCGCCACCTCCACCGTGCTCAACCTGCTTATCTTACCGACCATCCTGCTGCACTTCGGCAGGTTTGAGGCCCGAGCGAAGTTCGAGCCAAAGCAGGTCTAGCTTACGTGGTTCCATGGAGCCGCCAGACTATGAGCGCTGCGTCCTGCCGCTAAAGTCACGCATCTCAGACTCCTTGCTGACCTTCCTGGATTCCGCTTTCGCTCCGTCCAGGCTACGAAGCTTTTCCGCGCACGCGACCCCGCGGCGGAGACTGTGGCGTCACAGCGATCGGGTCGCTCGCGGGGAAGGTTTCGCGCAGCGCCTCATCCAGCAACCACTCCTCGTGCTCGCGCTGGGCTAGGATCAGCAGCTGCGATGGAGTGATGCTGACTGTCTTGGCGCTAGCCTCTCGTGGGTCTTTGGTTGGGCTCATGCGGAACTCTCGCCGGTCGGCCCAATCATCCGCTCGGGCCGCACCCACTGGTCGAACTGCTCGGCGTCGACATGACCGAGCGCCAGTGCAGCTTCGCGCAGACTGGTGCCCTCTCGGTGCGCCTTTTTGGCGATCTCCGCGGCCCGGTCGTAGCCGATGTGCGGCGTGAGCGCGGTCACCAGCATCAGCGAGTTTTCCACCAGCTCGGCGATGCGCGCGCTATCGGCCTCGATCCCGTCCACGCAATAGCGGGTGAAGCTCTGGACCGCGTCCGCGAGCAGCCGTGTGCTCTGTAAGAACCCGTGAATGATGAGCGGCTTGAACACGTTCAGCTCGAAGTTGCCCGAGGCTCCGCCGAAGTTGACGGCGACGTCGTTGCCCAGCACCTGGCAGCAGACCATGGTCAGCGCCTCGCACTGGGTCGGGTTCACCTTCCCGGGCATGATCGAGCTGCCCGGCTCGTTCTCCGGCAAGCGCAGCTCACCCAGTCCCGACCGCGGTCCGGACGCGAGCCAGCGCACGTCGTTCGCGATCTTCATCAGCGCGGCGGCGACGCTCTTCAATGCGCCGTGCGCAAACACCAGGGCGTCGTGTGCCGCGAGGGCTTCGAACTTGTTTGCGGCGCTCACGAACGGCAGCCCGCTAAGGCGCGCCAGCTGATCGACCACCTTGCGCCCGAAGTCGGGCGGGGCATTGAGACCGGTGCCCACCGCGGTGCCGCCGATGGCCAGCTCGTACAAGCCCGGCAGCGCGGCCCGCACGCGCGACACGCCGCGGTCGGTCTGCGCCACGTAGCCGGAGAACTCCTGGCCCAGTGTGAGCGGCGTCGCGTCCTGCAAATGGGTGCGCCCGATCTTGACGATGCTGGCAAACGCCCGCGCCTTTTCGTTCACGGCATCGCGTAACGCGTGCAGACGCGGCAGAAGGTCCTGCACCAAGGCGCGCGCTGCGGCCAGATGCATCGCGGTGGGGATGACGTCGTTGGAGGACTGGCTGCGGTTGACCTCGTCGTTCGCGTGTACCAGCCGCTGCACGCCGCGCGCGCCGCCGAGAAGTTCGCTGGCACGGTTGGCGAGCACCTCGTTCATGTTCATGTTGGTCTGCGTTCCCGAGCCGGTCTGCCACACCACCAGCGGAAACTCCTCGGCATGCCGCCCCGCTATGACTTCGTCTGCAGCGACCACGATGGCGCGCGCCTTGGCCGCATCCAGCAGATTCAGCTCGGCATTAACCATGGCCGCGGCCCGCTTCACTTCGGCCAGCGCGCGGATGAAGTTTTCCGGGAAGCGCTCGCTGGAGATGCGGAAATGCTCGAGCGAGCGCTGGGTCTGTGCCCCCCACAAGCGCTCAGCCGGGACCTCGATCTCGCCGAAGGTGTCGCGCTCGATGCGGGTGGAGGGCATGGCGTTGCAGGCCGCTACCGGAACGGCGCTTGCGGTCTACCCAAGGTACGACCGCAGCATCCAGGCCATCTTTTCATGCTGTTCCATGAGGCCGGTGAGAAAGTCGTTGGTGCCCATGTCGCCGTGTTTCCCGCTCACCGCCTCCAGGTCGGCACGCAGCTGGCGGATGATGGTCTCGTGATCCTTGAGCAGGTCCGAGATCATAGCCTTCTCGCCCACGGTCTTGCCCGTGTCCTCGGCCAGGCGGGTGAGCTTCAGGTACTCGCCCAGCGAGCCCGCCGCGCGTCCGCCCAGCGCCCGCGCCCGTTCCGCCACCTCGTCCATGACCTCGTCCAGCTCCTCGTACTGCGCCTCGAAGAACTTGTGCGTTTCGCTGAAGTCCGGGCCTTCGACGTTCCAATGATAGTTGCGCGTCTTGACGTAAAGCAGCACCTCGTCGGCCAACAGGGCGTTGAGGATGTCTATGACCGGCTTGCGCTGGCTGTCCTTGAGTCCGATGTTGATTTCCATCATGACCTCCTGTCTGGATGAGAGTTGATCGATCCGCAGCAGCGCCTTAGCTGGTGCAGCTCGGCCCCACAATGGCATCGTGCGGACGTGCCGCTGAGATTTCAAGCCGTTGCGCCGATTGAATTTCCCGATCGTACCATCGGCTCTTTTCGATGAGCTTACAGGATCGACGGGTGTCTGGTTCAGGCCGCCGGGCCGACTGACCGGCGCCGAGCTAAACTGACTCGGCAGACGGCAAGCCTGGACCGCACGCAGGGGTCTCACGCAAGGACGAGTCGATGACGACGATCACCCTCACCAAGGAGAACTTCGACCAGGCCGTCGACCAAAACCCGATGGTTGTCGTGGACTTCTGGGCCGCCTGGTGCGCCCCCTGCCGCTTCTTTGCCCCCACGTTCGAGCAGGCCTCGGAGAAGTATCCCGATGTGGTGTTCGGCAAGGTCAATACCGAGGAGCAGCCCGAGCTGGCAGGCGCCTT
>JBGPOV010000049.1:0-25437 GCA_041488255.1 Gammaproteobacteria bacterium | reverse complement strand
GCCCATGGCGTCCAGCACGGTGGTGATGCCGGCGCTGGAGATCAGCGCGTCGTGGATCAGCAACGCCGGCAGCGCGGGCCAGCGCACGCCCGGCCGCGGCTCGAGTTGCTTCTCGAGGTTGTCGGTGTGCAGCTCGACCAGCCCCGGGATGAGGTAGTCGCCGCTCCAATCTTCCGCGGCGGGAAGGCTCGTGGTCCCTGGTTGGACGTCGGCAAAGCGACCATCTTGCAACCGGACCGTGCCGAGGACGATCTCGTCCGCGGTCACGACCTGCGCATTGGTAATCAGTCGGGTAAACAAAGGTTGTGCCATAGTGAATTGTCAACATTTTATGATAGCGTACGCGTGCCTGCACCATGACTGCCCGCTACGCCGTTTATTTTGCGCCCGCTGAATCCACCGCCTTGTGGCAGGCAGTCTGCCGCTGGCTGGGCCGTGATGCCCGCAGTGCCGCGCACTTGCCCCAGCCCGAGGTGGACGGGTGGTCCGCTGAGCAAATCTTGCAGATCACCGCGTCGCCGCGGATGTACGGCTTTCATGCGACGCTGAAACCGCCGTTCCAGCTCGCTGAGGGCCGCACGACCTCGCAGCTTGCGCATGCCCTCTAGGAACTGGCCTCGCGCCTGCAGGCCTTCATCCTGCCGCAACTTGCGGTGGGGTCCCTGGCCGGCTTCCTCGCACTGCAGCCCGCGGGTTCCGATGCGAAGCTCACCGCGCTCGCCGACGCCTGCGTCATCGAGCTGGACGGCTTTCGCCGGTCGCTGTCCGCAGAGGAGCTGGCGCAACGCCGCGCCGCGGGCCTGAGCCCGCGCCAGGATCAACTGCTCGCGCAGTTCGGATATCCGTTCGTGCTGGACCAGTTCCGATTTCACATGACGCTAACAGAGCGCCTGCCGCGCGAGGACTCGGACCGGCTGCGCCCGTGGCTGAGCCGCTACCTGGCCGAGGCGCTCGCTGTGCGGCTGCGTTGCGACGACCTCTGCCTGTTTTTTCAGGAGCGGCCCGGCGATGACTTTCTCCTGCTGCAGCGGTTTGCTCTTGACATCCGCTAAGGTCGCTTGCTGAAAGCGTTCTCTCGGCTGCCCGACCATGGGCATGCTCTTTGCGTTTTCGAGTGTCAACGGAGTTTTGATTCGAATGCATTAAGAGCCGAGTCCGGGAGATTTTTCATGCCCCTTCTCATCGCACTGACCGCCTTCATCCAGGCGTTCTTCTTGTTCCACGTGTTCCGCACCGGCCGGCCATATTGGTGGGCGCTGCTCATTTTGTCCACTCCGGTGATCGGCTGTGTCATCTACTATCTTGTCGAGGTCTTCCCCGGCTCCCGCGAGCAGCGTAACGCCAAGCGCGTCGCGGGCCACGTGGCCTTCGCCTTCATGCCGAATGCGGAGCTGCAGCGCCGGCTGATGGACGTGGACCTGTGCCCGAGCGTGAATAACCGGATCGCCGCCGCAGAAGGGCTGATGCGCTGCGGGATGTACTACCGTGCGGTCGGGATGTACGAGAACGCGTTGAGCGGCATCTATGCGACCGATCCACAACTGCTGATGGGACTGGCCCGCGCGCACGTCAACAACCACACCTTCGAGCAAGCCAGAGAGGTGCTGGAGCGGCTGAGCCGCATCGATTCGCGCTTTCGGCCCGACGAAGCCCGCCTGCTCAACGCGCGTGCCTTGGAAGGGCTCGGGCGCGACCAGGAGGCGTTGCACGAGTACGAGGAGCTGACGCACATCTTCGTAGGGCTGGAGGCGAAGTGCCGCTACGCTCTGCTGCTCAAGCGCCTGGGCTTCCACAAGCAGGCCAACCACATCTTCCGCGACGTGCTGGCCTACGCACGCCGTTTCAACATCCGCCTCGAGGCCGAGCAGGTGTGGATCGACACCGCACGGCGCAGCCTCGCCGCAGAACCGGTCTGACGAGCGGCGGCTGGTGGTAGCGCGCAGCACCCGTCTGCCAGCGGCGGGGCTCCACGGAGGTTTCGGCGGCTCGTAATCGGGGTCACGCACACCTCCAGGATTGCAGAGAAGATAGGCGAGAGGTCCGAGGATGGATGGAGCCGGGCGCCGTTCCCGGCTGCGTCGCCTCCCACCTCTCACCTATACCTTCTGCGAGTCTGGCTGGCTGAGGTGTGCGGCCTGCCCCATGACGTAGGTGGCCGCGACTGCGCGGTCGTCGCCGAGCATCATCAAAGCGAACAGCATCTCGGCGGCAGTGGCGCAGCTGCGAATGCGGCGCGCCATCAGCGGCGTCGAGTCGAGCCGCAGCACCACGAAGTCGGCTTCCTTTCCGGGTTCGAAGTTGCCGATGCGGTCCTCCCAGCCGAGTGCCCGCGCACCGCCCAGCGTGGCAAGATAGAAGGCGCGCCATGGGGAGAGGCGATGGCCGGTCAACTGCGCCACCTTGTAGGCCTCGCTCAGTGTGCGCAGCATGTTGAAGCTGGTCCCGCCACCCACATCGGTGCCGATGCTGACTTGCATGCCCGCTTCGTGCGCAGCCGCGAAGTCGAACAGCCCGCTGCCCAGAAACAGGTTGGAAGTCGGACACGCAGCAGCGGCCGCTCCCATTTCGGCCATGCGGGCGCGCTGCTGCGCGTCGAGATGGATGCAGTGCGCGTAGACCGCCCGCTCGCGCAATAGGCCGAAGCGGTCGTACACGTCCACATAGTTGCGGCTGGACGGGAACAGCTCGCGCACGCGCGCTAGTTCGTCCCGGCTCTCGGCCATGTGACTCTGGATGTGCGCGTCCGGATGCTCTCGCGCGAGCTGGCCTGCCAGCGTCAGCTGCGCCTCCGAAGAGCTCACGGCGAAGCGCGGCGTAATCGCGTAACCCAGCCGTCCCTGGCCCAGCCATTTCTCGATGAGCGCCGCCGATTCGCGGTAGCCTTGCGCCGGGGTGTCGCGCAGCCGCTCCGGGCAGTTTCTATCCATCAGCACTTTGCCCGCAACCATGCGCAGGTTGCGCGCCGATGCGCTCTGAAAGAATACGTCCACGGACAGCGCGTGCACCGTGGCGAACACGAGCGCGGTCGTGGTGCCGTTGCGCAGCAGCTCGTCGAGAAAAAACTCCGCCGTTTCGCGAGCGCGCTCGGCATCCGCGAAGCCGGCCTCTGCGGGATAGGTGTAGCGCTCGAGCCAGTCGAGCAGCTGCATCCCATAGGAGGCGATCACATCGGTCTGGGGGTAGTGGATGTGGGTGTCTACAAACCCCGGAAGGATGAGGCGGCCGGTGTAATCGACCACGGGCGTGCGCTTCGGTACAGAGGGCAGCAAATCGGCGGCATTGCCCGCCGCTTTCACCCGCCCATGCTCGATCACGAGCAGGCCGTCGTCGAAGAACCGTATCGCGTGCGGGTCATCGCCCTCGCCGGGATCCGCGAGGAAGTGCAGCAGCATGCCGCGGTAGGCAGTGAGGGGCGCTCGGGTTGTCACGTCCAGGTGGTCCTCAATCAATCCCTCATCCCCGCCCCTTCTCCTGGGGGGAGAAGGGTGCAAGCCGCCTCACGAGCAAGAACCAGGTGGTCCTCGATCGATCCCTCATCCCCGCCCCTTCTCCCGGGGGAGAAGGGTGCAAGCCCGTGTCTCCGTGGTTCGCGGGGTGGACCCACTGCTAGGCGTCCGGATGGAAGCGCCGGCCCAGCGACACGGGCTGATTGAGCAGGATGGTCCGCGGATCGCGGCAGATCAGCACCAGCACGGCGATGGTCGCGATGTAGGGCAGCATCGACAGGAACTCGGAAGGCACACGGACACCGAAGCCCTGAGCATGGAGCTGCAGGATGGTTACACCGCCGAACAGATAGGCGCCGAGCACGACGCGCCAAGGCTTCCAGGTGGCAAACACCACGAGCGCGAGCGCGATCCAACCGCGCCCGGCGGTCATGCCTTCCACCCACATGGGCGTGATGCTCAGCGACAGGTAGGCGCCCGCCAGGCCGCTCATCGCGCCGCCGAATAGCACGGCGAGGTAGCGGATCGCGATGACCGGGTAGCCGATCGCGTGCGCGGACGCGGGCGACTCGCCCACGGCGCGGATCAGCAGGCCGCCGCGCGCGCGGTTCAGGAACCATTGCATGGCGACGAACAGCGCGAGCGAGCCGTACACCAGCGGATCGAAGCGAAACAGCAGCGGGCCTACCAGCGGCAGCTCGCTCAGCACCGGGATCGACAGACCCTTGAGACCGTTGACAACCTGTCCGACGAACGGGCGCCCGACGAAGGCGCTCAAGCCCACTCCGAACAAGGTCAGAGCGAGTCCGGTAGCGACTTGGTTGGCCTGCAGCGTAAGCGTCAAGAATCCGAACAGCAGCGCCAGCAGCATGGCGGCGCCCATGCTGGCGGTGAACCCGAGCGTGAGACTGCCGGTCTGGTTGGCCACCGCGAAACCGGTGATCGCGCCGGCGAGCATCATGCCCTCGACCCCGAGGTTGAGCACGCCGGCCCGCTCGACGATCAGTTCGCCGAGGCTGGCGTAGACGAGCGGCGTGGCCGCGGCGACCGTGCTCGCGAGGATCGGGATGAGGTGCTCGAAGTTCACGCGGCGTCGCTGCCGGCGAGCGCGGCCGCTTTCGGCGCGGACGCAGGTTGGGCCGGAGACCACCGCGGCCGAAAGTGGATGAACAAATCGGCCGCGAGCAGATAGAACAGCAGCACACCTTGGAACACCCCGGTCACCGCCGACGGCAGCGTGAGGTGGATCTGCGCGGTTTCGCCTCCGAGGTAGAGCAGCGACATCAGGAGGCTGGCCAGCACCACGCCAAGCGGATTCAGGCGCCCTACGAACGCTACGATGATCGCCGCGAAGCCGTAGCCCGGCGACACCGAAGGTTGCAGCTGGCCGATCGGACCGGCAACCTCCGCCACACCCGCGAGGCCCGCGGTGGCGCCTCCGATCAGCAGCGCCAGCCAGACGTTGCGCTTCTCGCTGAATCCTGCGTAGGAGGCGGCGCCTGGAGCGAGGCCGCTCACCTTCAGCCGGAACCCGGCGAAGGTTTTCTCGGCGAAGAACCATGACAACCCGGCCAGAACGAGCGCGATGATGAAGGCCCAGCTGGTGCGCACGCCCTCCATCAGCACCGGCAGCAGCGCCGCTTCGTGGAACATGCGCGACTGTGGGAAGTTGTAGCCCGCCGGGTCACGCCACGGCCCATGCACCAGGTAGCTGAGCAGGAGCTTGGCGACGTAGACCAGCATCAAGCTCACCAGAATCTCGTTCGTGTGAAAGCGTACGCGGAGAAACGCTGGGACGGCCGCCCAGGCCATGCCGCCGAGCACGCCGCCCGTCAGCATCAGCGGCAACAGCCAGCCGGCTTGCACATCCTGGAACAACAGCGCGATGCCGCCGCCGACGATCGCGCCCAGGACCAGCTGTCCTTCCGCACCGATGTTCCAGACGTTGGCGCGGAACCCGAGTGCCAATCCCGTGGCGCAAAGCATCAGCGGTGTGGCCTTGAGGAACAGCTCGCCCACGCCGTAGCGCGTCTCCACCGGCTTCACGAAGAAGACGTAAAAGGCCTGTGCCGGGTCCTTGCCGAGCAGCGAGAACAGCAGGTATCCGGTGGCGAGCGTGAGCGCGACCGCGATCAGCGGTGAGGCGTAGCTCATCAGCCGTGACGGCTCCTGCCGCGGCTCGAGCTTAAGCATGGACAAGCTCCGCGGTTGCGGTCTCGAACACGCCGCCCATCCAGGCGCCGATCTGCTCGAGGCTGGTGTCGCTGGCCGGCACGGTGCGGGACAGACGACCTTGCGCCATCACCGCGATGCGGTCGCTGATCATGAACAGCTCGTCCAGCTCCTCGGAGATCACCAGCACCGCGACGCCGCGGTCGCGCAGATCGATGAGGGCTTGGCGAATCAGCATGCTCGCGCCGATGTCCACGCCCCAGGTGGGCTGCGCGACGACGATGACTTGGGGTTCGAGCATAGTCTCCCGGCCGACGATGAACTTTTGCAGATTGCCGCCCGACAAACTGGAAGCCGCGGCCTGCTCACTCTTGCACTTGACCTTGAAGCGGTAGATCACGGCGCGGGCGAACTCGCGCACCGTGACGTGGCGGATGACGCCGTGCTGAACCATGCCGCGCCTGCTGCCAGTGAGCAATGCGTTGTCGGCCAGGCTCAAGGCCGGCACGGCACCGCGCCCCAGCCTCTCCTCGGGCACGAAGGCGAGCCCGAGCCGGCGCCGCTGGGCGGGGTCCAGGCGACCAGCGGGCCGTCCCATGATGCGGATCATGTCGACCTTGTCGACAGGCGATTCGCCGGAGAGCGCAGTGAGCAGCTCCTTCTGGCCGTTGCCGGAAACGCCGGCGATGCCGACGATCTCGCCGCTGCGCACGCTCAGGCCGATCTCGCGCAGCGTTACGCCGAAGGGGTCGAGCGTGGGCAAGCTGAGCCGGTCGAGCTCGAGGCGCGTGTCGCCCGGCGCGCGCGGCTGAAGGTGGCACTCCGGAAGCTCGCTGCCGATCATCATCCGCGCCAGGCTTTCGGGGGTCTCCCGCGAGGGGATGGCAGTGCCGGTTACGCGCCCGCCGCGCAGCACCGTAGCGGTGTCGCACAGGGCCCTGATCTCGTCCAGCTTGTGGCTGATATACAAGATACTGCAACCCTCGTCGGCCAGCCGGCGCAGCGTCTCGAACAGCTTCAGCACCGCCTGCGGCGTGAGCACGGAGGTCGGCTCGTCCATGATGAGCAGCTTCGGGCTCTGCAGGAGGCAGCGCACGATCTCGACCCGCTGGCGCTCGCCCACCGACATGCTATGCACCAGTCGGCGCGGGTCGATCGGCAGCCCGTAGTTCTCCGACACCTCGCGGATGCGCGCGGCCAGCTGCTCGGTTGCGGTGCGCTCGTCGAGCGCGAGCGAGATGTTCTCGGCCACGGTCAGCGTCTCGAACAGCGAGAAATGCTGAAACACCATGCCGATGCCGAGCCGCCGTGCCTCCGCCGGACTGCCGATGTGCACGGGCCGCCCTTCCCATATCACGGTGCCGCCGTCCGGCTTGGTTACGCCGTACACGATCTTCATCAACGTGCTCTTGCCGGCGCCGTTCTCGCCCAGCACCGCGTGGATTTCCCCCGGACGCACTTCGAGGTGGACGTTGTCGTTCGCCACCACCGCGGGATAGCGCTTGGTGATGCCGCGCAGCACGAGGCGCGGCGGGACACTGAGATCGGGGGCGGGTCTCATCCCTCAGCTCCGGCGCTGCGCGGGGTGCACCGTGATCGGCACGACGCGGCCACTCTCAGCCGGCGTTCCCGCGCGTCCGGAAACAGGCCGCCCTCGTTCGTGTGCAGCTTGCGCGTCCCAGCCCTGCTCGCGCAGGCGCAGGAGCTGAGCGGCGACCGCGACGGCGATCGCCTGCGGCTGTTTGGCTGCGATGCCCGCGATGCCGATGGGGCACACCAGCCGCCCGACGCGATCGGGCGCGATGCCGTCGCGCGCCAGGCGATGCGCGAAGCGCGCGGCCTTGCTGTGCGAGCCGATCAGCCCCGCGAAGGAGAAGCTGTCCCGCCGCAGGATCTCGCGGCAGATCTCGTAGTCCAGCGCGTGACTGTGAGTCAACACCAGGAAGCAGGCGCCCGGCGGAGCGCGGCGCACCAGCTCGGGCGGATCGGGGCTCGCGTGTGCCGTTACGTTCGCGGGCAGCAGGTCGGGGAAAACGCCGTTGCGCCCATCCACCCAGGTCACTTTGAACGCCAGGCTGGATAGCACGGGGACGAGAGCGCGGCCGACATGGCCAGCGCCGAACAGATACAGCGGCGTGTCCGGCACATCGAGCCGCTCCAGCAGAAGCGTGCAGCTTTCGTTGCGGGCCAGACGAGCGGTCATGGGCGGCTCTTCCTCTCCCATCGCCTCCGCCTCCTCCCGCGTCCAAGCATCGAGCAGCGGATCGTCCCAACCGCCGCTCTCACACTGCGTGACGAGGATGCGGCGTGGCAGTCGGTCCGGGCCGGCGACGGTGGCGAGGAAGCACTCCGATACTGCGCTCTTTCGCGCCGCGTCCAAGGCCGCAAGAGCAGCGCGCTGCTCCGTCTCGATGCGCTCGAACCACAGCTCGACGAAGCCGCCGCAGCATTGTCCGAGCGCGGGGCCGAGCGGGAAGCTAGTCATCTGCCAAGCGAGGCCTTGCCGCAGCATCGCGCGCGCAATCTCTATAGCTTTGAACTCGAGGTTGCCGCCGCCGATGCTGCCGCGAAGCGAGTCCGCGCCCACCAGCATGGATGCGCCGGTTTCGCGCGGCGCGGAGCCGAGGACGGATGCCAGTGCCACGCGCACCAGCGCCGGCTCGGTTTCGAGTGCGGCGGGAAGAAGGGAGAGCCACTCGCTCATCGCTATCCTCCGGCTCCGCCCGTGGCGGCTTTCATCGCCGGCGCCGCCTGCGCGAGCCGCAGCGAATCGATGGCGCGCAGGATCGACTCGGGCGTGGCCGGTGCAGCCAGCGTGGGCCGCACGCCTGCCGTGCCGCAGCTCGCGACGGCATCCCGGATCGCATGGAACACCGAGATGGCGAGCATCAGTGGAGGCTCGCCCACGGCCTTGGAGCGAAAGATGGTGTCCTCGCGGTTCGGCGTGTTCTCCAGCAGCCGCACGTGCACGTCGGCCGGCCAGTCGCCGGCTGCCGGGATCTTATATGTAGAGGGCGCATGCGTCCGCAGTTGTCCGCGTTCGTCCCACCACAGCTCTTCACTGGTGAGCCAACCTGCGCCTTGCAGGAACCCGCCTTCGACCTGCCCGATGTCGATGGCCGGGTTCAAAGATTTGCCGACGTCGTGCAGGATGTCCACCCGCAGCAAGCGGAACTCGCCGGTCAGCGTATCGATCGCAACCTCGGACACCGCAGCGCCATACGCGAAGTAGAAGAACGGGCGCCCGCTGAGCGTCTTGCGGTCCCAGTGGATCTTCGGCGTGCGGTAGTAGCCCGTGGCCGACAGCGAAATGCGCGCGACGTAGGCTTCCTGCAGGAACGCGGGGAAATCGATCGTGCGCTCGCCGACGTGCGCCTTGCCGGCAGCGAAACGCACGGCCTGCGGGCTCACCGCGTACTTCTCGGCGGCGAACGCGACGAGCCGCTCCTTGATGGTGCGAGCAGCGGCCTGCGCCGCCTTGCCGTTCAGGTCGCTCCCTGACGAGGCCGCGGTCGCGGAAGTGTTGGGCACCTTGCTGGTGTCGGTGGCACTGGTGCGCACCCGGCTGATGTCGAGCTGCAGCTCTTCGGCCACGACCTGGGCGACCTTGGTGTACAGGCCCTGGCCCATCTCGGTGCCGCCGTGGTTGACCAGCACGCTGCCATCGGTGTAGATGTGGACGAGGGCGCCGGCCTGGTTGTAATGGGTCGCGTTGAACGAGATGCCGAACTTGACCGGCGTGAGCGCGATGCCGCGCTTGATCAGGGGGCTGCCGGCGTTGAACTGCTCGACCTCGGTGCGCCGCTCGCGGTACCGGCTGCTCGCTGCGAGCTCGTCGACCATGCGATCGATCACGTTGTCTTCGATCGTCATCTGGTAATGCGTGACGTTGCGCTCGCTGATGCCGTAGAAGTTGGTGCGGCGAATTTCCAGCGGGTCGCGGCGCAGTTGACGGGCGATGTCATCGATCACCGCCTCGATTGCCATCATGCCCTGCGGGCCGCCGAAGCCGCGGAACGCGGTGTTGGACACCGTGTTGGTCTTGCAGCGGTGCGAGACGACCTCGACGTTTTCCAGGTAATAGCAGTTGTCCACGTGGCACAGCGCGCGGTCGTTGACCGGGGCGGAGAGATCGGCGGAATAGCCGCAGCGGGAGGCCAGCATCAGGTGCAGCCCCAGAATGCGGCCCCGCGTGTCGAAGCCGACCTGGTACTCCACCCAGAAGTCGTGGCGCTTGCCGGTCATCAGCATGTCCGCGTCGCGATCCAGTCGCAGCTTGATTGGTCGCTGCGTCCTGGCAGCCAACACGGCGGCCGCGCACGCAAACTGCGCCGGCTGGCTCTCTTTGCCGCCGAAGCCGCCGCCCATGCGGCGGCATTGCACGACGACCCGGTGCGAAAGCACGCCAAGCGCGCGCGCGACGAGATGCTGGATCTCGGTCGGATGCTGGGTGGAGCTGTAGACCAGCATGGTGCCGTCTTCCTGGGGCAGCGCGACCGCCACCTGCCCTTCGAGATAGAAATGCTCCTGACCGCCGATCGCGAGCGAGCCCTTTAACCGGTGCGGCGCTTGGGACAGCGCGAGCTCCGGGTCGCCGCGGCGCAGCCGCTGCGTGGGGAGCACGAAGCTGCCCGCCGCCAAGGCCTGGCGCACATCGAGGATCGCGGGCAGTTCCTCGTATTCCACACGGGCCATCCGCGCCGCTCGGCGCGCCCCCTGATAGGACGTGGCGGCCACGCCGAACAGCGCCTGCCCGGCGAACTGGACGAGAGACTCGGCGAAGATCGGATCGTCGTGCAGCACAGGCCCGAAGTTGTTCTCTCCGGGCACGTCCGCCGCGCAGGCCACGTCCACGACGCCAGGTGCCTGGCGCACCGCTCTCAGGTCCAGCGAGCGGATACGTCCGTGCGCCACTGTGCTGACTCCGAGTGCAGCGTGCAGCGCGTTGGCCGGCAGCCCGATGTCGTCGGCGTAGACGGCCTCTCCGCTCACGTGCAGGTGCGCGCTCTCGTGCGGGAACGGCTCGCCGGCGATGGAGATCAGATCCGGTTCGGTCATGGTTTCAGACATGGGCGACGCGACACGGCGCAGTGGTGCTGGCCGCGTGCTCCAGATAAAACCGGTCGAGGAGGTTGCGAGCCACTTGCATCCGATATTCACGGCTTGCGCGCATATCGGTGATCGGCGCGTAGTCCTGGGACAGAGCAGGCAGCGCCGCAGCGATGCTCTGGCGGGTCCATGGTTTGCGGGCGAGCGCGGCTTCGGTGTGTGCGGCGCGCTGCACGGTGGCGGCCATGCCGCCATAGGCGATGCGTGCCGAGGCAATGCGGCCGTCTTCGACATCGAAGGCGAAGGCGCCGCAGATCCCCGAGATATCCTGGTCGATGCGCTTGGACACTTTGTAGCATGCGAACAGCCGCCCCGGTCGCGGCAGGGGTACGCGCACGGTCTCGACAAACTCTCCGGGATCGAGCAGCTTCTTCTGGTAGCCGAGATAGAGCGACTCGAGCGGCAGGTCGCGCCGCCGGCTGCCGCGGCGCAACTGCACGGTGGCTCCGAGCGCGATGAGGAAGGGCATGGTGTCGCCGATGGGGGAGCCGTTGGCGATGTTCCCGACCAGCGTTCCGGAGTTGCGCACCGGGGGAGAGCCGAAGCGGTCGGCGACCTCCTCGAGCATCGGATAGCGGGAGACGATGGCCGAGAAGGCGTCCGTCAGGCTGACGGCGGCTCCGATCTCCAGTGTGCCGCCGGTCTCGCGCACTTGCTTGAGGTCCGCGACATCGCCCACGTAAATCAGCATGGGCAGGTCGCGCAGCTGCTTGGTCACCCACAGGCCTACGTCGGTGCCGCCGGCGAGCACAACGGCGTCGGGATGCTGCTGCACGAGACCGGCGAGCTCCTCGGCCGAAACCGGCGCATAGAAGCCAGGCCCGCTATCGAGTGTCAACGTCTGCCTGCGCCGGATCGCCCGCAGAGCAGCGCGCCGACCGCCGTCTTGCGCATCGATGCGGCTCCAGGCCTGCGGTGCGGGGTAGGCGTTCATACGAAGACCGGCGTCGATGATCGGCCGGTAACCGGTGCACCGGCACAGGTTGCCGGCGATCGTGCGCACTACGCTTTCACGATCGGGGGCGGATTCGTTGAGATACAGTGCGAACAGCGACATGACGAAGCCGGGCGTGCAGAAGCCGCACTGGGAGCCGTGGCAGTCGACCATCGCCTGCTGCACCGGATGGAGCGCGCCGTCCGCTGCCCTGAGACTCTCGACCGTGACCAGCTCTTTGCCGTCCACCGTGGGCAGGAAGCGGACGCAGGAGTTGACCGCCCGGTACACGATCCGCTGGCCGTCCAGTTCGCCCAGCACCACGGTGCAGGCGCCGCAGTCGCCCTCCGCGCACCCCTCCTTGGTTCCGGTCCGGCCGAGCCGTTCGCGCAGGAACTCCAGCACAGTCGTGGTGGGCGGCAGATCGCCGACGCTGACCTGCTCGCCGTCAAGGATGAATCGGATCCCGCCCTGTTCGGTGTCAGCCACTGCGAGCCTCTGCGCTGGGTCCCGGGGCCGCGAGCGGGAACCGGCAGCGCAACCTTGCCCGGCGCGGTGGCAGCGACCCGGGTGACGAACGCGCCCGTCGCCGGCGTGGTTGTGGCAGCATTACCCCTCTCATAGCCGTCCCTTGCGAGCAGGATACAAAAATGCAGGCCATCGGTATACGGGCGTGTCGACCCATGGAGCGCCCGGCACCGTAGGTGGCGTGCGTCCGGACCCGACGTCCGTTATGCTGACCGGCGGGTTTTCCAATCGACAGGAGCGATAACAATGATGGACTGGATCAGATTGCTTGCCACCGCCGCACTGCGGCTGATCTTCATCGCCGCCTTCCCGGCAGCCATGGAGGTGAGCACCGTGGCGTTCGCAGAAGAACCGCTCAAGGTCGCGTTCGTGTATGTTGGGCCTGTTGGTGACGCGGGCTGGACCTATGCGCACGATCAGGGACGCCAGGCGCTGGAGAAGGCGCTCGGACCCAAAGTGAAGACGACGTTCGTGGAGAACGTGGCGGAGGGCGCCGATGCGGAGCGCGTTATCCGCCAGCTCGCCACTGACGGCAACAAGGTGATCTTCACCACCTCCTTCGGTTTCATGAACGCGACCGTCAAGGTTGCGCAGAGCTTCCCCAACGTGATCTTCGAACACGCCACCGGGTACAAGACGGCCAAGAACCTCGGCGTGTACGAGGCGCGTTTCTACGAAGGCGCGTACCTGCTGGGGGTCATGGCGGGACAGATGACGAAGACCAACATGCTGGGTTTCATCGCCTCCTTCCCGATCCCCGAGGTGATCCGCAACATCGACGCCTACACGCTCGGTGCACAGAGCGTGAACCCGAAGGTCAAGACCAAGGTGATCTGGGTCAACACCTGGTACGACCCGGCCAAGGAGCGGCAGGCGGCCGAGACGCTGATCGCTCAGGGCGCCGACATGCTGTGCCAGAACACCGATTCGCCCGCTATCGTCCAGGTGGCGCAGGAGAAGGGCATCTACGCCTTCGGCTGGGATTCCGACATGAAGAAGTTCGCGCCCAAGGCCCAGCTCACGGCGAACACCAACAACTGGGGCGTGTACTACATTGACACGGTCAAGAAGGTACTGGCCGGGACCTGGAAGCCGGAGGTTGTCAAATGGGGCCTCAAGGAAGGCGTCGTGGTCATGGTGCCGCTCAATAGTGTGGTGCCAGCCGCCGCGGCCAAGGTGTTCGAGGAGAAGAAAAAAGCCATCATCGACGGCAAGCTGACTCCCTTCCAGGGGCCGATCAAAGACCAGTCGGGCGCGGTCAAAGTGCCGGCGGGTTCCACCATGTCTCTCGAGGACCTGATGAGCCTCAACTGGTACGTCGAGGGCGTGGAGGGCTCGATTCCCAAGTGAGCAACGGCCTGTTCCCCTCTCCCCTCGGGAGAGGGGCTAGGGGTGAGGGTCTCGAACTCCTCTCCCCCCGGGAGACGGGCCAGGGGTGAGGGCCTTGTCCCCCTCGCCCCCCGGGAGAGGGGCTAGGGGTGAGGGAGCAGTGTGCGATGAGCCAGTCCGTCGCTGACATCGAGACTTTCATCCGAGGCATCCCCAAGGCCGAGCTGCACCTGCACATCGAGGGCACGCTTGAGCCCGAGATGGCGTTCGACCTGGCGCGCAAGCACGGCATCTCGCTCCCGTACCCTTCGGTGGAGGCGTTGCGCAGAGCCTACGACTTCCACAACCTGCAGTCCTTTCTCGACCTCTACTACCAGGGTGCGAACGTCCTGCGCGACGAGGACGACTTCCATGCACTGACGTGGGCCTATCTGCAGAAGGCGCGGGCCCAAGGTGTGGTCCACGTCGAGATCTTCTTCGATCCGCAGACGCATACCGAGCGCGGGATCGCCCTTGAGACCGTGCTGGAAGGCATCTCGAGCGCGCTGGACGAGGCCCGGCGCAAGCTCGATATTTCGTCTGGCTTGATCCTGTGCTTCCTGCGACACTTGAGCGCCGAGGCGGCGATGGAGACGCTGGAGGCGGCGTTGCCCTACAAGGATCGAATCCAGGCGGTCGGACTGGACTCCTCCGAACTGGGCAACCCGCCGTCGAAATTTTCCAAAGTGTTCGCGCGGGCACGGCAGGAAGGTTTCCTGGCGGTGGCGCATGCGGGCGAGGAGGGGCCTCCCGCTTACATCCGCGAGGCGCTCGACGACCTGCGGGTCTCCCGCGTCGACCACGGCGTGCGCTGCGACCAGGATGCAGACCTGTGCCGGCGCCTGGCGGCGGAGCAGATGCCGCTGACCGTTTGTCCGCTGTCCAACGTCAAGCTCGCCGTGTTCCGCACAATGGAGGACCACAATCTCAAGCGACTGCTCGACGCCGGACTTTGCGTCACCATCAACTCGGACGATCCGGCCTATTTTGGCGGCTACGTCCTGGAGAACTATCTGGCCGCGCAGAAGGCTCTGGGGTTGACGCGCGCCGACCTCACCCGGCTGGCACGCAACTCGATTAAGGCATCGTTCCTGCCCAAGAAGGCGAAGCAGGAGTGGCTGTCGCGCATCGAGCGCTATGCTGACGCCGATCGTGCAGCATGATCTGTCTGAGCCCCCCGGCGCCGGACGCCGGTGACTGAGCCCGCGGCGAGCGACGCCAACGCCACCGGCGACAGGCTGTTCGTCAGGCGCGCGGAGGTCCTCGTAACGATGGACGCAAACCGCCGGGAGATCCCTGGCGGGAGCATCCTGCTCGAAGGCGACATTATCGTGCGGGTGGGCACTGACGCCGAGGTGGCGCAGTGGATCGCCGAGGACCCCGCCATCCGCAGTCCCGGCCGCAGCATCGATGCGAATGGCTGCGTCGTGCTTCCCGGGCTGGTCAACTGCCACCACCATCTGTTTCAGAGCCTCACGCGCACTATCGGCACCGGGGAGGGACGATCTCTGTTCGACTGGTTGCGCCTGCTGTATCCGATCTGGGCGGAGATGGATGCCGAGGCCGTGTACGTCAGCGCCAAGGCCGCGCTCGCGGAGCTGATGCTCAGCGGGGCCACGACCGTGGCCGATCATCTCTATCTGTTTCCGGACGGCGCGCGGCTGGACGATGAAATCGAGGCCGCGCGAGAGATGGGCGTGCGCTTCCACGCCACACGCGGGTCGATGAGCCTGGGCGAGAGCCGAGGCGGGCTGCCACCCGACAGGATCGTCGAAGACGAAGACGCGATCCTCGCCGACTGCCGGCGCGTGATCGAGACATTCCACGATCCGCGCGCGCGGGCGATGTTGCGCATCGGGCTTGCGCCCTGTTCACCGTTCAGCGTGACGCAGGATCTGATGCGCGAGACCGCCCGTCTCGCTCGCAGCTATCGCGCCGTCGGCCTGCACACTCACCTGGCCGAGACCCTCGACGAAAACCATTTCTGCCAGCAGCGGTTCGGACAGCGGCCGCTCGACTACGCCGGGTCCGTGGAGTGGCTGGGAGCCGATGCTTGGTTCGCGCACATGGTCCATCTCGATCCGCCGGAGATCGACCGCGTCGCTCGCGCGGGTGCCGGAGTGTGCCATTGTCCCAGCAGCAACATGATCCTCGGCTCCGGCGTCGCGCCGGTACACGAGATGCTGGACCGCGGCGTGAAGGTCGCGCTCGGCGTGGACGGCTCGGCCAGCAACGACGGCAACCAGATGCTGGGCGAGGCGCGTCAGGCGATGCTGCTGCAGCGGGTTGCACCGCGAGGGCAGGGGCTATCAGCCGGCGCATTCTCCGCCCGCGCAGCGCTGGAGCTCGCGACTCGCGGTGGCGCGGCTGTCCTGGGCCGCGAGGATATCGGCAGCCTGGAGCCAGGCAAGGCCGCAGACCTCGTCGCATTCCGGATCGACGACCTCGATCATGCGGGTGCACTGTCCGATCCCGTTGCCGCGCTGGTGACCTGCGCGTCCACCCGCGCTTGGCTGTCGGTCATCAACGGAAAGGTTGTGGTTGAATATGGGATGCTGCCGGGCGTGGATCTCGGAGCTTTAATCAGCCGGCACAACCGCATTTCCAGGAGAATGCTGGAACGTGCGGGGCTGTTATGAATGCTATGGCAGCGACGGATTAGTCAGAACTTGCGCGCTGGCGCGAGCTCACTTGGCGGGGCGTTAACCTCGCGAGCGACCGTTGTGCCGCCGATCAACGCCGGAAACTCGAACGCCTGTTCCGGTATATCACCGGTGCAGCGATAGCCCATGAGCGGCTCAAAGGCAATCGCGCCGGCCAAGCTGTGCTGCAACTGAAGAGCGCCTTCAGGGATGGCACCACGCATATCGTAATGTCGCGGTTGGAGTTCATGCAGCGACTCGCCGCGCTGGTGCCGCGCGCGCGCTTAACATTTGATCCGCTCCCATGGCGTGCTCGCCCCCAAACACCGCCCAGGAGGGCTAAACCCTCTCTGCCAGCTGCGCCGTCAGTCGAACACGGCGTACCCCCTACCGAGAGACGACGCCGACCTTTCCGCACCGCGCAATAGCTGCGGCCACTGCTCGATCCAACAACACTTGTGATCAAAGTCAGCCAACTCGACCACTCGAGCTTCCGGATGGCGCAGGGCAAACGAGCGCACCACCGACGGAGGAACGTTCTGATCGCGACTCCCTACGTAATGCAATTGGCGGATGGTGGATGAAAGCGGCGCCCGAAGCGCGGGGTTGAGTGAACCGGCTAGCGGGCTATAGCCATGGATGCTCGTCCAATAGTCGATATCGAGGTTCGCTGCGACCGTGACGACTGCCGAGGTCTCAGACAAGCGCTCCGCCATGAGCCATGCAATCGTGCCGCCTCCACTATAGCCGATGAGGACGACTTGTCGAAAAGACCGCGTCGATAGAAAACTGCGCAGCGCAGCGCTCATGCTCTCGACGACCTCGGCGGAGTATCGGCGCTGCGTCCAGAGCATAGGGGTACAGCCTGGCTCGTGCCTGAGTTCGAAGTAGCACGGCCGACCGAGAAACAGACGAGGACCCTGGTCCCTCGCCATGAGCTCGAGGGCGAGCGGATTGCGGGGAGTCGGATCCTCGGACACCACTGCATTGAGAAACCACGGCGTTCCATCATGCTCGACATAAACATGAAGCGTAGCGGACAAACTGGAGCCGTCGGCCTCGTAGGCCAGGTGGTAGAACGACGTCCCCGGCAGGGTGATCGCCCTAAAGCCAAGGTCCGCTGCCCGCTGCTCGACTCGTCTCGCGGGGCTGGCGCATGCCGACAATGCCAGAGTGAGACTGGCAACCCAGAGGAGAGCACCTGGCCACCGCCAAGCAGCCGTTATCCGCTGCGCCGATTGGGCCTGCTTCGCGGCTGCGACAGGTGCCCGGGTTCGGCCCGTCGCGGAGGCGGCGGTTGCCCGCCGCTCCAGACCATCCTTTGCCAAAGCTTCTCGGAACAGTTGAGACGACGGGTTAGTGTGCAGCCTAAGTTATCGCTCCGTCAGAACGCGATGCGCAGGCCGGCTATTGCACTATAGACATTGGTATTGTTCAACCAGGCTACGGTGGACACCTGGAAATACGCAGCAACTCCGTTTTGGAACTGTCCCGACACCCCAAGCGCGAAACTCGCATAATTGCTAGTGGGTTGTTCGGTGGATATGAAAAAGAAATTGTTGTTCGGATCATTCACGAATTTCGCTGTGATGTCCGGGTTGTTATTCTCGAATTCGTGGAGCCACTGAGCGGTAAAGTAAGGCGTGACTACGCCGGAGGAGGTGCTGACTGCCTTGGAAAACCGGAGGCCCAAGGCAGACTGAAGAGACCTGATCGTGCGTTCACTTACCGCCAAACCCATTCCGTCCACCGGCTCGGATTCCTGAAAGGCGCTGTTTTGGACCTGGATGTAACCAAGGCGCAGGAACGGCGTGATCAGGTAGCTGTCGATCGGGTAGTTATAGCCGGCGGCGATGGACGCCGACAACTGGTTGCCGTCTGGGCTTGCTGTTGCCGTCGCAGTGGGAGCCGATCCAGGGAAAGCCGGAGTCGCAAGGGTGAGGTTCCTCGTTGTATCGTACCCAATGTGCCCATACGAAATAGCACCGTCGAGGTACCAACGGTCTACGTAATACGTTCCGTAGAGCACTCCAGAGATCGTAGAGGCTGTTACGGAACCCATCCCAAGGTCGTAATTCGACTTGGTGTAGCTATAGCCCAGTGCACCACCGAGGACGAGCCCGTCAGATACTCGATAGTCCACCCCGGCAAGGATCCCCAGGTTGTGGAAGTTATAGCCGGTTTGAAGCGTGGTCTCGTCGACGGTGCCGCCGTTGTAATCGATGTTCATGAAGCCGCCCCAGGGTCCTCCCAAGTCAGAGTCCGCTCCGGCCGCGCCTCCAGTGGCGCCAGCCTTAGACGACCCCGCGGCCGCAGTATTACGTGGATCACTGACGCCAACTCCATTTTGAGACAGCGCGAAACCTCGCACCCCCGCTCGAAGCTCAAGCAACCTGGAAAACACGGATTGAATTTGAGTCGGCTGTTGAGCGTTCGCTTGGGTGGGGGACAATGTTTCGTACGTATCCCCCAACTGGGACTTATCCCCGTTTGCGGTCTGAACTGTGGTCGATTGAACAACCATGTTGGTACAAGAAGCGAAGAACTTTTGTACGGGAGTGCCACTAGCACTTGGTGTCACTGTCGCCTGCCCGACCAACTGTAAGCAGGGAGTGAAGATGCCTGACTGAGTTTGCGACTGCAGAGTAGTCAGACCCGTTGCTTGT
The DNA here is from genome assembly GCA_041488255.1 of Gammaproteobacteria bacterium. Classification (GTDB taxonomy): domain Bacteria; phylum Pseudomonadota; class Gammaproteobacteria; order Burkholderiales; family SHXO01; genus SHXO01. The sequence goes on along the minus strand of JBGPOV010000049.1, from coordinate 6,572 downwards.
TGCTGAGCAATCGCTGGGCCGTTGGCGGCTAGGAGGCCAACCATAGCGACCACAACCGCGCCAACAGTCCGTCGAAGTAGCAGATCTTCTCTGAAAAAGTTCATCTTCTTCTCCTTATTAGTAAGCGCCGACATAAACGGATATCGCGATGCTGCTCAGGTCTTGGACTTCCGAGGCCTTAGGTGCGACGGGTTCAGTCACGTGGAGCGAGCTGATTTGCTGCGCCGGGACACTCCAAGGCGCAGCTGCAATGAACGCCCCACCACAAGCACCCTGCGCGAAGGCGCCCGCCGGAACTTCATCTCGGATGAGTTCGGTCCGCACATGTCCATAGGTTTCCTCCCATTAAATGTGCCACCTGCACGGTCGCAGACGCCTGCTAAGGGAGTCCGGCCTCGTCGGGTGCGACTCCCCGTTTAGTCCCGGTCACCCTGAACCACTAGGGCGTGTCGTTCTTCTTCCCTTTGTCTTCCTGCCCTTTCGAGCTCTCGGCCGGGGCCGTGCCTGGCCCAGATTCCCGTAGGCCCGGCCTCACCTGTACTGGTTCGCCCGGTTTGTACTTTGGGGTCGGTGGCAGCTTTGACGCTTGCTCTTCAGTAACGCCTGGCTGTACAGGCTCGCCCACTGCTGGGCCTGTTACGGTCGGGGATTCCCCGGCGGCTGTTGTTGTTCAGTACAGGCCGACACTCCCATCCCGATGCAAATGGGCATCAGCCACGTGATGGCCACGAGACTGTTAAGAGTGAACATATTTCCTGCGCTGAGAAGTTCCAATCCACCGGCATGGCCTGACCGTCGCACTGTCCCTCTATCTAGCGTTGCTATGCTGCCCAGCTTCGCACGCAGTTCCGAGAATCCTCTGAAAGGCAACCTACGCGGAAACCTCACAGTTTGATAGGTTTCATCAACTTCAACCGGGGTACAGCACCTTAGCCACATCATCGCGGGCCTATGGCTTTTCAAAAACATAATTTATCCTCCTGACGGAGAGGTCTCGTCAATAGCTGTGTAACAAGATTCAGGCGGCCTTCCTTGTCGGTTCGGTTTTCGTCTCTACGGATCCGTTTAGCGGAACGACCCGACGCCCGACCTTTCCCTATACCGTGCGCCCAGCATGGGGCATCGGTGCTTACAGATGACATACGGATTCAGGCGCGGCCGGCCATTGAGTCTGAGCCGGGCAGCCATCACCGGCCGTGCAGAGAATCAACGTTCTTGAACTAGTTGGCACGAGCCCCGGATTAATTCGATAATGGCCTTTCGGCATAGTGGCCATACGGGGCCGAGGCAATTCGGTGTTACCCGCCGAGCAATGCTCTCGCATGCGGACCCCGGAAACAGCCGAGGGAGGAAGGGCCATGAAGCTTTGCGAATTGGAACTTCGTCTATTCAGCCCTGGAAAGAAAGTCCGCCTTGCGGCCCTCGCGGGAGGCCTAATCAGCTGCGCAGCCGGCATCGTTGCGCCTGGCCTGTGCGCGACAGCCATCGATGAAGGCCAAAAAGCTGACCAGTTCCTCGTTGTCGATTGCCTGCTGCCGTCGCAGGTGCGTCAACTGGGCGTTAGCATGACCTACCTAGCGCCAAGGCAAGCCGTCAAGACCCCCGCCTCTGATTGTGCCATTCGCGGAGGCGAATACGTGGCCTACGACCGCGCGAACTACAGTACTGCGCTCAAAGTGTGGCTCCCGCGCGCCAACGAGGGAGACAAGGTCGCGCAGACCTATGTAGGCGAGATCTACGAGAAGGGCCTGGGCACCGCCCCTGACTACCCTGCGGCTGCAAGCTGGTACCAAAAGGCCGCAGCCCAGGGATATTCACGTGCATTGATTGATCTCGGGTTTCTGTACGAGCAGGGCCTTGGGGTGTCAAAGGACCCGGCCATGGCCTTGAAGCTCTACCGCAAAGCGGCGGGCCTGGAGGGGTCCATTGCCCTCGATGTGCCCACCCCCCCAAATCAGGAGGAGGTCAAAGCGCTTCGCGAAGAGCTCGAGCGTACCCGGCTTGAGTTAGACAAGGCGCGACAGGAGCTCGATCAGCAACGGATGAAGTCCGGCTCGGAAATCGAGCATCTCACCCAGCAGAAGCTACAGGCAGCCGCTGCGGGCAACGCCGGAGAGACGCGCAGGCTAGAGGCTCTTCTTAAACAACGTGAGGCGGAACTGGAGCAGCGGCGCCAGCAGGTCGCGCGACTCGAACAGACGAGCGAAGATTATCGGGCACGACTGACCCGCATGGAGGGTGAAAGCACCACCCTCAGGCAAGACCTGGAGCAGGCACGCCTACAAGTTGCCCAAAGCCAGCGAGAGATCGAACAAAAGCGAAACGCGGCCACCGAGGCGCAGCGCAAGCTGGACGCGATCCAGAGGGAAATCGCACAACAGAAACAGGCGGGCGCCGCGGCAGACCAGGCACGGACTAAAGCGCTTGAGGCTGAGCTCGATAAGCGCAAGGACGAACTGGAGCACCAGAGACAGGAGATCTCTCGTCTGGAAAACGACGCTAAGGCGTACAAGGAGAAGGTTGCCTCGGCGTCCCAGCAGGAGCTCAAAGCTGTTCGCCAGGAACTCGAGCGTACACGTAAGGAACTCGACAAAGCACGACAAGAGCTTGACGCGGAGCGGGTCAAGTCCAGCTCCGAAATTGAACGCTTGACCCAGGAAAAGCGTCAGGCAGCTGCCGCCGGTAACGCGACTGAGACCCGTAGGCTGGAGACCCTGCTCAAGGAACGTGAATCGGAGCTAGAGAAACGACGCCAACAGGTAGCAAGTCTTGAACGGACCACGGACGACTTCCGGACGCGGCTAACGCGCCTAGAGGGTGAGAGTGCCGCTTTACGACAAGAACTCGAGCAGGCGCGCCGACAACTTGCTCAGAGCCAACGCGAGATTGAAGACAAGAAGAACTCGGCGGCTGAAGCCGAGCGCAGGCTGGAGTCCATGCGCAAGGAGATCGCACAACAGAAACAGGCCGGCGCCGCAGGAGACCAGGCACGAATTAAGGCGCTCGAAACCGAGCTCGCCAAACGTAAGGACGATTTCCAGCTTCAACAACAAGAGATCGCGCGCCTGGAAACCGACGTCAAGAGCTACAAGGCCAAAGTGGCCAAGCTCGAAGAGGCGCCACCGGCGACCCAAACGGTCGCCTACGCGCCGCCGACGATCCAGATGATCGACCCTCCCATCGTGCTAACCCGGGATACGGCCACAGTGAAGGTACGCAAGGGGCTCAACGCGCGCGCGATCTTGGGGCGTGTAACGGCGCCCGCCGGCTTACTCTCTTTCACAGTCAACGATGTCGTTCAGGAGGTAGACGCGAACGGATTGTTCAACACACGCGTTGACCTCGGCGTTGGCAAGACAAAAGTGGCTCTTCTCGCGGTAGACAGTCAAGGCAAGCGCGCCTTAATGGACTTCATTCTGGAGCAAGAGCCCGTCGATGGTAAATCGACCGCCCCGATCCGCCGGAAGCCGGTTGGCCTGGATCTTGGCAAGTACTACGCGCTGGTTATCGGAAACCAAAAATATCAGAAGCTTCCTTCCCTGGACACGCCGGAGGCGGACGCCACGGAGATCGCGGAACTGCTAAAGAATCGGTACGGGTTTACGGTCACAACGTTGCTGAATGCCACGCGCTACCAAATTCTCTCCGAACTGAACAAGCTCAGAGCCAAGCTGAACGAGAAGGATAATCTTCTTATCTATTACGCTGGGCATGGAGAACTGGACCGGGCCAACCAGCGCGGGCATTGGTTGCCGGTTGACGCGGAGCCCGACAGCGACGCCAACTGGATTTCCAGCATAGCGATCACCGACATCCTGAACGCGATGACCGTACAGCATGCGCTGATTGTGGCCGACTCATGCTATTCGGGTGTCATGACGCGCGGATCAATCGGCCAGCTCGAGTCAGGCATGTCCGATGATGCCCGGTTGAATTGGTACAAGTCGATCGCAAAGGCGCGGTCCAGGACAGTGCTAACAAGCGGAGGCATACAGCCCGTTCTCGATGGTGGCGGTGGGAAACACTCCGTCTTTGCACAGAACTTCATCAACATCCTGACGGAGAATCAGGACATCTTGGAGGCGCAACGGCTGTATCGCGAAATCTCTGCGCGGGTGCTTAACCTAGCCCTGAAGCAAAAATTCCCCCAGCGGCCGGAATATGCGCCACTGCGTTTCGCGGGTCACGAATCCGGCGATTTTCTCTTTCCACCCGCAAACTAATAGGATTCATGCTGGCGTCCTTTTTGTGTCTATAATGGCGCTCGACCGCCCTGTTCGCGGCCGAAGGTTGTTCGCCGTACGTGCGGCGGGCTCACATAGCGCCCTTTATGCTTATCCGCATCACGCTGTTCGCCATCTGTTCCATCGTGCTGCTGAGCACGAGCGTCCCGGGTTTTTCGTTCGAGTTGATAAGAAAGGAGGAAGCAGCGCTTCCGGATAATCCATTCCGCGGAATGCGTGGGCCGTTGGCTGGTCCCGTCATCAAATTCTACGGAGCCCACCGCACCCGATCTCCATTCGACCTCACCGTGGAGTTGATCCCTAGAGTGAAGGTGGCATCGATCAATCTCGGGTCGCTCGAGGTCTGGTATAGGAAAGATCCTATGGTGAACCTGAAGGATCGCATCGCGACTTTCATCGTGCAGAAGGAGCGGACAGTCGTGATACGCATCAAGGGTGCAGAGGCGCCGGTCGGCAAGCATCAGATCGTGTTTCAAGTCGAGGACACGGAGGAGCAGTTCGCTATAGAGGCATTCGACATCGAGATAGTGCCCAACCAATAGATTGGGCGCCCCACCCTGCAGCACGGCGCGGATGCTGGCCAGTGCGGCCCGAAGAATGCTCTAACGCAACCTTTATGGAGCACGTGCACGCGAAGTCAACACGTCCACGCATACGCCACCAAACAGATAGCCTGAGAAAATGGCGATGACGAAAATGCCCCAAAGCCGGACCTCGCCCGGGGTCCTTGGCAGGATGGGATCACCCTCGGTCGCCCAGACGAGAGCAGACATCGCGACGACGGACGCCAGGGAGATGAAAGTGGCGAGCAGTACCTTCCATGCTGCGGAGGGTCTGAATAACCACGCGTGCGCCGCGCCGGCACTGACGGCCAGCCCGAACGCGATGAACTCGGGACGGACGGGTACCGTAGGAGCGGCGAAATTCATGATTGTCGCCATCAGAAGGACGGGCAGCAGCAGAAGGTAGACCCAACGGTTCCCCGCTAGCGCTATGGCCGGCTCGCGCCGGCGTTTGAATGTCGGCGGCAATTGCGCGACCAGCTCATTGACATCGGTTGCCCAGTGTTGGTACCGGATATCCATCGCCTGGCGCCGGACCAGACTCTTGACGTCGACAGGTAGGTCCTGTTCCGCAGGCAGTGCGGCGCCGGGCAGGAGGACCGGGATAACGACCTTGTTCTTCTCCAACGCGGTCGCGAGCTCGAAGCGGACAAAGTCGTTCTCGTCGTGAAGGCGCGGCTGGCCCGATTTGGGGTCGCGCTGGTTAAGCCAATCGGGACCGATCAGCACCAGCACCGCCACACAGGAGTCCAGCTTCGCAGCAATTACGTCGCGAAAGTTTGCGCCGGCAGGGATTTGAAGGTCCATGAAGACTTGGCCGTTGGCGCAGCGCCGCTGCAACTCATCGAACAACCGGCCCGCATCGGCCGAGGAGTCTTCGTGTCGATAACTGATGAACAGACCGCTCATAGCCCAACGCGTGCAAGGCTGCACAGTGGCGCGAGGGATGACAGATGCTTGCTCATTGGGTTTTCAGGCCTAGCGCGTGCGAGAAGGACTGGAGCTCGCGTCGCACCAGTTTGCATGCGGCTGCGTCCGCGACATTTCATCGACCATCAGTGACTTCCCCCGGTTGGTCGGCCTTCAGGGCGGATTGGCGCGCGACAATGGCACACCAGTAAGTCCGACCAGCCTCTTCCAGCTGAAATCATAACCCACATCTTTCACCGCTGCTGGTTACGGCGGCCATGATTCTGTTCGGGAGCCGAGCATCTGCGAGCGTTGCAAAGCCGGCTGCCGCAACCCCGACGGAGAATGCATCGGCTCTTACGATGCCTACGCAATTCCGCGCCGGGCGTTCGTTACGAAGGTCGAGCGGGGTAACGATCGACTAAGGCTCTTCGGCGACGTGGAGGCGATCATGAAATTTCAACGCAGCTACGAGGTCGTGCGCGAGCCCCTGCAATCTGTGTCTCCCGACGTGCTGAAACGGGCCGCCCCGGAGTGCCGATATGCTGTGGTGGACGCTGAGGGCCACGTCGTGCTCGCGGGTGTTGCCCGTGTGGCAGACGACGCGACGTTCAAGATGGATCTTAATGGGAAGCTTTCCGCTGGCGGTTACACCCTGCTTGCCGAGATCACCGTCAATGGGAACGCCATGAATGCTGATATCCAACGCATCCCCGTTTTCATTTCGTCCAAGCCATAAGAACCGCGCTGTTGCTTCGGAAAGTGCATAAATTCTTTGGGCTTACTGCACACAGAAGGCAAAGCGTGTCTTTCGCTGGCTCGGGAAGAGGTACATTTGAACGGTTGTATCGGTGAG
>JBGPOV010000048.1:0-25624 GCA_041488255.1 Gammaproteobacteria bacterium | reverse complement strand
GGTGTCCTTCCTCTTGCGCAGCGTCAGGGCGATGGCGGCCACGATCGCCACCAGCAAGATCACGGCGGCGATTTCGAAGGGAAACACGTAACCGGTGTAAAGCAGCCGGCCCAGTTCTTTGGTATTGCTGTACTCGGCCGGTTTGGGCGCCGGCGCTGCCAGAGCCAGCAGGCCCGCTTGCCGGCCGAGGAGGACGGTCGCCATTTCCAGCACCATGATGCCAGCCACCGTCAGGCCGGGCACAAGATAGTCCCAGTAGCCTTCCCGCAGCCGGTCGATATTGATATCGAGCATCATCACGACAAACAGAAACAGGACCATCACCGCGCCTACGTAGACGAGAATCAGGGCGATGGCCAGGAACTCGGCCTCCAGCAGCATCCACAGCCCAGACGTGGTTCCGAATGCCAGAACCAAGAACAGCGCCGCATGCACCGGATTGCGCGCAGTGATGACGCGGATGGCTGCGAAAAGCAGGATCGCTGCGAAGCCGTAGAAGACGACGGATTGGAAGGTCATGCTCACGTGATTCGTGACTCGTGACAACACGCCGTCGTCTGGCTTGTTGCGGTGTAGGCTAACCGCCGCTTTGCGCCGGTTAAGCGCGAAGCGCGGCCGGAGCCATTCGCGCTTCGTCGTCGCTGAGCGATGGTCATCGAACTGCGGATCCAGAGCGGGGGCTGCGGTGCACGACTCCTGGCGCCGGGCCTCGGCATAGCGGGAGGAAACGAGTCACGAATCACGATTCACGAGTCACGGCTCTTTAGCGGTAGCGCGCGTCTTCCGCCCGATCCTGCGCGATCTGCTCCTCGTAGCGGTCGCCCACCGCCAGCAACATCTCCTTGGTGTACAGCAAGTCGCCGCGCCGCTCGCCGTGGTACTCGAGGATGCGCGTCTCGACGATCGCGTCCACCGGGCAGGACTCCTCGCAGAAGCCGCAGAAAATGCACTTGGTCAGGTCGATGTCGTAGCGGGTGGTGCGACGCGTGCCGTCAGCACGCTGCTCGGACTCGATGGTGATGGCCAGCGCCGGGCACACCGCTTCGCACAGCTTGCAGGCGATGCAGCGCTCCTCGCCATTGGGGTAGCGGCGCAGCGCGTGCAGCCCGCGGAAACGCGGCGACTGCGGTGTCTTCTCCTCCGGGAACTGGATCGTGATCTTGCGGGCGAACAGATGGCGCCCGGTGAGCGCCATGCCCTTGACCAGCTCGAGCAGCAGGAAGGTGCTGCAGAAGTCCCGGATGCGCTGCAACATGCTCAACCCCACAGCCACCACGGGGTCTGCACCCAGGCCGCGACCACCACCAGCCATACGAGCGTCACCGGGATGAGCACCTTCCACCCCAGGCGCATGATCTGGTCGTAGCGGTAGCGCGGAAACGTGGCGCGGAACCAGACGAACAAGAACAGGACGAAGCCCACCTTGAGGACGAGCCACAGGAAGCCGTCGGGCAGGAAGGGGACCGGTGACAACCAGCCCCCCAGGAACATGACCGCGCACAGCGTCGAGATCAGGATCATGTTCATGTACTCGGCCAAGAAGAACAGCGCGAAGGTCATGCCCGAGTATTCCACGTGAAAGCCGGCCACGATCTCCGACTCGCCCTCGGCCACGTCGAAGGGCGCGCGGTTGGTTTCCGCCACCCCGGAGATCAGGTAGACGAGGAACAGCGGGAACAGCGGGAAGACGTACCAGGACGCCGCGCCGTAGGCGCTTTCCTGGCCCTTTACGATCTGGCCGAGATTCATGCTGTGAGCGGCCAGCAACACCCCGACCAGTGCAAAGCCCATCGCCAGCTCGTAGGCCACGATCTGGGCGGCCGAGCGCAGACTGCCGAGGAAGGCATACTTGGAGTTCGACGCCCAGCCGGCGATGGTCACGCCGTAGACGCCGATAGAGGTCATGGCCAGGATGTAGAGCAGCCCGGCGTCGATATTCGCCAGCATCAGTTGCGGGCCGAAGGGAATCACCGCCCAGGCGGCAAGCGCGGGGGTCAGCAGCAGGATGGGGGCCAGCACGAACAGGAACTTGTTCGCGCCGGAGGGGATCACGATCTCCTTGACCAGCAGCTTGAGCACGTCTGCGAAGGGCTGCAGCAGGCCGTTGGGTCCCACGCGGTTGGGACCGATGCGGACCTGCATGTAGCCGATCACCTTGCGCTCGGCCAGCGTGAGATACGCGACGCTCAGGATCAAGGGGATGGCAATCGCGATGATCTTGATCAGCGTCCAGAGCGCTACGCCGGCCGGACCCAGCGCCTGCTCCAGGAACTCGCCCATCAGGCCCTCACCCTGTCTTCGGCCGACACGCGCGCCAGCTGCACCTCGCCGAACATGGAAGCCAGCGCGGAGCTCAGCGGATGAGCAGCCGGAATGCGCACGCAGCCCGCGGGTATGCGGTCATCGCGGTTCACCTCGAGCACAGCCTCGCCGCCTGCCGCTGACGCGAGCACGCGATCGCCATGGCGCAGCCCGAGCCGCACCAGCAGGGTGCCCGACATCGATGCGACCGGCACCGCGGCGTCCGTTGTCCGCTGCAGCGATCGCGCCCGGCGCACGAGCGCGTCGGCGAAGTAGATAGGGACATCGGCGATGCGCTGCACGCCGGCAGCGGCCGGTGCCAGCGTCTCGATCTGCCGGCTCCCAGCAACGGCGTTGGACAGTCGTGTCGCGAGGTCGCTCGTGCCCAGAAGCTCGGCGCGGACCTCCTCGGCGGACGCGAACTCGAAGCCGGGCGCGCCCAGAAGATTTCCGAGCACGCGCAGGACTTTCCAAGCCGGGCGCGTCTCGCCCAGCGGCCGCACCACGCCATTGAAGGCCTGCAGCCGCCCTTCCGTGTTGATGAAAGAGCCGGCGGTCTCGGTGAAAGGCGCGACGGGCAGCAGCGCGTCGGCATATTCCAACGCCCGGTGGCGGAAAGCGGACAGCGCGACCACGAACCCGGCGCCGCGCATCGCCGCCAAGGCACGCTGAGGGTCGTGCGTGTCGAGGTCGACCTCTGCGTTCAGCAGCAGGTACGCCTCCAACGGTTGCGCCAGCATCTGTGCAGCGTTGAGCCCCGCCGGCATGCCGAAGGGCACGGCACCGGCGATATAGCCGCCGACACTGTTCGCGGCTTCGCCGAGGAAGCCGAACTTCGCAGCGCAGCTCTCGGCCAGGGCCAGGCCGAGCTGGTGCAGCACAGACCCCTGCGGGTGGTGCTGCGCCATGTTCCCCAGCAGCACTGCGCGACTGCCGCCCGAAATCAGGCTTTCGGCGATGCGCTGCGCCTGCGGCGAGACGGAAACCGCATCGAGCGTGGCACCGATATCGTCCTCAAACTGCGCCCCCCTGAGCTGGCGCGCCGCTTTGAGCACCTGTGCCAGCGCGTTTGCCATCTGCGCGGGCGCCACGACGAGCTTCTGGTGCAGCTTGATCAACTGGTCGTCGTCCAGCGCATGGATCACGCACACCTGCGCGCCTTTCTTGGCTGCCTGCCGCAGCCGCTGGGCGAGCAGCGGATGGTCCTTGCGCAGTTGGCTGCCGACGACCAGCACGCGGTCGAGCTGCCCCACCTCGGCAATCTCCAGGCCGAGCCAGGGCGCGCCCGTCATCTTCCCGTCCAACGAGAAATCGCTCTGACGCAGCCGGAAATCGACATTGCCGCTGCCCATCCCGCGCGTCAGCTTCTGCAGGAGGTAAAGTTCCTCGAGCGTGGAGTGCGGCGTAGCCAGCGCACCGATGGCTTGGGCGCCGTGCTTGTCGCGCACTGCCCTCAACCCGCGCGCTATGTGTTCCAGGGCCCTGGGCCACTCGACTTCCTCCCATTTGCCATCGCGCTTGACCATCGGCCGTGTCAGCCGCTGCTCCGAGTTCAACCCCTCGTAGGAGAAGCGGTCCTTGTCCGACAGCCAGCACTCGTTGATCTGCTCGTTCTCCAGCGGCAGCACGCGCAGGACGCGGTCCAGCATGACCTGAACGATGAGGTTCGAGCCGAGCCCGCAGTGCGGGCTGACCGACCTGCGGCGCGACAGCTCCCAGCTGCGTGCGGTGAACCGGAACGGCTTGGAAGTCAGCGCGCCCACGGGGCAGATGTCGATCATGTTGCCCGACAGCTCGGAGTCCACCGTCTTGCCGACGAACGCCACGATCTCGGCGTGCTCGCTGCGGCCGACCATGCCCAACTCCTTGACGCCGGCGATCTCCTGGCCAAACCGCACGCAACGCGTGCATTGAATGCAGCGGGTCATTTCCTCTGCAGCGACCAGCGGACCGAGGTCCTTGCTCACCACCACGCGCTTGGGCTCGTGGAAGCGCGAGCCACTCCCGCCATAGCCGACCGCGAGGTCCTGCAACTGGCATTCGCCGCCTTGGTCGCAGATCGGGCAGTCGAGCGGATGGTTGATGAGCAGGAACTCCATCACCCCTTTCTGCGCCTCGATCGCCGCCGGCGAGTGCGTGTGCACCTTCATGCCTTCGGTGACTGGGGTAGCGCATGCCGGCAGCGGCTTGGGCGCTTTCTCGACCTGCACCAGACACATGCGGCAGTTGGCCGCGATCGAGAGTTTCTTGTGGTAGCAGAAATGCGGCACGTAGATGCCGAGCCGGCTGGCCGCATCCATGATGGTGGAGTTGCCGGGGACCTCGATGGCCTGTCCGTCGATCTCGATATGGATCACTGGCATCGTGGTTCAGCTCGTGGCTTAGGCATAGGCGGGTTCGCCCACCAGGCACCGCTTGTGCTCGATGTGGTATTCGAATTCTTCGCGGAAGTGCTTGATGAAGCTCTTCACCGGCAACGCCGCCGCGTCGCCCAGCGCGCAGATGGTGCGGCCAGCGATGTTATCGCTCACCGACAGCAAGGTGTCCAGATCCTCCTTGGTCCCCTTGCCGTGTTCGATCCGGTCCACCATCCGATACAGCCAGCCGGTGCCTTCGCGGCACGGTGTGCACTGGCCGCAGGACTCTTCGTAGTAGAAGTACGACAGCCGCAGCAGCGCGCGCACCATGCAGGTGGTCTCATCCATGCAAATCACCGCGCCTGAGCCGAGCATGGAGCCGGCTTTGGCGATAGAGTCGTAGTCCATGTCGGTGGCCAGCATGAGCTCACCGGGAAGGACCGGCATCGACGATCCACCGGGAATGCAGGCCTTGAGCCGCCCGCCGTCGCGCATGCCCCCGGCCATCTGCAGCAGCTGTGCGAACGGCGTGCCCAGTTTGACCTCGTAGTTGCCGGGACGCTGAACGTGACCCGACACGGAGAAGATCTTGGTGCCGCCGTTGTTGGGCCGGCCGAGCGCGAGGAAGGCATCGCCACCGTTGAGAATGATCCAGGGGACCGCGGCGAGAGTCTCCGTGTTGTTCACCGTCGTGGGCTTGCCGTACAGGCCGTAGCTGGCGGGAAACGGCGGCTTGAAACGCGGCTGGCCCTTCTTGCCCTCCAAAGAGTCCAGCAGCGCGGTTTCCTCGCCGCAAATATAGGCGCCCCAACCGTGATGCGCGTACAGACGGAAGCTGAATTCGGAGCCGAGAATGTTGTTATCCAGGTACCCGGCCGCATACGCTTCCTGCAGCGCTTCCTCGAAGCGCTCGTACACTTCCCAGATCTCGCCGTGGATATAGTTGTACCCCACGCTGATGCCCATCGCGTACGCCGCGATGATCATCCCCTCGATCACGATATGCGGGTTGTAACGCAGGATGTCGTAATCCTTGAATGTCCCGGGCTCGCCCTCGTCCGAGTTGCACACCAAGTACTTCTGTCCGGGGAAGTTGCGCGGCATGAAGCTCCATTTCAGCCCGGTGGGAAAGCCCGCGCCGCCGCGGCCGCGCAGGGTCGACTTCTTGACCTCCGCGATCACCGACTCTGGCGTGACTTTCTCCTGCAGGATCTTCTTGAGCGCTTGGTAACCGCCACGCGCCTCGTAGTCCTTTAGCCGCCAGTTCAGCCCGTCCAGGCCTTTGAGGATCACAGCATCCGGCCCGTAGATGTCCGGCGCGAACGGGGTATGGGAGGTCTTCACTGGGAAAGCTCCGCGATGAGCCGGTCGAGCTTCTCGGGGCTCATCTCGATCAGCATCTGCCTATCGTTGTGAAGGATCACCGGCGCGTCGCCGCAGGCGCCGAAGCACTCCCCTTGCTTGAGGGTGAAACGGCCGTCCGTCGTGGTCTCGTTCCAGTCGATACCCAGCCTCTTCTTCAGATGACCGGCAGCCTCGTTCGCGCCGCACAGAGCGCAAGGCAGGTTGGTGCATATGCACAGCTTGTGCTTGCCTACCGGTTCGAGGTCATACATGGCGTAGAAGGTCGCGACTTCGTACACAGCCACCGGCGGCATGCCGAGGTACTCGGCCACGAAGTCCATCGTCTCGCTCGACAGGAAACCGTGCTCACCCTGGGCGACGGCCAGCGCTGCCATCACCGCCGACTGCTTCTGGTCGGCGGGATATTTGGCGAGGGCCTTGTCGATTCGGGCCAACGCGTCGCGGCTGAGCATGGCGTTCACTTCCTCACCGATCCACCTCGCCGAACACGAGGTCCTGCGTTCCGATGATGGCCACCACGTCGGCGAGCATGTGCCCTTTCACCATCTCGTCCATGGCGGCGAGATGCGCGAAAGCCGGAGCGCGGATCTTCAACCGGTAGGGTTTGTTGGCGCCGTCCGAAATGAGATAGATGCCAAACTCGCCCTTCGGAGCTTCGACCGCCGCGTAGACCTCGCCTTCGGGAACATGGACGCCCTCGGTGAACAGCTTGAAGTGATGGATCAGCTCTTCCATGTTGGTCTTCATCTCCAAGCGCGAGGGCGGCGCAACCTTGTGGTTGTCCGTGATTACGGGACCAGGGTTGTTGCGTAACCAGTCGATGCACTCCCGGACGATGCGGTTGCTCTGGCGCATCTCCTCGATCCGGACCAGGTAGCGGTCGTAGCAGTCGCCGTTTGTTCCCACGGGTATGTCGAATTGCACCCGATCGTAGACCTCGTACGGTTGCTTCTTGCGCAGGTCCCATTCCACTCCAGACCCGCGCAGCATCGGGCCAGTGAACCCTAGTGCCTTGGCGCGCTCGGCTGATACAACGCCCACTCCCACCGTGCGTTGCTTCCAGATCCGATTGTCGGTAAGCAGCGTCTCGTACTGATCCACCAGCTTCGGGAAGCGGGTGGCGAAGTCTTCAATGAAGTCCAGCAGGCTGCCCTGCCGGCTCGCGTTGAGGCGTTTGATGGCGTCCTTGTTGCGGAAGGGAGACTCCGCGTACTGCGGCATGTGCTCGGGCAGATCGCGATAGACGCCGCCGGGGCGATAGTAAGCCGCGTGCAAGCGCGCGCCGGATACCGCCTCGTAGCAGTCCATCAGATCCTCGCGCTCCCGGAAGCAGTACAGGAAGACCGTCATGGCGCCGATGTCCAGCCCGTGGGCGCCGAGCCACAGCAGGTGGTTCAGTATGCGGGTGATCTCGTCGAACATCACCCGGATGTATTGGGCGCGCAACGGGACATCGATGCCTAGGAGCTTTTCGATGGCCAGGCAATACGCGTGCTCGTTGCACATCATCGACACGTAGTCGAGCCGGTCCATGTAGGGCACGGATTGGAGGTAGGTCTTGTGCTCGGCCAGCTTCTCCGTAGCGCGGTGCAGGAGCCCGATATGGGGATCGGCGCGCTGGATCACCTCGCCATCGAGCTCCAGCACCAGCCTCAACACCCCATGCGCCGCAGGATGCTGAGGGCCAAAGTTCATGGTGTAGTTGCGAATCTCTGCCATGACCGCTGCCTATTGCTTCCGCTTCGGTTCGACGTCCGCGTAGCTCTCCTCGCGCACGATGCGAGGCACGATTTCGCGCGGCTCGATGGTGACCGGCTGATAAATCACGCGCTGCTGGTCGGGGTCGTAGCGCATCTCGACATGCCCGGACAGCGGAAAGTCCTTGCGAAAAGGGTGACCGACGAAGCCGTAGTCGGTGAGGATGCGCCGCAGATCGGGATGCCCGGTGAAGACGATCCCGAGCAGGTCGAAGGCTTCGCGTTCATACCAGTTGGCCGACGCCCACAGCGCGGTAACGGAGTCCACCACAGGCAGTTCGTCATCTGCGGCGAACAGGCGCAGCCGCAGCCGCCGGTTGTGGAGCATCGACAAGAGATGGTAGACGACGGCGAAACGGGGACCCTCCCGCACGCCGTCCTTGTAGGTCAGGTAATCGACGCCGCACAGGTCGATGAGTTGCTCGAATCGCAGATCCGGCGCGTCGCGCAAAACCTGCCCGACACTCAGCAGATCAGCCGCTTCGATCTGCGCCGTGAGTTCGTCCCGGGCGCAAACGACGCTGACCAAGCGGCCGTCGAAGTGCTGCTGCAGGGCGCTCTGCAGCTCGTCGGTGCGCGTGGGCATGCTCGGCGGGGGGCGGTGTGCCCTAGCGGGCAATGGTGTTGGTGCGTCGGATCTTGTTCTGCAGCTGGATGATGCCGTAGAGCAGGGCTTCCGAGGTCGGCGGGCAGCCCGGGACGTATACATCCACCGGAACGATGCGGTCGCAGCCGCGCACCACCGAGTAGGAGTAATGATAATAGCCCCCGCCATTGGCGCAGGAGCCCATGGATATCACCCAGCGCGGCTCGGCCATCTGATCGTACACCTTGCGTAGCGCCGGAGCCATCTTGTTGCACAGGGTGCCGGCCACGATCATCACGTCCGATTGCCGCGGGCTGGGACGGAACACGACGCCGAAGCGGTCCAGGTCGTAGCGCGCCGCCCCCGCGTGCATCATCTCCACCGCACAGCAGGCCAAGCCGAAAGTCATCGGCCACAGAGACCCGGTGCGGGTCCAGTTGATCACGTTGTCCAAGGTGGTGGTGACAAAACCCTTCTCGGTGACGCCCTCGATGCTCATGTGCACCCTGCTTCGCCCAACGAAGCTCTCCTTCTTAGCAGACCGCCTCCAGTGAGGAAAGGTTTCACTCCCACTCCAACGCGCCCTTGTTCCATTCGTAGATGAAGCCCACCACCAGAATTCCGAGGAAGATCATCATCGACACGAAACCAAACAACCCGATCTCCTGCAGGACCACAGCCCACGGGAAGAGGAAGGCGATCTCCAGATCGAACAGGATGAACAGGATGGCGACGAGGTAGTAGCGAACGTCGAACTTCATGCGCGCGTCCTCGAAGGCCTCGAAGCCGCACTCGTAAGGCGACAGCTTTTCCGCGTCAGGCCGGTGCACGCCGAGCAGCCTGCTCGCGCTGCTGCCGAGAAGCGGAAGCAGAACGCCGATCGCCAGCCCGACGCAAATGAACATCAGGATCGGAAAATACTGTCCCAGCATACTCTGTTCAGGGCTGACCCCGGTGAAGGCAAAGGCTCCCGCTCAATTTCGCACGCAGTCCAAACCGGACTACCCGCTCTCAAAGCCCCCCTGCCCGACGCGCCCGCGCCCGGCAAATTCCTGGTGCCGATGGTGAGACTCGAACTCACACGGCTTTCGCCACCGCCCCCTCAAGACGGCGTGTCTACCAATTTCACCACATCGGCTTGGGTTCCGCAGGCTGGCGCGCTCCGGTCGAGAACCCCAGCGCGTGGCCCGACCTACTTGGGAATGTCCTTGGCTTTGGATTCCCCTTGCGCGGGCGCGGTATCGGCCGGCTTGCTTGGGGCCGCGGGAACCTCGGTGGCCGGCTGCTCGGCCGCGCGCGTGTCCATCACGCTGTTCACCTGTGGCCTGTGACTGATCACGTAGGTCAAGCCCATGCTCGTAAGGAAGAATACGGCGGCTAGCACGGCCGTGCTGCGGCTGAGGAAGTTGGCCGAGCCCGACGAGCCGAACAGGCTGCCCGACGCGCCGCTACCGAATGCCGCACCCATGTCGGCGCCCTTGCCGTGCTGAAGCAGCACCAGCCCTACGACCCCGACCGCTGCGATCACGTGCACCAGCAGAATCAGAATGTCGATCATCCCCGTACCTCAAAAATCCCGTCAGTGGTCCGCCGCGCGGCAGATCGCTACGAATTCGGCCGCGATCAGCGACGCCCCACCGATCAACCCGCCGTCGATATCGGGCATGGCGAACAGCTCCCCGGCGTTGGAGGCCTTGACGCTGCCGCCATACAGTATCCTCACCTGCTCGGCCGCGACCCCTCCGCCACTCGTAACGCAGGCGCGGATGTGGGCGTGCACGGCCTGCGCCTGCTCCGGTGTAGCGGTTTTGCCAGTACCGATGGCCCACACCGGCTCATAGGCGATGACGCCCGAAGCAAGCGCGTTCGCGCCAAAGCGCCCTGAAACGGCGGCGAGCTGCGCGTCCACCACCGGTTCGGTCTCGCCCGCCTCGCGCTGTGCCAGGGTCTCGCCCACGCATAGAATCGGCACCAGGCCGACGTCGACCGCCGCTTTGTACTTGAGGGCGACCGTATCGCTGTCCTCACCGTACAAGGCGCGCCGCTCGGAGTGCCCGACGATCACATAGGCGCAGCCGAAGTCGCGCAGCATGGTGCCGGACACCTCTCCGGTATATGCCCCCATCGCGTGGTGGCTGAGGTTCTGCGCGCCCCATGCGATGGGCGTCCCGCGCAGCACGCCGCGCGCCTGTTCCAGATAGGGGAACGGAACACAAACCACCTGCCGTACCTGCGGCAGCGCCCTGCAGCCCTCGACGATCTCAGCCAGGAGCTTCGCATTGTCTGAAAGACGCCCGTGCATCTTCCAGTTGCCCGCGACCAGCTTTGCTCGCATCTGTTCAGTCAAAGACCGAGCCGCCGCCCCCGAGGACGAACCAGCTGCCCGGTAACCCCGCGCAAAAACCCAAGAATGTTACTCTGCCCGAGAGGGCTGGTCAATTTCGCGCGGCGGGAAGCGGCGCAGCGCGCAGGCGGTTCGGCTCAGCCGAACCTTCCTGTGATGTAGTCTTCCGTAGCCTGGTTCCTGGGTTTGATGAAGATGGTGTCGGTGCTGTCGAATTCGATCAGCTCGCCCAGGTACATGTAAGCCGTGTAATCCGACACGCGCGCGGCCTGCTGCATGTTGTGGGTCACGATCACGATCGTGTAGTCCTGCGTCAGCTCCGAGACCAGCTCCTCGATCTTGGCGGTGGAGATCGGGTCGAGCGCTGAGGTCGGTTCGTCCAGCAGCAGCACCTCGGGTTTCACCGCGATGCCGCGGGCGATGCACAGGCGCTGCTGCTGGCCGCCGGACAAGCTCAAGCCGCTCTGGTTCAGCTTGTCCTTCGCCTCCTCCCACAGGGCGGCCTTGCGCAGCGCCCACTCCACTCGTTCGTCCATCTGCGCCTTGGGCAGATGCTCATATAGCCGCACGCCGAACGCGATGTTGTCGTAGATCGACATGGGGAACGGGGTAGGCTTCTGGAACACCATTCCGATCTTGGCGCGCAGCAGATTGAGGTCCTGCTTGGGCGTCAGGATATTCGCACCGTTGAACAAGATCTCCCCCTCGGCACGCTGGCGCGGATACAGGTCATACATGCGGTTCAGCGTGCGCAGCAGGGTCGACTTCCCGCAGCCGGAGGGCCCGATGAACGCGGTGACTTTGTTCTCGGGGACGTCCATGCTGATGCTCTTGAGTCCCTGATACTCGCCGTAGAAGAAGTTCAGTTGGCGGATCTGGATCTTCGGAGCCGTCACGGTCTCCTTTCTCTTCGGGTCCAGTCCCACTGTGGTGTCCATGTCGCTTCGCCTCGTCAGCCGCTCAGGTGGAAATCTTCTGGCGGGTCAGAGCCCGCGCGATGATGGAAAGCAGCAGCACGCTCAGGGTGATGAGCAGCGCGCCGACCCACGCCAGGCGCTTCCAGTCTTCGTAGGGGCTCATAGCGAACTGGAAGATCACGACCGGCAGGTTGGCGACCGGCGCGTTCAAGTCGCTGCTCCAGAACTGGTTGTTGAGCGACGTGAACAACAGCGGTGCTGTTTCCCCGCTGATGCGCGCCACGGACAGCAGGATCCCGGTGATGACGCCGGCGCGCGCCGCCCGCAGCGTGACGAGGAGGATGACCTTCCAGCGCGGCGCTCCCAGCGCGGCGGCCGCCTCGCGGAGGCTATTGGGCACGAGCGAGAGCATGTTGTCGGTAGCCCGGACGATGACTGGGATGGCGATGAGCGCCAGCGCGAGCGCCCCGGCCCAGCCGGAAAAATGCCTGACGTTAGCGACGTAGACAGCGTAGACGAACAGGCCCAGGATGATGGACGGGGCCGACAGCAGGATGTCGTTGACGAAGCGTGTCACCGGGGCGAGCCAGCTGCGTTGCCCATACTCGGCGAGGTAAATCCCGGCAAGTATTCCCGTGGGTGTCGCAATCAAGGTGCCGACGCCGACCATCAACAGGCTGCCGTAGATGGCGTTCAGCAACCCGCCGTCGTTGCCGGGCGGCGGCGTCATTTCGATGAAGACCTGCGGCTTGAGAGCGCCCAGTCCCTTGAACATCAGCGTGCCGAGGATCCAGACCAGCGCGCCGAGCCCGATCAGCATCGCGGCCATTGACAGGGCCAGACCGATCCGGTTAGCGACAATCCGTCTCCTGTACAGGTCCATCACGACTTCCTATGCGCCGGTCACGTGCGCTCGCCCTCGCGCCGGGCCACACGCAGCAGCAGCAGCTTGGCCGCAGTCAGCACGATCAGGGTGATCACGAACAGCAGCAGGCCCAGCGCGATGAGGGCGCTGGTGTGCATTTCGCTGTGAGCCTCGGCGAACTCGTTGGCCAGGCTGGAGGCGATGCTGTTGCCGGGGCTGAACAAGGACATGCTTAGATCGTAGGAGTTGCCGATCACGAAGGTCACCGCCATGGTCTCGCCCAGCGCCCGCCCCAGCCCCAGCATGACGCCGCCCACCACCCCGGCCTTGGTGTAAGGCAGCACCACGTGCCAGACCACTTCCCAGGTGGTGGATCCCAGTGCGTAGGCGGACTCCTTGAGGATCGCGGGCACGATCTCGAACACGTCCCGCATGACCGCCGCGATGAAAGGAATCACCATGAACGCGAGGATGATTCCGGCGGTCAACATGCCGATGCCCATGGGCGGGCCTTGGAACAACCCCCCCAGCAGCGGGATGTTGCCGAGCGTGGACTGCAGCAAAGGCTGCACGTGCTCCGCGAACAGCGGCGCGAACACGAACAGTCCCCACATCCCGTAGATGATGCTGGGGACCGCCGCGAGCAGCTCGATCACGATGCCCAGCGGCGTGCGCAGCGACGTGGGGCACAGCTCGGTGAGGAACAGCGCGATACCGAAACTGAGAGGAATACCGATGAGCAACGCCACGGCCGAGGTGACCAGCGTGCCGAAGATCGGTACGAACCCGCCGAACTCCTCGGTCACCGGGTTCCACTGCGTGTTGACTACGAACCGGAGCCCGAACTTGTGGAAGGCAGGGGCCGCGCCGATCGCCAGCGAGACGACGATGGCTGCGAGCAGGATCAGCACCACGACCGCAAACAGCTGGGTCGTCCGCCGGAACAGGGCGTCCTGCCGCGCTTGCTTGATGGTGTTGTAGTGTGCGGTCGGCTCGTCCGTCGTCACTGTCAGCGCATCACTGATCGAAGGCGAGCCCAAATTTACTCCGGTTCCTAGCAAAATTGAAACGAATAAACAGCACCGCCGGGCTGAGCAGCCCGGCGGTGCTACCCGGATCGGCCGCCGGGCGACGTCTTTACCGGTTCCAGACCACTGCGCCGGCAGCGGTCTTGATCTGGGTACGCCAGGCGCTCTCGATCAGCTTGACGACGCTGGCCGGCATCGCCACGTAGTCGAGCTCGCTCGCCATGCCCCCGCCGTTCTTGAAAGCCCAGTCGAAGAAGGCGAGCACCGCCCCCGTCTTGGCCGGGTCCGGGGGAACCTTGTGCAGCAGGATAAAGCTGGCGCCGGTCATGGGCCAGCTCTTGGCTCCGGGCTGATCGGTCAGCAGTTCGTAGAAGCCGGGGGCCTTGTCCCAGCGCGCGTTGGCCGCAGCAGCAGCGAAGCTCTCATCGTCCGGTTGCACCAGCTGCCCTGCCCGGTTCTGCATCTGGCAGTAGCCCATGTTGTTCTTCTTTGCATAAGCGTACTCGACATAGCCGATCGAGCCTTTGATGCGCTGGACATAGGCCGCGACTCCTTCGTTGCCCTTGCCGCCCACCCCGACCGGCCATGAGACCGAGGTGCCCTCTCCAACCCGGCTCTTCCACTCGTTGCTGACCTGCGAAAGGTAGTCGGTGAACACGAAGGTGGTACCCGACCCATCGGCCCGGCGCACGACCGTGATGGCGGAGGCGGGAAGCTTCAGATCCGGGTTCAGCGCCGTGAGCGCGGGATCGTTCCAGGTCTTGATGTTGCCGAGGAAGATGTCGGCCAGCACGCGGCCGGTCAGGCGCAGCTGCCCCGGCGACACCCCCTCCAGGTTCACCACGGGTACCACACCTCCGACGATAGCGGGGAATTGCAGCAGCCCGTCCTTGTCGAGTTCTTCGGGCGTCAGCGGCATGTCGGAGGCGCCGAAATCGACAGTCTTGGCTTTAATCTGCTTGATGCCGCCGCCCGAGCCTATCGACTGATAGTTCATGCTGACGCCGGTCTGTGTCTTGTAGGCGTCAGCCCACTTGGCATAGATCGGATAGGGGAAGGTGGCACCAGCGCCCGTGATGTCGGCCGCGTTCCCCAGAGACGCGGCCGCCCAGGCAGCGAGCAGCAATAGTGTCCGAACGAGGCTCTTACCCATGAGTTATCTCTCCCGGTGTATGCGCAACTGGAGCAAGGAACGCGAGCGCAGTCTAGCCTGGGCAGATGACAGATCCGTTACACCGCTCGATGCGAGAGCAAGCCTGCGGTTGCTGAGCGCTGCCCGAACGGCGGGCAGCGCCCATGGAGGCGGCGTCTGCCGCCCGCAAGCGGCACCGATCGGCTCAGTCCCCGACGCTGGATGCGGCCATTCCCGACGCACGGATCGACGCGGCGATGGACTCCGCGAGCTCCCGGACCAGGCTTTCCGGTTCGCCCTCCACCATGACTCGGATCACCGGCTCGGTGCCCGAGGGGCGAAGCAGCACCCTGCCGCTCTCGGCCAGCTTGGCCTGGGCGTGCTTGACAGCGGCCTGGACCTCGGGGCGCTGACGCGGATCGACGCCGCGCTCGATGCGGACGTTCACCAGCACCTGGGGATAGAGCGCCAAGTCGGACGCGAGCTGGTCCAGGGTCCCGCCGCTGGCGCGCAAGGCATGCAGAACCTGCAGCGCGGAGACGATGCCGTCGCCGGTGGTGTGTTTGTCCAGGCAGACGATGTGGCCGGAGTTTTCCCCGCCGAGCTGCCAGCCGACCTCGTGGAGCTTTTCCAGCACGTAGCGATCGCCCACTGCTGCGCGCGCAAACGGGATGCGCAGCTGCGCCAGCGCGCGCTCCAAGCCGAAGTTGGTCATCAGCGTCCCGACCACCCCCCCTCTGAGGGCGCCGCTCTGCTGGCGATGGCGCGCGATCACGAACAGCAGCTGGTCGCCGTCGTACAGCCGTCCGCACCGGTCGGCCATCACCACGCGGTCGCCGTCGCCGTCCAGCGCGATGCCCAGATCCGCCTGATTCCCGGTCACCGCCTGCGCGAGCGTCTGCGGATGGGTCGCGCCGCAGTCGCGGTTGATGTTGAGCCCGTCGGGTTGGTTGCCCACCGCCACCACGTCTGCACCCAACTCGTGCAGCACGTGCGGAGCGATGTGATAGCTGGCGCCATGGGCGCAGTCCACCACGATCTTCAGCCCGCGCAGGTCCAGATCGTTCGGGAACGTGCTCTTGCAGAACTCGATGTAGCGCCCGGGGGCATCGTTGATGCGGCGCGCCTTGCCCAGCCCGGCCGAGGGCGCCGTCACGATCGGGTCTTCCAGCCTGCGTTCGATCTCCTGCTCGATCGCATCGAGCAGCTTATCGCCGCTGGCGGAAAAGAACTTGATGCCGTTGTCCTCGAACGGGTTGTGGGACGCGCTGATGACGACGCCCGCCTGCAACCGCAAGGCACGGGCCAGGTAGGCGACCGCGGGAGTCGGGATCGGCCCGCTCAAGTAGATGTCTACTCCGGCGGCGGATAATCCGGCCTGCAGCGCGGACTCCAGCATGTAGCCGGAAATGCGCGTGTCCTTGCCGATCAGGACCGCGGGCCGGTCGCTGGCGGTCCCGTGCAGCGCGCTGCCTGCCAGGACCTTGCCGGCCGCGTAGCCCAAGTGCATGATGAGCTCGGGCGTGATCGGCAGCTCGCCCACCTTGCCGCGCACGCCGTCGGTCCCGAAATACTTTCTAGTCATCGAAGCGCAAACCCAGCTCCTCCACTGCACCCAGGATGCGCAGCGCAGCGCGCATCTCGGCCACATCGTGCACCCGCACAATTGCGGCACCGCGTTGCACTGCGAGCAGCGCAGCCGTGACGCTGGCGATGGTCCGCTGTTCGGCGGGCTGGTTGGTGATTTTACCCAAAGTGGATTTGCGCGAGAGGCCGACGAGCATCGGGACCCCAAGGTCAGCGAACGCCCCGAGGTTACGCAGCAGCTCCAGGTTGTGAGCCGAGCGCTTGCCGAAGCCGAAGCCGGGGTCCACCGCGATGCGGCTGCGGGAAACGCCCGCCGATTCGCACGCGGCGACGCGGCGCGCCAGGAACTCGCGAACCTCAGCGACTACGTCTTCGTAGCGCGGGTTCTCCTGCATCGTCTGCGGATCGCCCTGCTTGTGCACGAGGCAGACGGCGCAGTCGCTGCCGCGGACCACCTCGATCGCTCCGTCGGCCTGCAGCGCGTTGATGTCGTTGATCATACTCGCGCCCGAGGCGAGCGCCGCGCGCATGACTTCGGGCTTATAGGTATCGACCGAGAGCGGAAGATCGAGCCCGCGCAGGCCTTCGAGAACGGGCAGGACGCGGTCCAGCTCCTGCGCTGCCGGCACGGGCCGCGCGCCCGGGCGCGTGGACTCGCCCCCGATGTCGAGGATGTCCGCGCCCTGCCGCGCCAACTCGCTTCCGTGGGCAATGGCCCGGTCGGTTTCCAAGAACCGGCCGCCGTCGGAGAACGAGTCCGGCGTCACGTTGACCACGCCCATGATCAGGGGCCGGGCCAGCGACAAAACGAAACGCCCGCACTGGAGTGCGGGCGCTCGGGCGGCGGGAGGGGGGAAGCGCAAGGTGCGAGCGGTGGATCCGCCCGGACGGGCATGCGCCTCGCCGCTCACTGCTGCGTCCTACCGTCGATCACTTGACTCCGGGCGCTGGCGTCGCACTGGGCGCAGCCGCGGTGGGCGAGCTGTCCGGCGGCGACGACGGGGGCGGGGACGGTGCTGGTTTGGGCGGGCGCGGCGGCCGTCCGGCCATGATGTCGTTGATTTGGTCGGAGTCGATCGTCTCCCACTCCAGCAGGGTCTTGGCCATGATCTCGACCTTGTCCCGGTTGTCCTCGATCAGCTTGCGCGCAAGCGCGTACTGCTGGTCGATGATGCGCCGGATCTCGGCATCCACCTTCTGCATGGTGGCCTCGGAGACGTTCTTGTGGGTGGTGATGGAGCGTCCGAGGAACACCTCCCCTTCGTCCTCCCCGTATACCATCGGGCCCAGCGCGTCGGTCATACCCCACTCGGTGACCATGCGGCGCGCCACATCGGTCGCTTTGCGGAAGTCGTCGCTCGCGCCGGTCGTCATCTGACCCATGAACACCTCCTCCGCGATCCGGCCGCCGAACAGTACGGCGACGCGGTTGAGCAGGAAGTCGCGGTCAAAGCTGTAGCGGTCCTGCTCGGGGAGCTGCATGGTGACACCGAGCGCGCGGCCACGTGGGATGATGGTCACCTTGTGCACCGGGTCGGTCTTGGGCAGCGATTTCGCGATCACCGCGTGCCCGGATTCGTGATACGCCGTGTTGCGACGCTCCTCTTCGGGCATGATCATGGAGCGGCGCTCCGCGCCCATGATGATCTTGTCCTTGGCGCGCTCGAAGTCGTCCATCTCGACCAGGCGCTTGTTGCTGCGGGCGGCGAACAGCGCCGCCTCGTTCACCAAGTTGGCGAGGTCCGCGCCCGAGAACCCCGGGCAGCCGCGGGCGATGATGTCGGCGCGCACGTCGGGCGCCACCGGCACTTTGCGCATGTGCACGTTGAGGATCTGCTCGCGGCCCCGAATGTCGGGCAGGGGCACCACCACCTGGCGGTCGAAGCGACCCGGGCGCATCAACGCCGGGTCGAGCACGTCGGGACGGTTGGTGGCGGCGATCACGATCACGCCGGAGTTGCCCTCGAAGCCGTCCATCTCGACCAGCAGCTGGTTCAGCGTCTGCTCGCGCTCGTCGTTGCCGCCGCCCAGGCCGGCGCCGCGCTGGCGCCCCACAGCGTCGATCTCGTCGATGAACACGATGCAAGGCGCATGCTTCTTGGCCTGGTCGAACATGTCGCGCACCCGCGCCGCGCCTACGCCGACGAACATCTCGACGAAGTCGGAGCCCGAGATGCTGAAGAAAGGCACCTTGGCCTCCCCTGCGATCGCCTTGGCCAGCAATGTCTTGCCGGTGCCGGGGCTGCCGACCATCAGAACGCCGCGCGGGATGCGCCCGCCCAGCTTCTGGAACTTGCCCGGATCGCGCAGGAACTCCACCAGCTCCTTCACTTCCTCCTTGGCTTCCTCGCAGCCTGCGACGTCGGCGAACGTCACCTGGTTGTTGTTCTCGTCCAGCAGGCGCGCGCGGCTCTTGCCGAAGGAGAACGCGCCGCCGCGCCCCCCGCCCTGCATCTGGCGCATGAAGAAGATCCACACCCCGATCAGCAGCAGCATCGGGAACCAGGAGATGAACACCTGCATCAGGAAGCCTTGCTCCTCCTCGGGTTTCGCTTCCACGATCACGCCGTTCTTGAGCAGGTCGCTCACCATCCACAGGTCGGGCGCAGGGTAGGTGACGAACTTCTCACCCGACTTCTTGACGCCCTTGATGAGCTTGCCCTCGATCGTAACCCTGGTGATGTTGCCGGAACGGACTTCTTCGATGAACGTGGAGTAGTCCATCGGCTTCTGGCTCGGCTGGCGGGCGCTGAACTGATTGAACACCGTCATGAGGACCAGCGCGATGACGAGCCAGATGGCGACGTTCTTGATGAGGTTATTCAAACCTGCTCCTTGGCACCCCTCGGGGCGCCGATGCTATGAGACACGATTGTATAGCCATTCCGCACCGCCGGCTGACGCTTGCCGGGTCAACCCCTTGCCGAGCAGATAGACCTCGCTGCTGCGGCCGCGGGAGGCCTGCGGCTTACGCGTCAACACCTGTCGGAAGTGCTGGCGCATGGCCTCGCGCAGTTCCCGGAAGCCTGCGCCCTGGAACGCTTTGACTAGCAAGTTTCCGTCCGGTTTCAAGCATTTGACCGCGAAGTCCAGGGCCAGCTCCGCCAGGTGCATGCTGCACGCCTGATCCGACACGCTGATGCCACTGATATTGGGAGCCATGTCCGAGACCACAAGGTCCACGGGCGCCCCCTGCAGCTCGGCCCGCAGGCGTTCAACGGTTCCGGCCTCCCGGAAATCGCCCTGGACGAAGGCGACCGAGCGCAGGGCCACCATCTCCAGAACATCCACCGCGACGACTTTGCCTTTGGGCCCGGCCAGCTCGGCCGCGACCTGCGACCAACCGCCGGGCGCGGCGCCCAGGTCGACCACCGTCATTCCGCGGGTGATCAGCCGGTCCGAGCGCGCGATCTCCTCCAGCTTGTACGCCGCTCGCGAACGGTAGCCTTCACGCCTGGCGCGCTGCACGTAGGCGTCGCTCACATGTTCGCGCATCCAGGCCTTGCTGGTCTTGCTGCGGGCCATCCGCTAGTTTGGCGCCCGAGCCTGCAAGAACATCAACGCGAGACCGAGCGCGCACTCGACGACATAGAGGACGCTCGCCAAGCCATGCCAGGCGGCGAAGCGGTCCCGCAGCACGCTCTCCATAACTTGCCTCGGGAACGCTTGCTGCCGCAGGCCCTCCAGGATCGGCTGCACGCCGAACTGGCCGACGATGGCGAGGACCAGCATGACCAGCGCCACCCAGAAGAATGCCTGGCGCAGGGCGTGGCTGCCGAAGCGCACCAGCCTGAACAGCACCAGATAGACCCCGCAGCCGACCCCGAGCAGCGCCGTGTAGGTGAACAGCCGCGCCGCGATGCTGCCGGCGAGGACCCGATCCGGAACGAATTGGAACAGCGTCGGCGCCACCATCAGACCGACGGTCCACAGCGCCCCAACCCACACGGTGATGGCGAGCAACTGCAGGTCTTCGGGGATTCTGTTCACGGATGAGCGAGCGGCCGGCAGGCGCGCTTGTCACTTCACACTAGCTAGACGTATTTGACATCCAGGATCTCATAGGAGCGCAGGCCACCGGGCGCCTGCACCTCGGCCACATCGCCCGAGTACTTGCCGACCAGGGCCCGCCCGATGGGGGAGGTGATGGAAAGCTTGCCGCGCTTGATGTCGGCCTCCTCCTCGCCCACCAGCTGATAGGTCACCACCTCGCCGCTCGCCATGTCCTCCAGCTCCACCGTGGCGCCGAACACGCAACGCCCGTCGGCGTCGAGGTGGGCGGGTTCGATGATTTGGGCGTGGCCGAGCTTCATCTCCAGCTCGGCGATGCGGCCCTCGATGAAGCTTTGGCGCTCCTTGGCCGCTTCGTACTCGGCGTTCTCCGACAGGTCGCCGTGGGTGCGTGCGTCCTGGATCGCTTGGATCACCCGCGGGCGCTGCACGGTCCTGAGCTGATGCAGCTCAGCACGCAACATCTCGGCCCCCGCCGCCGTCAATGGAATCTTCCTCATCCTCGATTTCCCCTCAGTAAAGCCAAGGGGCCGGAAACAACCCGGCCCCGTCGAGAAGCAATGTGAATTCTACGCGGATCAGGCCGGCTGGGCAGCCCCGGCGTGGGGCCGGTGCAGGCTGGCGTGAAGCTCCTGCACCGAGTAGGCGCGCAGCTCCCGCATCTGCTGCATGCCCGTGCACGCCGCGCGCGCGCCTGCGACCGTAGTGTAGTAGGTCACCCGGCCCTGCAGGGCCGAGCGGCGCAGGGAGTACGAGTCCTGAATCGATGAGCGCCGCTCGTCGGTGGTGTTGATGATCATGGCGATCTCGCCGTTCTTGATCATGTCCACGATGTGCGGGCGGCCCTCCGCGACCTTGTTGACCGGCTGCACCTTGAGCCCATGCTCATCGAGGTAGCCGGCCGTGCCGCGGGTAGCGATCAGGCTGAAGCCGAGCTCGAGCAGCGCGCGCGCGATGTCGACCACCTTCGGTTTATCCGCCGCGCGCACGCTGATGAACACCTTGCCCGCCGAGGGCAGCTTCACGCCGGCCGCGAGCTGCGATTTGACGAAGGCCTCGGCGAAGGTCTCGCCTACGCCCATGACCTCGCCCGTGGACTTCATCTCGGGGCCGAGGATGGTGTCTACCCCCGGAAACTTGAGGAACGGAAACACGGCCTCCTTGACCGAATAATAGGACGGGGTCACCTCTGCCCCGATGCCCTGGGCGGCCAGCGTCTTGCCGACCATGCAGCGCGCAGCGATCTTGGCCAGCGGCAGCCCGGTGGCCTTGGACACGTAGGGTACCGTGCGCGAGGCACGCGGGTTGACCTCGAGCACGAAGACCACTCCGTCCTGGATCGCATACTGCACATTCATCAATCCCACCACGCGAAGCGCTCTGGCCAGCGCCACCGTCTGCCGACGCAGCTCGGCCTGCCGCTCCGGCGACAGGCTGAAAGGCGGCAGCGAGCAGGCGGAGTCACCCGAATGCACGCCGGCCTGCTCGATGTGCTCCATGATGCCGCCGATCAGCACGTCCCGACCGTCGCAGACGGCGTCCACGTCCACTTCGATGGCGTCGTTCAGGAAGCGGTCGATGAGGACCGGCGAGTCGTTCGACACCTTGACCGCCTCGCGCATGTAGCGCTCGAGGTCGCTCTGCTGATGCACGATCTCCATGGCGCGCCCGCCCAACACATAACTGGGCCGCACCACCACCGGGTAGCCGATCTCCTGCGCCAGTACCAGCGCGCTGGCGGGGTCGCGCGCGGTCCGGTTGGGCGGCTGCCTGAGCCCCAGCTCGTGGAGCAAGCGCTGGAACCGCTCGCGATCCTCCGCGCAGTCGATCATGTCCGGCGAGGTGCCGATGATCGGCACGCCGTTGGCGGCCAGGTCGCGCGCCAGCTTGAGCGGGGTTTGGCCGCCGTACTGGACGATCACCCCGTGCGGCTTTTCCACCGCCACGACCTCGAGGACGTCCTCCAGGGTCAGCGGCTCGAAATACAACCGGTCGGAGGTGTCGTAATCGGTGGACACCGTCTCCGGGTTACAGTTAACCATGATGGTCTCATAGCCATCCTCTCGAAGCGCGAGCGCAGCGTGTACGCAGCAGTAGTCGAACTCGATGCCCTGGCCGATCCGGTTGGGCCCGCCGCCCAGCACCATGATTTTGTCACGCACTGTGGGACGCGCCTCGCACTCCTCTTCGTAGGTCGAATACATGTACGCGGTGCGCGTGTCGAACTCGGCGGCGCAGGTGTCGACGCGCTTGAACACCGGCCGCACATCGAGCTCGCGGCGCCGCGCCCACACCTGCTCCGGCGCGGCAAGCAGCAGGCTCGCCAGACGCCGGTCAGAGAAGCCCGCGCGCTTGAGCTTGAGCAGCGTCGCGCGGTCGAGCGAATCGAGGCGCGCGCCGCGCACAGCCTGCTCCTGCCGCACGATGTCCTCGATCTGAGACAGGAACCAGGGGTCGATGCGGGTGAGGTCGTGAACCTGGTCGAGCGTCATGCCGATGCGGAAGGCGTCGGCCACGTACCACAGTCGCTCCGGGGCCGGGTCGGCCAGCTCCTTCTCGACCAGCTCGCGGTCGGTGGTCTTTTCGTCGAAGCCGTCCACGCCCGTTTCCAGACCCCGCAACGCCTTGTGCACCGACTCCTGAAACGTGCGCCCCATCGCCATCACTTCGCCGACCGACTTCATCTGCGTGGTCAGATGCGGGTCGGCCTGGGGGAACTTCTCGAAGGCGAAGCGCGGGACCTTGGTCACCACATAGTCGATGGTGGGTTCGAAGGAGGCGGGGGTCGCGCCGCCGGTGATGTCGTTGCGCAGCTCGTCCAGCGTATAGCCCACGGCCAGCTTGGCCGCCACCTTGGCGATGGGGAAGCCGGTGGCTTTGGACGCCAGCGCCGAGGAACGGGACACCCGCGGGTTCATCTCGATGATGACCATCCGCCCGTCCTGCGGGTTGATCGCGAACTGGACGTTCGAGCCGCCCGTATCGACTCCGATCTCGCGCAGCACCGCGATCGCGGCGTCGCGCATGATCTGATATTCCTTGTCGGTCAGCGTCTGCGCCGGCGCCACCGTGATGGAATCGCCGGTGTGCACCCCCATCGGGTCGAGGTTCTCGATGGAGCAGACGATGATGCAGTTGTCGTTGCGGTCCCGCACCACCTCCATTTCGTATTCCTTCCAGCCGATCACCGACTCCTCGACCAGCAGCTCGCGGGTGGGCGAGGCTTCGAACCCGCGCTCGCAGATGACGACGAACTCCTCGCGGTTGTAGGCGATGCCGCCGCCGCTGCCGGCCAGGGTGAAAGATGGGCGGATCACGACCGGGAATCCCAGGGCCGCCTGGACCTGCACCGCCTCTTCCATGCTGTGGGCCAGCGACGAGCGCGGGCTGGCCAGCCCGATGCGGGTCATGGCGACCTTGAACTTCTCGCGGTCCTCGGCCTTGTCGATCGCGTCCCGGCTCGCGCCGATCATCTCGATGCCGTAGGCTTGCAGCACACCCTCGCGGGCAAGGTCGAGCGCGCAGTTGAGCGCAGTCTGGCCGCCCATGGTGGGCAGCAGCGCATCGGGTCTTTCGAGCGCGATCACCTTCTCCACCATCTGCCAGGTCACCGGCTCTATGTAAGTGGCGTCCGCCATCCCCGGGTCGGTCATGATGGTGGCCGGGTTGGAGTTCACCAGGATGACGCGGTAGCCCTCCTCCCTCAGCGCCTTGCACGCTTGTGCACCGGAATAGTCGAACTCGCAGGCCTGGCCGATCACGATCGGGCCGGCGCCGATGATCAGGATGCTCTTGATGTCGGTGCGTTTTGGCATAGTTTCCGTGAGGCGTTAGGCGTGAGGCGGTACGCCAATTCGGGCTTTCGCCTGACCCCTCACGCCTCACCCCTCACCGGTGTTGCTTCTGCATTAAACCGATGAAGCGGTCGAAGAGATAGTCCACGTCGTGCGGCCCGGGGCTCGCCTCCGGGTGTCCCTGGAAGCAGAAGGCGGGCCGGTCGGTGCGGGCAAAGCCCTGCAAGCTGCCGTCGAACAACGACACGTGAGTAACGCGCGCGTTACCGGGCAACGAGCCCGTGTCCACGGCGAAGCCGTGGTTCTGGCTGGTGATCATGACCCGTCCGGTGTCCAGGTCCTGCACCGGGTGATTGGCGCCGTGGTGGCCGAATTTCATCTTGACCGTGCGCGCGCCTGACGCCAACCCGAGGAGCTGATGGCCGAGGCAGATCCCGAAGATCGGGATGCCGCTGTCGAGAAGCTCGCGGATGGCGCGGATAGCGTATTCGCAGGGTTCGGGGTCGCCCGGGCCGTTGGACAGGAAGACGCCATCGGGCCGCAGCCCCAGCGCCTGCTGCGCGCTGGCTTGCGCCGGCAGCACCGTCAGGCTGCATCCGCGGCTCGCGAGCTTGCGCAGTATGTTGCGCTTCACGCCATAATCATAGGCCACGACGTGATAGCGTGGCTGTTCCTGCCGCCCGAAGCCCTTACCCAAGGACCACTCGGCCTCGTGCCACGTGTAGGGCTGGCCGCAGCTCACCACTCTCGCCAGATCCATCCCGGCGAGCCCGGGGAAGTCCCGCGCCCGGGCCGATGCTTCGGCCGGATCCACCCGGCCCGCCATCAGGCATCCGTTCTGTGCGCCATGCTCTCTGAGCATGCGGGTCAGCTTGCGCGTGTCGATTCCGGCAAGCGCCACCACGTTCTGGCGCTGCAGGTAGGCGGACAGCGGCTCCGACTGACGCCAGTTGCTCGACACAAGAGGCAGATCGCGGATCACCAGCCCGGCGGCGTAGACGCGGTCGGCCTCGATGTCTTCGGGGTTGATGCCCGTATTACCGATGTGAGGAAAGGTGAGCGTGACGATTTGGCGGCAGTAGGAGGGGTCGGTCAGGATCTCCTGGTAGCCGGTCATCGCGGTGTTGAACACGACCTCGCCGACCGCGACACCGTCCGCGCCAATAGACTCGCCACGGAAAACCGTGCCATCCGCGAGCGCGAGGATGGCAGGCTGAGAGGGCACGGGCAGACTCCGGGTTGTGAGGCGCAGATGCGGAAAGCGGGAGGGGCGAACCCCTCCCGCTTCGGTCGATCAGGCATTATATAGAAGGGGCTGCCCGGATCAAAGCAACACGCTAGAGGCGTGACTGCGCTTCGGGCTTGATGGTCGCCCGCGCAAAACGCCGCGACGCCGATGCCTTCAACCCGGTCTAGACCGCCCCAACGCCTGGGCTCAGGCGAGCCCGAGCACGTCCCGCATGTCGAACAGGCCGCGCTGTTTGCTGGCTAGAAACCGGGCGGCGCGCAGCGCGCCCAGCGCAAAAGTCGCGCGGCTGCTGGCCCGATGCGTGATCTCGACGCGCTCACCCACGCCCGCG
>JBGPOV010000047.1:0-25640 GCA_041488255.1 Gammaproteobacteria bacterium | reverse complement strand
GAGAAGTTTCTCGGGTTGTCCGCGCTGCTGTCGGTGCTCCTGGCCGCCGTTGCGGTGGCGCTGGCCGCTCGCCGCTACCTCAAGCGCCACCTGGATGGCTGCGCCATCATGCGTTGCCTGGGCGCGAGCCAGAGACTCATCGTGCGTCTGCACGTGCAGCAATTCGTCGCGCTGGGGTTCGCGGCGAGCGTAGTGGGCTGCGTCGTGGGCTTCGCTGGCCAGGCGGTCCTCTCAGCCCTGCTCAAGCCCTTGGTGGGCGTCGAACTGCCGTTGCCCGGCTTTGTCCCCGTGCTGCAGGGCTTCGTCGCCGGCTTCGTGCTGCTGCTGGGGTTTGCCATTCCACCGCTCGTCGCCTTGCGCAAGGTGCCTCCGTTGCGAGTGCTGCGACGCGACCTGGGGCTCCCCGATACCGCGGGCATGGCCGGCTACGCGCTGGGCGTGGCGGCGCTGGCCGCGCTGATCCTGTGGGAAGCGCAGGATGCGAAAGTCGGCGTCTACGTCCTCGGCGGCGGCATGGGCACCATGGCGGGCTGCGCGCTGGTGACCTGGGGTTTGATGCGCGCTTTCGCCAGGACCGGAGCGCACGGCGGCTTCGCTTGGCGCTTCGGGCTCGCCAACCTGCGCCGCCGTCCGCTGGCCACCATCACCCAGGTGGTCGCGCTTGGCGTAGGGATGATGGCGCTGGTGCTGCTCACGCTGGTGCGCGGCGACCTGCTGGCCAGCTGGAAGAAAACCCTGCCCCCAGACGCGCCCAACCGGTTTCTGGTGAGCATCCAGCCCGACCAGCGCGCGCCGCTGCAGGCTTTCTTCCGCGACAACAGTCTACAGCCCCCCGAACTCTTCCCGATGATCCGAGGCCGTCTCATCGCCCGCAACGGGCTTCCGGTGTCCTCGGCCGACTACGCGGACGACCGCGCCAAGCGTCTCATCGATCGCGAGTTCAACCTCTCGTGGGGCGTGCGCATGCAACCCGACAACGTGATCGTCGCCGGCCGTTGGTGGGGCGAGGCCGACAGGGGCCGGGCGCTGCTCTCGGTGGAGGAGGGCATCGCCAAAACCCTCGGGATCAAGATGGGAGACAAACTCACCTACGAGATCGCCGGCAGCCGGCTCGACGCGGAAGTCGCTTCCCTGCGCAAAGTGGAGTGGGATTCGTTTAGGGTGAACTTCTTCGTCGTGGCGCCGCCGGGAGTGCTGGAGGCCTATCCGGCGAGTTACGTCACCAGCTTCCATCTCTCGCCCGATCGCTCGGCGCTCATGGACCAGCTGGTGAAGCGCTTCCCTAACTTCCTGGTCATCGACGTGGCGGCGGTGCTCGGCCAAGTCCAGCGCATCATGGACCAGGTGGTCAAGGCGGTGGAGTTCGTATTCCTGTTCGGCCTTGTGGCCGGGCTGGTCGTGCTGTTCGCGGCCATCAGCGCCACGCACGACGAGCGAGTATTCGACGCCGCCATCATGCGCACAGTGGGCGCCACCGGGCGGCAGATGCTGTCGGCGCATGCCGCGGAGTTCGCCGCCATCGGTGCCCTGGCGGGGTTGCTCGCGGCGATCGGCGCCTCCTTGGTCGGTTGGGTGCTCGCCAGCCGGGTGCTCAGCGTCCCCTACGGCATCAGTCCCTGGGTTTGGCTGGTGGGTCTTGCTGGAGGCACTGCGGGCGTCCTCTTGGCCGGGCTGCTGGGCACCCGCCGGGTGATCCACACCCCGCCCATGGAGATCTTTCGAGAAGCAGGGTGAGGGCCGTGAGAGGCCGTGATTCGTGACTCGTGATTCGTAACTGCCACACCCGTGAAGGGCCGTGATTCGCGACTCGTGACTCGTAACTGCACTTACCGCCAGGGTGTAGGGGTTTACGAGTCACGAATCGCGAATCACGAGCCCCCATGGCCCGTGCTAAAATACTCAGCTTTTTCCCCAAGTGCCCCACAGTCCCATGCACCGGCCCGTCCGCAACCTCGCCATCATCGCCCACGTCGATCACGGCAAAACCACGCTGGTCGACAAGCTGCTGCGTCAGGCCGGAGTCTTCGCCGCCCACCAGCATTTGGAAGAGCGGGTGATGGACAGCAACGACCTGGAGCGCGAGCGCGGCATCACCATCCTGGCAAAGAACGCGGCCTTCGACTACGCGGGTGTGCACATCAACATCGTGGACACTCCCGGCCACCGTGACTTCGGTGGCGAGGTGGAGCGCGCGCTGTCCATGGTGGACGGCGTGTTGGTCCTGGTCGACGCGGTCGAGGGGCCCATGCCGCAGACGCGCTTCGTCACGCGCAAAGCGCTGGCCCGGGGCCTGAGGCCGATCGTCGTGATCAACAAGATCGACCGTCTGAATGCACGCGCGGACTGGGTGGTGAGCCACACTTTAGATCTGTTCGACAAACTCGGCGCCAACGAACAGCAGCTCGATTTCCCCGTCGTGTACGCTTCCGCCCTGTTGGGTTACGCCACGCTCGACCTGCGAACGCCGGGCACCGATATGCGTCCGCTGTTCGAGACGATCCTGAAACATGTGCCGGCCCCCGCGGGCGATCCAGAGCTTCCCCTGCAGCTGCAGATCAGCGCGTTGGACTACTCCAGCTACGTCGGGCAGATCGGCATCGGCCGCATCCGGCGCGGGCGCCTGAAGGCGGGGCAAGCGGTGCTCATCTTCGGCGCCGACGGCCGGCCGGAGCCCGCGCGTGTCGCTCACGTCTACGGCTTCCAGGGCCTGGAACGGGTGCCGCAAGCCGAGGCGATGGCCGGCGATATCGTGTTGCTGCAGGGGATCGAGGGCCTGACTATTGGCTGCACACTGACCGACCCGGAGCATCCGGAGCCGTTGCCCATGCTCGCGGTAGACGAACCCACGCTGAGCATGAACTTCCAGGTCAACACATCGCCCTTCGCCGGTCGTGAGGGCAAGTTCGTGACCAGCCGCCAGCTCCGCGAGCGGCTGCACAGAGAGTTGCTGTCCAACGTTGCGCTGCGCGTGGAAGATACCGCTGATGCGGATGTATTTCTCGTATCCGGGCGCGGCGAGCTGCACCTCACCATCCTGCTCGAGAACATGCGGCGCGAAGGCTACGAGCTGGCCGTGTCGCGTCCGCGCGTGCTGATGCGCGACATCGACGGCGAGCGCCGCGAGCCCTACGAGCTGGTGACCATCGACGTGGACGAGCGGCACCAGGGCGCGGTGATGGAGGTGCTGGGTCAGCGCCGCGGCGAGTTCACCGGCATGCAGCCCGACGCCAAGGGGCGTGTGCGGTTGGAATACCGCATCCCGGCCCGCGGGTTGATCGGCTTCCAGACCGAGTTCCTCAACCTCACGCGCGGCACCGGGGTGATAAGCCACGTGTTCGACGACTACGGTCCTGTCAAGGCGGACATGCCCGAGCGTCGCAACGGCGTGCTGGTGTCGGCGGAGGAGGGCGCAGCGGTGCCCTACGCCTTGTTCAACCTGGAGCCGCGCGGGCGCATGTTCGTGAGCCCGGGCGACCCCGTGTACGAGGGCATGGTCATCGGCATCCACAGCCGCGACAACGACCTCGTGGTCAACCCGATCAAGACCAAGAAGCTCACCAACATCCGCGCCGCCGGCAAGGATGAGAACGTCATCCTCACGCCCGCCATCCAGCTCACCCTGGAGTCGGCCATCGAGTTCATCGCCGACGACGAGCTGGTGGAGATCACGCCCAAGTCCATCCGCATCCGCAAGCGCTATCTGACGGAACACGAGCGCAAACGCGCGTCCCGCGTCGAAGTCACGGCGTGAAGATGCAGGAGAGAGCAGCCGCGTCGCGCGACGTGGTCTCCCCTGCACGCGAAAGAGCCACGACTCCTGCGGTGTGAAGCGGACGCCACGGCGGAGCCCTGTTGCCTCTCGCCTCTAGCCGGGGGCAGAGGTTTATACTCCACTCATGGAACTCAGCTACTTGGTGCTGGGAACGGCCGTGGTCGCGGCCGCCGCGTTCCTTGCCGTTCTGTGGGTTGGCTCTCGCCTCGGCGTCGTGCGGCAGCGGCAAGAGGAACTGCCGGCCCTGATCGCGCGGGTGTTGGAAGAAAAGCACCTGGCCATGATCAAGGACGTCAACAACGGCCTCAACAACCAGGCCGACCGCCTGAGCACGAGCCAGACGGAAGCTTCCGAGCGCCTGCGCGGCGCGGTGTCGCAGGACCTCAAGCAGACGCGTGACGCCATGCTCGTGCTGCAGTTGTCGCAGACCGAGGAACTGTCCGGGACACGCGAGACCATGAGCCAGAGGCTGGGCAGTCTCGCGGCGGACATGCAGATGAAGCACGACGCGCTGCGTGGCGAATTGCTGGCCAAGGTGCTGGAGCGACTGGCCGAGCAGGCCCGCGCGGATCAGGAGCTGATCCAGACGACGCTGCGCAACGTCTCCCAGCACTTGGCCACCGCCATCGAATCGCTGACCAAGACCACCGACGCCAGGCTGGAGCACATCAGCGGCAAGGTTACAGAGCGGCTGGAGGAGGGCTTCAAGAAGACCAACGAGACCTTCACCAATGTCATGGCCCGGCTCGCCACCATCGATGAGGCGCAAAAGAAGATCGACGGCCTGACCACCAACGTCGTGAGCCTGCAGGAGCTGCTGGGCGACAAGCGCTCACGCGGGGCGTTCGGCGAAGTGCAGCTCGAGGCGCTCATCACCAACCTGCTCCCGCCCACCGCTTACGTTTTCCAGTACACGCTGTCCAACGGCAACCGAGCCGACTGCGTCTTGCTGCTCCCCGAGCCAACCGGGATGGTGGCGCTGGACTCCAAGTTTCCGCTCGAGAACTACCGCGGGATGTTCGAGCAGGGAATATCCGACATCGAGCGGCTGTCCGCGAAGCGGCAATTCCGGGCCGACCTGCGCAAGCACGTGGACGACATCAGCACCAAGTACATCATCGCGGGCGAGACGTCGGACGGTGCGGTGATGTTCGTCCCGGCCGAGGCCGTGTTCGCCGAAATCCACGCCCATCACGCCGAAGTGGTGGACTATGCGATGCAACGGCGGGTGTGGATCGTCTCGCCTACCACGATGATGGCGGTGCTCAACACCGCGCGTGCTGTGCTGAAAGACGTGGAAACGCGCCGCCAGGTCCACATCATCAAGGACGAGCTGTCCAAGCTGGGCAGGGAGTTCAACCGCTTCGACCAGCGCATGAAG
Source organism: Gammaproteobacteria bacterium (assembly GCA_041488255.1). Taxonomy (GTDB): domain Bacteria; phylum Pseudomonadota; class Gammaproteobacteria; order Burkholderiales; family SHXO01; genus SHXO01. The sequence goes on along the minus strand of JBGPOV010000047.1, from coordinate 20,487 downwards.
AAGCTTGCCGACCACATCCGCCAGGCGCACCAGGACGCAGAGGACGTGCGCGTCACCAGCGACAAGATCTCACGCCGCTTCTCTCAGATCGAGAGAGTGGAGCTGGAGCAAGTGGACAGCGTTGCGCGCCTGGAGCAGACGCTGGGCGAGGCCGAGGCGCCCGCCTTGCCCGGGCAAGGTGGCTGAGAGCCCCGCGGGGCGCCGGGATCGGTCATGTGGAGCGGGCTCAAGGCGTGGCGTCGCAATCGCATCCTCGCCAGCGCAAAGCTCGACGTCCGGGCCTGGTGCCTGGCTGTCCAGCGCTTCCCCTTCACCCGCGCGCTGTCCGCCGAGGAGCGCGAGCGGCTGCGCGAGCTGACCATCCTGTTTCTGCATGACAAGCGCTTCTCCACCGCGCATCGATTGCCGCTCACCGACGCCATGCGGCTGCACGTGGCGGTTCAGGCCTGCATGCTGATCCTGAATCTGGGCCTGGAGTTCTACCGCGGCTGGAGCGAGATCATTCTGTATCCCGCCGAGTTCGTCCCGCGCCACCAGTACACCGATGAGATGGGCGTCGTGCATCAAGGCGACCATGCCTACGCCGGCGAGGCCTGGCTGCATGGCCCCGTGATCCTGTCCTGGGCCGACATCGCACAGAGCGAGTACCCCGACGGCGTCAACGTGGCGGTCCACGAGTTCGCCCACAAGCTGGACATGCTCAGCGGCAGCGCGAACGGTTATCCGCCGCTGCACCGGGGCATGAAGCGCGAGGCCTGGGCGGAAGCGTTCAGCGCCGCGTACAAGGATTTCTGCACCCGAGTCGACCGGGGCGAAGATACCGTCATCGACCCCTACGCGTCCGAGAGCCCGGGGGAGTTCTTCGCAGTGCTGAGCGAGGCGTTCTTCGAGCTTCCCGACGTGGTGGAAGAAGAATATCAGGATGTGTACGCGCAGCTTTCGCAGTTCTACCGGCAGGACCCGTTGGCGCGGATGAAGAGCAGGGCCGGCGCAGCATTTGCCTGAGCCGAGAGCCCGAGTGAAAGGCGGGACTGGTGTGGCGGAAGGGATCCAGGGAACTCCCTCTTTCCTTGCGGGAGAGGCAGCAGACAAAGAGGTCCCTCTCCCTTCGGGAGTCTTCGGGAGAGGGTAGGGTGAGGGCCGGGTGAGGGGGGACAACGATGACCAACACCTTGACTCGTAGCTTACTGCTGGGACTTTGTGTCCTCGCGCTGACCGCAAAAGCCGACCAGCAGGTCCTGGAGGTCATCACCCTCGGCTATCGCCAAGCCGACGAAGTGATACCGACGCTGCGGCCTCTACTCGCACCCGACGCGACGCTCACCGGGATGGACAACCGCCTGATCGTGCGCACCACACCGGAGAACCTGGCGCAGTTGAAGCAGGTGCTGGCGGCCATAGACTCGAAGCCCAGGCAGCTCTTGATCTTGGTGCGGCAAAGCTCCATGGCAGATGCTTCGAGAGATGCTGCGTCGATCTCGGGAACGGTGGGCGCAGGTGGGAATGCAACGGTCACGGTGCCCAGGCCCCCAAGCGCTCAGCGCGATCCGGGGGTCGTAGTGCAGAGCGGGCGCACGCGGATCGAGGGGCGAGCAATCAGCAGCGGCTCGACGCAGGACGCCGGCGTGACGCAGACGGTGCAGGTGCTGGAGGGCAACAGCGCCTTTATCCGCGTCGGCCAGTCGGCTCCGGTCACAAGCACGCAGCTCACCCCAACTCCGAGCGGGACCCGGATTACACAGAGCACCCAGTTCGTGGATGCAGACACTGGCTTCTACGTCACGCCGCGCGTGAGCGGAAACCGCGTTACGCTCGAGATCAGCACGGAACGGGATCGGGTTCGCAACCCCAACACGGGCGCGGTCAGCGTCCAGCGCGTGGCCACGGTCGTATCGGGTCGGCTAGGCGAATGGATCGAGGTGGGTGGCTCGAGCGCAAACGTCGAGCGAACCCAGAGCGAGCCCCTGGCGCAAAGGCGGGGCGAGAGTCGCGACGAGCGCAGGGTGATGTTGAAAGTGGACGAGGTCAGGTGAGAGCAGGGAGGAGGGAATGAGGGAATGGGTGAATGGGTGAAAGCCAAGCCCCTCCATCTCTCCCTGCTCCTCATCGGCCTTGCGATCCTCGCTTGGTCCGCGTGGAAGCCCCACGACTACTTCACCTGGATCCTCGAGGTCTTCCCTGCGATCATCGCCGGCGTGGTGCTGGTGGCGATCTATCCGCGATTCCGGTTCACCAGCCTGGTGTACGGACTCATTCTGATCCACGCAGCAATCCTCATGGTCGGAGGGCACTACACCTATGCTGAGATGCCACTGTTTAACTGGCTGCGCGACGAGTTCCATCTGGCGCGCAACGACTTCGACCGCCTGGGCCATATCGCGCAAGGCTTTGTCCCGGCCATGATTGCGCGCGAGATCCTGATCCGCAATGCAGCGGTCAATGGACGCGGCTGGCTGTTCTGGATCGTAAGCAGCATCGCGCTCGCCATCAGCGCCTGCTATGAATTGTTCGAGTGGTGGGTGGCTGTGGCGTCGGGCACGGTGGCGGATTCGTTCCTCGCCACGCAAGGGGACGTGTGGGACACGCAGTGGGACATGTTCATGGCGCTGAGTGGGGCAATCGTTGCCCAGCTGACGCTCTCGCGGCTACACGACCGGCAGCTTGCCGCCCGGGCTAAAATGAAAGTCTAAGATGTGGCGCCTCAGCGCCGTCGCCAGACCTGCCATCGCTCTCCACCCTCGAACACCGGGAGAGATTGGATAGCCGGTCGATCCTCCACCAGATCCAACGCAGCATCCAGCAGCCCGTGCAGCTCCTCTGAGCTGGTACCGAAGGGCGGGCCCCGGGGGTTGTCGCCGTAAAAGAAGAACCCGGCCAGCCGTTTGCCTGGACCCAGCAGCTCGGCCATGCGTGCGGCATAGCGCGGCCACAGCTTCCTCGGCAGCGCGCAGAGAAAAGCACGCTCGTAGACCACGTCGAACGGTTTGGCACCGGGATCGAACTCGAAGAAGTCCGCGAACCGAACGCGATCCGCAAACGGTCCCGCGTTCTCCTTACCCAGCTCGACCCCCTGCAGGCTGAAGTCGATGGCGAGCACGTCGGCGCCGGTTTCCGCCAGGTAACGCACCTCGTGAGCGGAGCCACACCCGGGCACCAGAATGTGCGCCCTGTCCGCCAGCGTCGCGGCGAAGGCGCGCAGGTCGGCCGGCACTCCGCCCGCGTCCCAGGGCAGGACATGGTCGCGGTAGCGTGTGTCCCAGAATTCCGGCAGCGAGCTATCCTGGGCCATCCTGTGCGTGACTCGTAACTCGTGATTCGTGACTCGCAACCGCCCCCCACGATTGGGCGTCGGGGTTTAGATTAGGAATCACGCCTTTGCGAATCACGAGTCACGGCCTTTCTCCCCCTTCGGGCCCGTAGAACACCACCCACAGCATCAGGTCGTCGCTGAAATCCTCGAACCGGTGCACGACGCCGGCCGGGACGAACAGCACGTCACCCGGCCCGAAGGCGTGGCGCACATCACCGTTGACGAACCAGCCCCGACCCTGGGCTACCAGGTAGATCTCGTCGCGCGTGTGAGGCTGTTGCGGATCGGTGCGGTGCGGTGCGAACAGCTTGAGCAGCAGGCTGCCATGCTGGTATACCGACGCGGAGCGCGGATGTGTGCCGACAGGCGGCAACCGCGCACCTGCCTGCATCAATGTCCAGCGGCGTGGCGCCCCGGCGTCGGAAAGATAGTCGTGTTCGAAGTCGTGCATGAGCTCTCCGGAGCGTCTCAATCTTGGCCGTTTAACGGCCTCCAGCGGAAGCACCCGACGACATGGTCGTTGACCATGCCGACGGCCTGCATGAAGGCATAGCAGATCGTACTCCCTACGAACTTGAAGCCGAGCGCTTTGAGGTCCTTGCTCAGCGCGTCCGACACCGGTGTGGTGGCCGGCACCTGCGACGCCGTCTTCCAAGCATTGCGCACCGCCTTGCCGTCTACGAAACCCCAGACATAGGCGTCGAAGCTTCCGAACGCCTCCTGGACGCTCAGGAAGGCGCGGGCGTTGCCCACAGCGGATTCGATCTTGAGCCGGTTGCGCACAATGCCCGCATCCGTCACGAGTGCGCCGATCCGGCGGGAATCGAAGCGGGCCACTTTGCGTGGGTCGAAGGCCTCGAAGGCCCTCCGGTAGGCGTCGCGCTTGTTCAGGATGGTGGACCAACTCAGCCCGGCCTGGGCCCCTTCCAGGGTCAGGAACTCGAACAGCCGCCGGTCCTCGTGGACCGGCACGCCCCACTCGGTGTCGTGATAGGCGGTTCCCAGCGGCCCACTCTCGGCCCAGGCGCAGCGCTTCGTCAAAGCGTGATCTCTCCCATCCCCGGCGCCCTCAGGCGGTCTCGGTCCATCCCGTGGCCATCTGCGCTTACATTACAGGCAGTTCAACGGCTAAATGTTGCCGTCCGCGATCCGATAAACAGTCCTCAACGCGCTCAATCGCGTTCGCGCTTCTTGCGCCGGCACGAGTTGTGCAACGGGCCACCTCGATGCACTACCCCGTAGCGCGAGGGCGACGAGTCAGCTTCCCCAGACGGCGTTATGCAAAAGGATAACAGGCAACGCCCGCAGCCTGGCAACCTCAGGCGCAGAGTCCTCTCGGTCGGCCTCAGCATCCTGTTCGCGAACATCGCCGTGGTGTTGATGGTGGCCACGACTTGGTCGATTTTGCACCAGCGCGAACACACTCTACAGCAGGCCGGCCGGGACGGGCTCAACCTGGCCCGGACGTTGGGCGAGCGGGTGGACCGCGCGCTCGAGGCGGCCAACCAAGTCCTGGTGCTGAGCAAGACGGGCGGGGTGAGGCGAGACCTCCCGCTCCGCTCCGACATGCGTGAGTTATCCACCCGGCTCAATCCAGGCCCACTCGTCGGTCCTGAGCTGTACTCCCTGGAGCTATACGACGCACGCGGCCGCCTGGCAGCTTCCAGGGACGAGGTGAGTAGTGCGCCCGGACCGGTTGACCGCCGCGATTTCTTCGTAGCGCTGCGCGACCATCGAGAACTGCCGAGCTTCGTCGGGCTACCCGAGTACCGGAAGGACACGTGGCTTATCCCCGTGGCGCGCGCGATCAGCGGCGCGGACGGCAGCTTCAGCGGCGTGCTGGTCGCGACGATCGACACGCGTGAGCTGCGCGAGGCGTTTCAACACCTCGAGTTGGATCCGCGCACAGTGTTCTGCGTCGCCCGCATCGATGGCAGGATCCTGTTCCGTCACCCCTATCTGGAACGCGCCTTCGGCGCCGACACTTCGGGCACGCCAGTGCACCAAGCAAAGAACGGCGTCACTGGCATCCTGCAGGCGGTCAGCGCGCTGGATGGCGTCGAGCGCCTGTACGCTTACACGCGCCTGCGAGCCTTCCCCATGACGGTGACCGTCGGCGTCCCGCTGGACAGCGCGCTTGCTGGCTGGCGCGACGAGGCCTCGAAGAAGGCCGTGTTCACAGCCGTGGCGCTGCTGTTCACGACGCTGCTGTTTGCGCTGCTGCTCCGGCAGCTGGCGCGGATCGAGCGCAGCGAAGCGCGCTTTCAGGCCATCTTCCGCAACAGTCCCGTGCCCACCGCCATCTCCACCCTGGAAGCAGGCGTTCTGCTGGATGGCAACCAGGCTTTCTTCGACTTGGTCGGCCGCACACGCGAGCAGACTCTCGGCAAGACGTCGGTGGAGATCGGTTTCTGGCGCAGTGCGCAACGCCGCACGGAAGGGTTGGGTGAGCTGCTGGAGAAGGGCACTTTCCGCCAGCGCGAGGCACCGTTCCGCCGGCCCTCCGGCGAGCTGGGCTTCGGCCTGTTTTCGGCGCAGGTCCTGGAGACCGACGGCCACAAACGGGTGCTGCTGATGATCCAGGACATCACCGAGCGGCGGGCGGCGCAGGACCAGATTGCGCGCATGTCGGAGCGCCTGCTGCTGGCCACCCAGTCCGCCAACCTCGGCATCTGGGACTGGGATGTGCAGCGCGACGCGCTCGAGTGGGACCAGGCCATGTACCGGATCTATGGAGTGTCCAAGGAGGGGTTCGCAGGCAACTTCGAGGCGTGGAAGTGCGCCCTGCACCCCGAAGACCGGGCGCAGGCGCTGGCCTACATCGACCAGAGCCTGAAGGACGGCAAGACCTACGACACCGAGTTCCGCATCCTGCGGCCGGGCGGAGAGGTGCGCCACGTCAAGGCCTACGGGCGAGTGCAGAGGGACGCAGACGGGCGGGCGGTGCGCGTCACCGGCATCAACCTCGACATGACGGATCAGCGGCGTGCGGAAGAAAGCGTCAGGCGCAGCCAGGCGCTGTTCTCCGCGACGATCAACACCACCGACGACGGCATCGCCGCGGTCGACCGCGATCTGCGCATCACGATGGTGAACGAAGCGCTGCGCGGTGCGGTGCAGAAGTACCTCGGTTTCGATCCGGCCGTCGGGATGGACGGTGTGTGCCTGGCCACGCCGGAGCGGCAAGATAGGGTGCGTCGCATTTTGGCCCGGGTGCTCAACGGCGAGCGGCAGCGCGCGGAGAGCGTGTTCCGCGCCCCCGGTGGCGAAGTCCGCTATCTGGATGAGCGCTACCACCCGATCCTGGACACGCACGGCGAGGTGGTCGGGGCTTCGGTCTTTGTCCGGGACGTGACGATGCGCCGCCACGCGGAGCAGACCGTGCAGGCCATCGTGAAGGGAACTTCGGCCGCGCTCGGCGAGCAGTTCTTCCGCTCGCTCGTGGTCGAGTTGGCCGGCGCACTCAACACGCGCTACGCGTTCGTGGGGGAGCTGGCGGGAAGCAGTCCGGAGCGCGTCAAGACCGTCGCTGTCTGCGCCGCCGGCCAGATTGTCGACAACTTCGACTATCTGCTCGAAGGCACACCGTCCGCGGATGCGATGGCAGCGGGCGTGTGCTTCATCCCGCGGGACGTGCAGCAGCAGTTTGCGTCAGCCCATCTGTTGGCAGAGATGGGTGTCCAGAGCTATCTGGGTGTGCGCCTGACCGCGGCCTCGGGCCGCGCGCTGGGCGTGCTGGTGGTCATGCACGACGAACCGCTGCGCCAGTCTGCGGTGTGGCAGACCATCCTGAGCATCTTCGCTGCCCGAGCCGGCGCTGAGCTGGAACGGCTGCAGACCGAGAGCGAGCGGCGGCGGACGCAGGCCATCCTCGACGAGGCCAGTGATTTCATTGGCTCGGCCGGCCTACAGGGCAACGTGTTGTATCTGAACGGCGCGGCGCGACGCCTGTTCGGCATCGCCCCGGACGAGGACGTGCGCCAGCGGCACATGTCGGAGTTCCACCCGCGGGGCACCGTGGATCTGCTCATGGGTACGGGCATCCCCACGGCGATACGCTCCGGGCTCTGGAGCGGAGAGACCGTTCTGTTGCGCTACGATGGCGTCGAAGTGCCGGTGTCGCAATTGCTTATCGCGCACCGGTCGAAGACCGGTGAGGTCGGGTATGTGTCCACCATCATGCGCGACCTTACCCAGCAGAAGCAGGCCGATCAGGCGCTGCGCAGCCGAGAGGAGGGCCTGCGCCTGGCCCAGCAGGTGGGTAACGTCGGAAGCTGGGAGCTGGATCTCGTGCACGAAACGCTGTCGTGGTCGGAGCAGATGTACCGCATCATAGGGCAGGACCCGCAGCGCTTCGCGCTCGGGCGCGCGAGCTGGCTCGACCTCGTCCATCTCGACGACCGGCCGCGGCTGCTGGCCACTTTCGAAGATGCGGTTGCCGGGCGCCGGCCGTACACGATCGATCACCGCATCCAGCTCCCCGACGGCTCCATCCGCTACGTGCATGAGCGGGCGGAGGTCGTCCGCGACACCGACGGCCGGCCTTTACGCCTGGTCGGCACCACCCAGGACATCACCGAGCGCCAGCAGGCAGAGGAGGCGCTGCGCCGCAGCGAGCGCAGGTTCCGACAATTGGTCGAGAGCACCGATGTGATCCCGTGGTCGGCCGACCCGGACACGCTGCGCTTTACCTACGTCGGACCACAGGCGGTGCAGGTACTGGGCTATGCTCTGGAGCAGTGGTACAAGGACGGATTCTGGCTCGAGCGCATGCACCCGGACGACCGCGGCTGGGTGCTGCGCAAGGCCAAGCTGGCGCTTGGGCAGGGGCGCGAGACCGAGCTGGAATACCGCATGTTCACGGCCGATGGACGCACGGTCTGGCTGCGGGACATTTTCAGCGTGGTGGCGGACGAGGGCGGGCACGCCTCGCTGCAGGGGTTTTTGTTCGACATCACCAACCGCAAGCGCGCCGAGGAGCAGCTGCGTCTGGCGGGCGAGGTGTTCCAGAGCAGCGGCGAGGCCATCGTCATCACCGACAGCGACATGCGCATCGTTTCGGTGAACCCCGCTTTCACCACGGTCACGGGATACACCGCTGAGGAGGCGGTGGGCCAGACCCCCTACAGCCTCAGCCCCGGAATACGCAGCCAGGAACGCGACCGCGAGATCTGGGCCCGGGTATGGCAGGAGGGCTACTGGCAGGGCGAGGTGTGGGACCGGCGACGCGACGGCGACGTCTACCCCAAGTGGTTGACCGTGAGCGTGGTGCGCGACGCCAGCGGGCGGCCGGTCAACTATATCGAGATCTTCTCCGACGTCTCCGAGCGCAAGGCGCGCGAGGAGCGGGTGCAGCATCTGGCGCATCACGACTTCCTGACCGATTTGCCCAACCGGGTGCTGCTCAACGATCGCATCACCCAGGCCATCTCCCTGGCCGAGCGCAACCGCACGCAGATGGCGGTGATGTTCCTGGATCTGGACCGCTTCAAGAACGTGAACGACTCGCTCGGTCACACCGTGGGCGACAAGCTGTTGCAGGAAGTGGCGTGGCGGCTGCGAGGTAGCATGCGCGCCAGCGATACGGTCAGCCGCCTGGGCGGTGACGAGTTCGTGATCCTGATCCCGGACATGGCCGACGCCGCCGACGTTGCGCGCACGGCACAGAAGGTGCTCGACGCCGTCTCCCATCCCTATTCCATCGACGGGCACGAGCTGGAGACCACGCCCAGCACGGCATCAGCGTATATCCGAACGACGGGGGTGACGTGGAGACTCTGCTCAAGAACGCGGACGCGGCCATGTACCACGCCAAGGAGTCGGGCCGCAACAACTACCAGTTCTTCACTCAGGATATGAACACGCGGGCGCTGGAGCGCCTGTCGCTCGAGCGCAGCCTGCGCCGCGCCATCGAGCGCAGCGAGCTGCGACTGCATTACCAGCCGCAGTACGACGTGCGCACGGGCCGGATCGTGGGCGTCGAAGCGCTCATCCGCTGGGAGCATCCCGAGCTCGGGCTCATCCCGCCCGGCCGCTTCATGCCCTTCGCCGAAGACATTGGGCTGATCCTGCACGTGGGCGAGTGGGTGCTGCGAGAGGCGTGCCGTCAGAATCGGGCGTGGCAGAGTCAGGGGTTGCCGCCGGTTCGGGTGGCGGTCAACATCTCAGCGCTGCAGTTCCGCAATGCCGATTTCCCACACGAGGTCCAGACCGCGCTGAAACAAACCGGGCTGGAGCCGCGCTGGCTCGTGTTGGAGGTGACCGAGAGCGTGATCATGCAGGACGCCGAGCGCGTGACGGACTCGCTCGAGCAGCTCAAATCTCTAGGCCTGGAGCTGGCGATCGACGACTTCGGGACCGGCTACTCCAGCCTGTCCTACCTCAAGCGCTTCCCGATCGACAAGCTGAAGATCGACCAGTCGTTCGTGCGCGACATCACCTCCGACACAGACGATGAGGCCATCATCAGCGCCATCATCGGGTTGACCCGCAACCTGGGGCTGCGCACCATCGCCGAGGGCGTGGAAACGCGCGAGCAGCTCGAGTTCCTGCAGCGTCATGGCTGCGACGAGGCGCAAGGATTCTTGTTCAGCCGACCGCTCACGCCCGAGGAATGCACCGCTGTCCTGGGCTCGCAGGTGAGCCGCCGGAAGATGCGGCTGGCTTGAGACCTACTTGCGCAGGATCCAAAGAATCAACGTCACCACGGCCGAGATGATCAGCCCCGTGGTGAGCGGGAAGTAGAAGCTGAAGCCATCCTTCTCGACCCGGATGTCGCCTGGCAGCCGGCCGAGGCCCAGCTTGCCGATCCAGGGCCAGAGCAGCCCGGCGGCAATCAGAATGGCGCCCAGGGCGATCAGAAAGCGCTGCATCGGAAAGCTCTTTCAGGGTCGATGGCACACCGCCTCGACGTTGTTTCCGTCCGGGTCCAAGACGAAGGCGGCGTAGTAGTTGGGGTGGTAATCGGGCCGCAGGCCGGGCGCGCCGTTGTTTCTGGCGCCGGCAGCGAGTGCGGCGCGATGGAACGCGTCCACGGTCGGCCGGTCTGCACTGGCGAATGCGATGTGCAGCGGCGGTTTGGTCGCCGAGCCCTGCGCGATCCAGAAGTCCGGCTTCCTATCCTTGCCGAATCCTCCACTTTCCCCGAACTCCAGAGCCAGTTCGTAGCCGAGCGGCTTGAGTGCCGATGCGTAGAACTCCTTGCTTTTTCGGTAGTCGCTCACCTGCAGCGCGATGTGATCCAACATGTTCGCCTCCTCACCGAATTTCAGCGCGTGCGACGATAGCCGTACAGCCAGCGATTGGTTGTCGCGCCGATGTTGACCACCGTATGGCTGGCGCCTGCGGGAATCAGGATCTCTTGGCCTGGCCCCGGGTACAGGGTGTGGCCGTTGAAGCTCAACTCCAACCGGCCATCTACCAGCATCACCAGCTCGTCGGTGGCGTGCACGAAATCCGCCCAGACCTGTCCTGGCGGGTCGATCCAGACGTCGAAACTGAAGCCGCGCGAGCGCCAGTTCGCCTCGATTGCCGCTTCGTCGAGTTCCGCCTTCGTTTGCTCCACTGCGTCGGTTCCTCTCAGCGCCGCTCACTCGTAAGCGTCCGCTGCTGCGCACGGCTCGCCAGAGCATTGACGGAATAGAGTTGCGCGATCAGAAAACTGTAGGCTACCAGCCCGAAGCCGCCAGGCGTATTGGTTGGCCAAGCGGTCGCCTCGGTCTTGGGAAGGTAACCGAACATCTCGAGCGACGCGTTGAGGACGAAAAGTCCAACGCCGATGAGCATCAACGCATGACACGCAACCCGCATCCAGACCGGGCATCCGCTGAAGCGCATCACCTCGAGTTCACGCGGAGGCGCGTCGTAGGTGAGCTGCAGGTAGCGCAACACGAATGCGGCACCCAAGGGGCCGAGAGCCGTCAGTGTCCAGGTCGCTAGCGATGCGGCAAAACCAGTGAGAGGGACCGGCAGGCTGGCAAGCCCCCAAGCCGCCAATAGACCGCTGCTCGCCAGCCCGACGAGAGAGGCGATGTAGATCCCGAGGTCCACGATTTTTCCGATCTGTACCATGCGGGCTAGCGAGCCGGTAAGAAGATCCCGTTCCGGGCTGTCAGGATGAGCATCATACCCCTGCGGCGTTTAGCGTTGGTCACGGCCGATGAGCGGGGCGTCGTTCCCGTTTCGCGCGGCGGGGCGGCTGTGTTGAGGAGCGGGTTCGGCGTCATGCTCGGCTAGAGCCGACTGGTGACAAGCACCCGGCCCTTGCCACCGAGAGCGTATGCCCGTCCGCGCCCTTGATTCGACCTGCCAACTCCCATGCGCGGAGATCTCGGCCGTTTGCGAAATCCTTCCTCGCGTTTGGATTGGACGGGCGCTTCGGAGGGTTGAGCCCATCGCATCGCTCAGCTTTCGATCTATGCCCTTAGCCATATTCAGCCAGCTAGAAAGATGGGCAAGTATTGTGCTACCAGGCGGACCGCGTGGCTGCCGCCGGCTCCAATCACGTCTAGCCGTCTTGGCGCCCGCTAAGTAAGTGCAGGCAAGCCAGACGACGAGCGGGAACCGGCTTTCGAACACCGAGTGGTCTTGAAAGGAGCACCTATGGCTACGCTTCCCCACAACGTTGCAGTCAACAACAGGACAATCACGGTCGTCATACCGCGCGAGGTAGGCTTCGACCTTAAGAAGATCCAGAGGATCCAGGAAGTCCTGGTCGGCCGTCTGGGCCATCCTGGTTGCTATTCCGGCTTCGACATTCTGTTCCAGCAGGAGGTGGAATTCATCGCGGATGCAAAGACGCTGGAGCTCACTCCAATTGCTCGCTAGGTCTGGCACACGGTTGCGGCGACGGGGTGACCTTCTCCCCGTCGTCGGTGTGGGGCTCACATACGTGCCCGGCATGGAACCGCTCATTGAGGAGGAAGGCGAGGCGCTGCAGGTGCTGGAGATCGAGCCGCAGACTCTCTGGCTGCGTTCCCGCGGCCAGTCCGGATTCCGGGTCGACCAAGGGCGGTTCGACTATGTGCGCAACCTCCCGGGAGCCAAGCTGTTGCACAGCGTGGGCTACCCGGTGGGGGGCTACCATCAAGCGGAAGCGGACCAGGTGCACATGCTGAACCAGATGATCGCAGCGCTCAAGCCGCCTTGGCTGAGCGAGCACCTCGCGTTCAACCGCGCCACGGGCCCGCGTGGTGACTTTCAGACGGGCTTTCTGCTGCCGCCGTTGCAAACGGAAGAAGGTGTGCGTGCGGCGGTGTCATCGATCCAATGCCTAGCGGAGCAGGTGGGCACACCGCTCGCCGTCGAGCACGGGGTGAGCTATCTGAAACTGCGCGAAGGTGAGCTTACCGACGGAGCATTCCTGCGGTCGGTAGTGGAAGCGGCAGATTGCGGAATTGTGCTCGATCTTCATAACGCGTGGACCAATGCGCGTAACGGCAGGCAGGGCGTCGCGCAGTTCCTGACGGACATTCCACTTGAGTACGTGTGGGAGGTTCATCTGGCAGGGGGGATGGAACACGCGGGCTATTGGCTGGACGCCCACAGCGGGACGATTCCCGCGCCCGTCCTGGATCTCGCCCGCGCAGCGATCCCCTGGCTTCCGAACCTAAAGGCGTTGATCTTCGAGGTCATGCCGGTTTACCTCGAATCGGTGGGCCTCGCGGCCGTCCGCGCCCAGCTCGACGAATTGAGACAGCTCTGGGAACTGCGTGACAAGACCACGGCAGCGACTGACCTACAGCCTGAGGCTCTCCACGCGATGACGGCCACGAAGGGAGGACGAGCCGACGACATCACCCCGGACATCTGGGAAAATACGCTCGGCGCATTGGCGATCGGACGTGAAGTCGATACACCGCTCGCGCGACAGCTCGCCTCCGATCCCGGCGTAAGTGTTTTCCGCTACCTCGTGACGCAGTTCCGGGCGTCCTCCGTCATCGGCACCTTGCCTTTCACGGGTCGTCTGTTGCTGCTGAGCATGGGTGCGCAATCCTTCGAGGCGATGCTCGGCGATTTTTGGCGCGACCATCCGCCCGAAGCGTTCGGGGCGGAGGAGGCGAGACGGTTTGCCGCCTTCCTCGAGACGAACGCACCGCGAACGCCCTTCTTGGAGGAAGTGACGCGGTTCGACCTGGCCGCCATAGCGGCCATCACCGAGGGCGTGCCTTCCACGATCTGCTTCTCGCAAGATCCACGTCACGTGCTCGGAGCGTTGGCCGATCACCGTCTTCCGACAGCATCTCCCCTCGGCCTCTACTACGCGGATTTGAGGTCGGAGGGCATCACGTTTCGCAGTTAGACACGGGGGAAGCGGCGGTCGCCACCGCAAACGGACCGTTGAAAATCGCGAGGTACAACGGGCGAGTCTTCGTGCGTCGAACGAAGACCACGGCGAAATCCGCGTTCCCGTCGCCGTTGAAGTCACCTGAAACGTAATAGGGGTGAAAGCCCGGCTGCCGTTTCCACACGCCTCCTGATCCTCTTCGGATCTCGGCTATGTCCTCGTCGCAGAGCGGACCGTGCTTCACGTTGGACAGCTTGAGGGTAGATTACTTGTAGTTCACTGCGGTGAGCTCGCGGGTGGCTTTGTCGCCGAACGTGTTTCGATATTCCATTTTTCACCACATTTGCCTTACCGTTGACGAGGGTCACCCAGTCCGCCCCGTCCTCTTTGCCGGAGCAGACACCCCCTTTGTTGTCGGTCGATCTAATTTGCCCCCTGAACAGGATCTTGTAGGCCTCGAACTCTCCCCCGGGGACTTTAACCTTCTCGATCTTCTCCCCCCGGCGTTCTTGGGTAACCTCGGAGGTGAACGTCTGGCCTTTGACGGTGAAGGTTGTCGTCCACGTCTTGCCTTTTTGGCATGGTTGAGCGGCACAACATTGCTGGGGCTAAGTATGAAACAGTCGCGGAAGAGCGCAAGCGTCATCGGACGACCTTGTCAGCCCGCGCTAACAGCGAGGGCGGGACCGTAATATCGAGGGCCTTGGCGGTCTTGAGGTTGACGACCAGATCGAACGTGGTTGGCTGTTGGATCGGAAGATCACCTGGTCTATCCCCCTTCAGGATCCTGGCCACAAACTGAGCCGACTGACGCCACAGTTTAGTGACCTCGACTCCGTACGAGAGCAAGGCTCCCAACTCGGCGAACCGGTTCTGTCCTGCAATGACGGGTAACCGCCGACTCCAGGCCGCCTCGAGGAGGATTGTTTGATGGGCCCAGAAAATGCCGTCCTCAATGACATAAAGAGCTTCAGCGTGTGCTCGGCTCGCAGCCGATATGGCTGCAGTGATCTCTTCGGCGTTCCGTGCGCCGTGCGACGTCAACTCGATCGACAACGAGGGTGCCGCGCGCTTAAGGTCCTCGAGCGCGCGGGGGTGCCAGGGTGTGAGCGGGTTCCATAGCACAGCCACCCGTGTTACCCGGGGCATCGCTTCTTTAAGCAGTTCCAGTCGTTTTGCGCTGAGGTCCGTAGTCATCATCGAGAGGCCGGTGATGTTGCCGCCCGGCTGCGCAAGACTTGCGACAAGGCCTGAGCCGACGGGATCTGCGACCGTCGCCATGACGATGGGAATCGTACTGGTTGCGCGCTTCGTAGCCAGCGCGGCCACAGTACTTTCCACTACGATTACGTCGACTTTGCGCTCGACGAAGGTCGCGATCGCGTCGTCCAAGTGGTTGTAGCTGCCATTGCCGTACCACCAGTCGATGAATATGTTGCGCCCTTCAGCATAGCCGGCGTCCCGCAGACCATCCCGGAGCGCCTGCGCGCTCTCGCTTTGCGCGGAAGCGTTCGGTGCGACGACTGCAATGTGGGGCGGGCCGGTAGACTGCTGCGCAGGGATTCCCTCAGCCGCCCAGGCCGACATCAGGAACATCGCCAGCGGGGGAAGGAGGTCCAGAGCGGCGCCGTTCATCGAATCACCTCGCGAGAATGCAGTGCGCGCTCAGCGGTCAGGTTTCTGCGAGAGCGCCGCTGAATCGAGCAATACTCGTATCACAAGAGACAGAACGACCCACACTCCCGCGTGGGCATGCCCGGCGCGAAACAGCGCCCACTGGGTTTCATCCAGCACCAGGTTCCCTGGCAAGATTCCGGCGGTGCCCTTGGTGAGGATACCGAGCAACGTCGCACCACCGTACATGATCGTTGGGACGGTTAGGATCGTTAGGCCTGCAACTATTCTTGCCTCGCGCGACAGGGTCATCTGGAACCTCCATCGGACACCACCTACTCGACCTTAGCGGCCTTCCCCTTGAGGAGCGCCCGCAGCAGAGAACGATGGCAGTGTGCTTCGTTTTCGCAGTAGCAGCCCACTGAGAAGTTGGTATGGTGGGAGAGAGCGGCGAGGAGCTCTAGCGTGCGGGAGTTCTCGGGTGTTGCCATCTCTGCTCGGTACCTCTTTGTGAAGGAAATCCACTCTTTGTCGGTTCTTGCGTTCTTCCCGAGCTTCATCGTGTCCAGGCTGGGCGCGAGGTTCGGAAACCAGACGTCGTACCAGTTTTGCGAGGCGAATTGCGTCTTTGGTACACCGCGTGGTGGGCGCCGGACCGTCCCGATGCGAAGGCCTTCGCCCTCGAGTCGCTCGCTGCCAAGTCTCACAACACGCACAGCCATTGGACCCTCCGTACTACGAAGCCGAACGACCCAGTTGAGCGTGTGCCGAGGAGCGGAGCGACGACCAAACCCAACAGTCCTGCCGTTGGGCACTGCGCTCGAACGCACAATTGGGCAGCTCACCTCGGATCTTCCTCACTGACTGCATGTCAGGCACCCGCTCATGTGACGACAAGATACACCGCCAAAAGAAGCCCGACCGCCGCAACCGAACCAGCGAGAAATGGCGTGAGCCATGGTATGGAAAGCTTGGGGAGATCTTCCATGGGCAGTGTGCGGACATACAATCGGTGATTCTGTAGCGCACCTAGTATCGCCCCTGCGCCGAGGATTACCAGAGCGATCCCAAGTGCGCTCGATGGCCAGTGACTATGATGCCCTCCGGCTGGAGAGACGCTCGACGCGGACATGAGCGTCAGAAACAAACCGAACCTCGCAACCACGAAACCCAGGGCCATCACAGTGATTCCAGATCGGACCCAGGCTAGAAGGGTGCGCTCTGCGGCAAAGTAGACGCGTGGGTCCGCCATCGTTATCTGACCTGCCCCCGATCCGTACCTGCCCAACGTCCCGGAGCGGCCACGCGCCGTGTGCAAAATCCCGGCGCTTTGTCCATCGCTATCCGCTGCAACCGGTGGTTTTGGAATCGATGATGAAAGTGACATCTGGTCAACATCCAAACGCGCCCCTCTCCTGGATTAAGTGCAGGCAGTCGGCGGCTCGTGCTTTCTTGGCTTTACGTGAGGCCCTTGCGCCGTATCTTCGATCTCAAAGCCAAGAGCATAGACGTCATCGCGCAAACTATCGGCATTCTTCCACCGTTTCTCGGATCGAGCCATCTCACGCTGTTTCACCAGCTCCAACACTTCTTTCGGTATCACAGTTTCTCGCGGCGCCCATTCTGCGAGCCGCAATCCGAGTACCTCATCGAAGCGCAGAAGCGTCGCCTTCTTTGTCGCAGGCGGCAGGGCACTCTTCGCAAGCTCCCAGGTCAGCGCAATGGCTTGCGGAGTATTCAAATCATCGTTGACGCATTCAGTAAAGTGGCCGATGTAGTCGTCATCTACGGCTCCGCTGGCACCCCAGTCATGGCTCGCATGCCTCATCCTCTCGAGCGCAGCTGCTGCTCCAGCGAGGGCATCCCAAGTAAAGTTGAGATGGCTTCGGTAGTGAGCCGTCAGGCATAAGTACCGGTATGCCAGGGGGTCGTAACCGCGTCCCATCAGAGTCGCGACCCTTAGAAACTCGCCAGACGACTTCGCCATCTTGCCGTCATCGATCTGAAGAAAGGATCCGTGCAGCCAGTAGTTAGCGAGCCTCGTACCATAACAAGCCTGCGCTTGGGCTATCTCGTTCGTATGATGTACAGGAATGTGATCCTGTCCGCCGCAATGAATGTCGAAAAGCTCGCCGAGATACTTGGCGGACATGGCCGAGCACTCGATATGCCAGCCTGGGAAACCTCTCCCCCACGGGCTGTCCCATTCCATCTGTCGCTGTTGGCCCAGCGGGCTGAACTTCCAGAGCGCAAAATCGGTCGCGCTGCGCTTCTCGCCTTTGTCGATTCGAGCGCCTGCCCTGAGCCCTTCGACATCAAGGCGCGCAAGGTATCCATAGTCAGACAGCTTTGACGTATCGAAATAGACGCCGTCTGTGGTGCGATACGCAAACCCTCGGGCTTCGATGCAACGGATGGCGTCAATCTGCTCCTGAATATGATCCGTGGCGCGACACCACATATGCGGCATCAATATGTGTAAGCAATTCAAATCGTCCTTAAACGCCTGTGTATAGAGTTCAGCGATCTCCCAAGCCGACTTCCCAGTGCGGCGAGCACCCGCCAACATCTTGTCCTCACCTGCGTCTGCATCGGAAACGAGATGTCCCACATCCGTAATATTGAGGACGTGTTTGACCCGGTAGCCGTTGAATTGGAGGACTCGGCGCAAAATGTCCTCAAAAATGTAAGTGCGCAGGTTGCCGATATGGGCATAGTCGTAGACGGTAGGTCCGCATGCATACAGACCGACATAGTCTGCGCGCAGAGGCTTGAATTCCCTTATCTCTCGCGTATAGGTGTCAAACAATCGCAGCGCCATCAAAGCATCTTAGTGTTATTCCGTAAGAAGCGCGATCGTATCTTCATCGCTGCTTTCCCACCTCGTCAATCTGGTACCAGCTCTTGCCGGCAATGACCTCCGTGTACCATCGCTCCATCTTTGCCGGGTTCATCGCCTTCCACTCGGGGACGCCCGTGACCAGCGCTTCGCCCAATGCTTGTCCCAGACTCACCAGCTGGTTGCCGGCAGGGCATTGCTCCTCATCCCACGCCTTAAGAGCAGCGTCCACTGACGCGTGCGTCACCAGAGCTTTCGACAAGGCAATGGCATCGGTCATGGCCTTAACGGCGCCCGCACCCGTATGTGGACGAGCAAGTGTGGAGGCGTCGCCGATGAGACAGATTCGTCCGCGATGGTAAGCTGGTACGCGCGCCTCGTAGATGGACTGTACAAAGGGCTTATCTGTGGCTGAAATCGCCTGTGCCGCGAAGCCCGGAAAATAAGTGCGCGCCAGGTTATGTACATAGGCCACCTGTGTTTCGGAGGCCGCGCCGGGCGGGAGTGAGCCGTGGTGAACCATTCCCTCGGCATCTGTCAGGATCGCCCGAAGGTCTTCGTTGGTGACCTTGTCGTAGATACCCCAGTTGAGCCGCCTGCTCCCGATTTCCCGTTCACCATTTCGCCCCGGCACCAGATAGAACACCGCGTGACCGCCCTCATACACCGTGAACACCCGAACGCTCTCAAATGGTGCAATATCGGCCAACGAGCGCTCCGCTATCAGGCCTCTCCAGATGATGTAGCCCACGTATTGGGGCTGGTGGGCGGGGAACAATATCCGTCGTCCTAGTGAGTCGTAGCCGTCGGCACAAACCACCAGATCGAA
The DNA here is from genome assembly GCA_041488255.1 of Gammaproteobacteria bacterium. Classification (GTDB taxonomy): domain Bacteria; phylum Pseudomonadota; class Gammaproteobacteria; order Burkholderiales; family SHXO01; genus SHXO01. The sequence goes on along the minus strand of JBGPOV010000047.1, from coordinate 1,610 downwards.
CGACAACACGTGGCCGTCGGCAGACTTAAGCCATACCTCACCATCGACCGGCGCGCTGATCGACACGACATGACAGCCTTGGCGAAAGACCGCATCGGGAACGCGCCGGCGTAGCTGCCGGTACAACACGTCCCAATTAGTGGATCCCGCGGCAAAGGGCTGCTCCCAGATCGTGCGTCCCAGATGGGGGCTCTCCTCATCACAGCGGATCGCGAAACGGCGTTTGAAGACAGGAATGTATGCCATCTCCGCATCGACGAGATCACGCTGCTTGAGCGTTTCGACCAAGGATAGCGCGAGCCCAATGCCCGCGCCGCGGTCTTCCAGATGGCGCGAACGTTCGAATACCGTCACGTCGGCGCCAAGGCGTGTGAGCTCGGCCGCCGTAACGCATCCCCCGATGGATCCGCCGATAATGCCAACTCTCAGACCTCTGACCGTCTCTATGCCAGAACCAGCGTGCGACATGGTCACTTCCGTAGAACGTCCTCAGGCCGTGAAGCTCATGCGCGAGGCAGATGTCGCGGAACCTTGGCCTTTAAGAGCGCTACAAGCGCTGGGTCCATGTAGTGGTACTGGTCTGGTATGTCGAGACACACGATGCGCTTGTCGCGGAGATACGCACGAAACTTCTTCGTCAACTCGCTCCGATGCGCCCTTTCCATCACGAATATCAACTGGGCCCACCCGAGCAGCTCTGGCGTAACTCGATTCTTGGCTTCATCGGCCAGGCCGGCCGATGCAACCTCAATGCCTTCCCAAGAGGCAAAGATCTGCTCCGCGGTAGGGCTTCGAAGACGGTTCTGGCTGCAAATAAAGAGAACACGCATCGCTGGTCTCTGGACGCCCACCGGGCATGCGCGTGTTAGGCGACGGATTCAAACTCAAATCCGCAACACACAATCCGTATTCATTTACGTCTTCCCGCAACGAGATGGTAAACCACCCCGTAGGAGAAATCTCCTGACCCAGCAAGATCGTTCAGGACCTTCTTCCACTCATGTCTTTCTTCTGGCTGAATACGGCCTTTGTCACACGCTGCGTCAGCCAACCGTTCCAACAGGTCGCGCGTATAGGCTCCATAAGCATCGTCGGTCCAGAGAAACGAACGCCGGGGCAGGACCTGAAGACCGGCCTCCCGTAAGAACGGTCGAAGCCCCAAGGCTAACGTGCGCTTCAGATTCCGCAAGTCCTTTGTCAAGACTTTCCGCACCAACTCAAACTTTGGAAAGTTCACGGTGTCGGTGGTCAAGTCCTGTTCCACAAAAGCCAAAGTACCTGCGGGTGACAGTCGAGACGATAACCTGCCAATCAAGTTGATAGTCTGGGCGTCATCCAAATAGGGGATCACCACCGAGGAAATGATCAAATCAAGTTGCTCTGCTGGGAAAGGAAAAGCGGTCTCATCCAGGACATCCCATGCTTCCAGGCGAATGTTGTTAAGGGCCTCAGATTCAACCATGTGTCGGGTGACCCTGCCTCGATTCGACGTACACCACTTTAGGCAGCCATGAGGCTGGATTCGACATCGACTGGTGTCCTGTAGCCAATCGACGAATGCATGCGCCGGTGATTGTAGAAGCCTTCGATCCAGTCAACGATGTCCAGCT
>JBGPOV010000046.1:0-25743 GCA_041488255.1 Gammaproteobacteria bacterium | reverse complement strand
TTGACCTGTTTTCCTCGCTCGAGGGGTGGGTCCTCTCGGTGAGACGTTTGTGGGTGTAAGTCTCGGGGCGGCTGAACCGACCTAAGGCCAAACCTGGCCTCGGCCACGGGTGGGTTGGCCCCCGGGCGTGAATAAGTCACAACCCAGACGGGAATTAGCACGGGATCGGGGAGGGGCGGGGGGGTAACCTGACCACCAAGTGAGCCGCATCGGTTAGGTTGCAGTGCCTGGACCTGAGACTGAGCTTGGCCGGCGGCAACCCGAACTGTTGGCATCCGATCGGGGTTGTAGAACGTAAATCCCGATTACCAACTCCTCATGGGAGGCGGCAATGAACTTGAAACTGACATTGACACTGACGCTGGCATTGGCGCTTGCGCCGCTACTCGCCGTCCACCACGGCTTCCGGCCGGATCTGCGTGCGCCCAGCGGCTGGCAGGATCAAGGCGAAGCCGTTCCGAGCGCGCAAGGCCTGCGCTTCGACTGCGTTGCAACCGGGGCCGACCTTCTCCGGCGAGCTGCCCCAGCCGTCATCGGCGAAACCCCGAATCCCTCCTGGACACCCCCTCAGGTGGGCCTCAACTCGGCGGGCAAGCTCGTGTGCCTGGACTCCTGAGGCGGCGTGGCGACGTCACGATCGCACCGTCGTCTCCAGTACGGCATCAATCGCTGGCAAGGCCGAACCTAGGCCCGCCTGCCGGACCTCCTCGCGGAGCCGCCTGAGTTCGCTCAGGATGGCGCGCGTCGGGCCGTGCATTCCGACGGCTGCGAGCGCGCGGCCGCGGGCAGCGATCAGGCCGGCCCAGGGAAGCGGTTCGCCGCGTACGTAGTCTTCCAGAGCGCAGGCGTAACGCACTGCCGCCTCCCATTCTCCTGCTGCAAGTGTCGCGTCGATCGCGTGCCAATAGAACCAGAGGTGACAGTGTCCGACGCAGGGCTCGCGCAACAGTCCTTCACCTTGTTCCAGCGCGTGTCGGCGTTCGGCAGCTCCCTCCGCCGCATACGCCAGGGCTCCAAAGATGGCAGCGCCCAGGAACCCCATTCCAGTCTGGCGCGCCAGCTCCAGAGCCTGGGCCAAATGCTCTCTCGCAAGCGCGAGATTGCCCTGCGCGATCCGTAGCGTCGAGAGCACATAGAGCACTGCGGACTCGAACCGGCGCGCGCCTGCGGGCCGCGCCAGAGAGAGGCACCTCGCGCCGGCCTGCTCGGCTTCGTCGTAGCGCCCGGCCATGACCAGAAGAAAGGTCAGCGATTCCTGCGCAGAGATCTCAGTCTGGACCAGGCCGACCTTGCGGGCTGCTTCACAGGCGGCCTGCACCTCTGACAGCGCGCGCCCCAGCTCGTTGTTGTACAGGAGGCCGTGGCCTACCATGACGCGGTTGGGGATTTCGACTCTGACGAACCCCGCTCGCCGGCACAGCTCGACACAGCGGCTGAAGTACTCCAGCGCCGTAAGCATCCGGCCCTGTGCATACTGAGCATCTCCAAGCCCACTCAGAGCACGCGCCTCGCACTCGGGGTCCGCGATCTGTCGCGCATAGGCGAGCGCGGCCTGGTGTTCGTCGTGGCACTCGCTGACCTTGCCTTGAGCGAAGAAAAGATTGCCGCGCGTGTGGCGAATCCGGGAGGAATCGGCGACGAGTCCCAGGCGTTGCGCGATGGGCTCGGCCTGGCTCAGCGCCTCCATTGCCGCCGCGAAATCTCCGGTCACGCGATTGCCGGCTGCGACGCCCATCCACGCGCGGCAGCGTAGCGCCTCGTCTTCTGCCAGCTGCAGGGCTTCTTGAAATGCCGTGATCGAGTCCTGCGAACGGCCGAGCTCCCGCAGCAGATCGCCGCGCAGCAGTATGAGGGCGCAGCGTAGGGCCCCAGTGGTTGCCAACTCCACGCCGCGTTCGGCGAGCTGAAGCGCAACGTCGTAACGCGACCGCAGCGCCTGGTCCATTGCCGCGCTCAGGTACGCCTGGGGGGCCTGCGGATCTCCCGCCCGGTCCAGATGCTCGGCGCGAAGAATCGACTCCTGCTCGCCGAACCAGTCAGCAGCTTTGCGATGCAACTCGCGCTTCCGGCTGTGGAGCAGCGAGGAGTAGACGCCTTCCTGGATCAGGGCATGCGCGAACAAATAATCGCTCGCCGCTGGGCGCACGAGGTCGCAAGCGACCAGCTCGTCGCAACCGTACTCGGGATCGTCGATCAGGAATCTGAGGGCCGCGAGGCTGAAGCGCTTGCCTACAACGGAGGCAGCTTGCAACGCCTGCTTGTCGCGCGCCTCCAAGCGGTCCATCCGCGCCAGCACCAGGCTCTGGATCGTGGGCGGAATGCTCGCCGTTTCACTCTCTTGCACGTTGCGCAGCAGCTGCTCCAGGAACAGCGGGTTGCCTTCGGCGCGCTCGATGCAGCTCGCCGCGAACCGGTTCGAGGCCTCTATGAATCCGCCGGCCAGCAACCGCGCTTCCTCGGGCCGCAAGGGTCCCAGATCGATGGTCATCAGCGGACTGCCGTGAGTCGAAGCACGCCACACCTTGTCCAGCGGGTCACCCTCGATGCGCGACGTCATCGCCAGGACCACTGGGCTTTCGGCGGCGGCGACGGCCAACTGCGCGAAGTGCCTAAGCAGCGGAGCAGAGGCCCAGTGGATGTCTTCGACGACGACCAGCCTGGGCTTCCATGCTGGCGCACAGCGTCGTGTATCCCGAGATGTCGGCGAACAGAACCGTCACCTCCCGACGTTCCCCTGCCGGGGTTGTCGAGGGCGCCTGCGGCGCGGCCTCGCGCTCTGGCGAGCGAGTCTGTTCCGCCGTGGCCTCCACGGGGTTAGCGCACTGAGGGCAGAACTTGGCTGCGCCGGGCAGGAGCGCGCCGCAGTTGCTGCAGGAGCGAGCCAGCGGCGCGGCGCATTGCTCGCAGAATCTCGCGCCGGCGCGATTGTCGTGCTGGCAGCGAGGACACTTCACGACCATCACCACTTGGGTGGCGGCTTCTTCACGATGATAATCCGCTCGCCGTCGTCCTTGATGTAGCCGCCAGTGCGCAGGTCCTTCAGGATGCGGCTGATCATCTCGCGCGCGCAGCCCACGCGGCTCGCCATATCCTGCTGCGTGAGGCGCTCGACTACCAGTTTCCCGTCTTGCTCAGTGGCAAGCTCCAGCAGCAACCCCCGGACCCGCCCGTAGACGTCGAGCAGCGCCAGTTCGCTGACCTTCTTCGTAAGCTCCCGGACCCGATGGATCAGCCTGCGAACGAGTTCAAGCGTGACTTCTGGACTCTGCGCCAGGAACTGGTTGAACTGTTCCCTGGACACGATGGAGAACTTGCTGGGCTCGAGCGTCATCACCGAGGCCGAACGTGGCCCTTCGTCGAGGATGATTTCGCCGAAGTATTCGCCCGGCCCCTGCGTGTTGAGGACCATCTCCTTGCCCTCTTCGTCGGCCAAGTACACCTTGACCTTGCCGGTCAGGATCACGTAGAGCGAATCGCTGCGGTCACCCTCGCTGACGATGACCGCGTTCTTGGGGTAGCCCTTGACGGTTCCGTGGTCTGCCAGCGCCTTGATGTGCTGCTCGGCCAAGGACAGGAGTGGCCCGTCACCAGCTGTACCGCTTGCCATAGAACCTCCGGTAGGAGCTTACCGACTGTAGTCCAAGTGTGCCGCTAGCGGGGTCCCGGAGCAAGCGAATCCCGACCCTCTCAGGTCGGCGGCGAGGCCCGCCTCACTGTAGAGGTAGAGCCGACAGATGGGCTCGCGATAGCCGAAGACGTTGGCCGCCGCCCCACAGAGAAAGCCACCCGGTGCGTGCAGCACCGGGTGGCTTGTTCGAACGCTGGTGGAGGCCTCAGGCGCGGCCGGGCCTATCGGTCAACACGCCGACCTTGATCTCCTGCTTCGGACCGGCGATCTGCGTGGCATAGACGCTATCGCGTCCGTGACGCTGCAGCGACACACCGGTCACCACCTTGCTCGCCGGTACGTTCTGCGTGGCATAGACGCTGTCGCGGCCAAAACGCTCGGCCGCGAAACAGGCGGGGGTCGCGACCAGCGCGACACACAGAGCAACAATCGGTTTCACGTTCATGGCTGACTCCTATGGCATTGGTTGGGTCATGAGCACGACGCCCACCAACGCACATTAGCCACGCGGGCACCTGCAGTCGCGTGACGATTGCCGCTGCCCGGCGTGAATCTTCACCCCAGGCTACCGCCGGCGCCTCATCTGTCACGCGTGTGTGAAGGCGAAATCCACTCCAGGCGGCCGGTCACTGATGATGTTCGCGATGGCGCGGCCGGAGCCGCAGGCCAGCGTCCAGCCCAGGGTGCCGTGCCCGGTGTTGAGGAACAGGTTGGACAGGCGCGTGCGCCCGATGACCGGCACGTTGCTAGGCGTGGCGGGGCGCAGGCCGGCCCAGAACTGCGCACGCCAGTAGTCGGCCGCGTCGGGAAACAGCTCCTCGGCGCGCCGCAGGATGGCGTCGCAGCGCACCGGGTTGATCGAAGTGTCGTAGGCGTTCAGCTCAGCGGTCCCGGCTACGCGCAGCCGGTCCCCGAGGCGTGAGATCGCGAGCTTCGCACTTTCGTCGGTGAGGCACACGCGCGGGGCGGACTGATGGCTCTTGATCGGGATGGTGACCGAATACCCTTTGACCGGATAGACCGCCACGCGCACGCCCAGGGGCTCGATCAGCAGCGGCGTATAGCTGCCCAGGCAGACGAGATAAGCATCGGCGCGCAGCACTTCCTCCGGGCCCTCGACATGTCGCACGCGTGCGCCCGTGATCCGGTCCCCTTCGCGCATCAGGCGCTGCACCGTGGTTTGAAACGAGAACACCACGTCCCGGCGCCGGCAAGCCTCTTCGAGCTGGCGCGAGAACAGGTGCGCGTCGCCCGACTCATCGGAGGGCGAATAGGTGGCGCCTGCAATGCGCACGCGGCTGTGCTTGAGCGCCGGTTCGATCTCCAGGCACTGCCGCGCTGTCTTGAGCTGAAGCTCGAACCCGTGGCTGCGCATCAGCTCTAGACGCACCCGGGCCGCCTCCAGCTCGCGCACGTCGGTGTGCAGATGCAGGATGCCCAGCTCCGAGTGCTCGTAGCGGATCCGGGTGCGGGCGCGGAGAGCCTGCAGCTCGCTGCGGCTGAACAAGGCGAGCTTGAGGATCTCCAGCGTGTTGCGACGGGTGCGGCCGGGCAAGCACTCGTACAGGAATTTCAGCCCCCAAGCCCACTGACGCGGACTGAGGCGCAGACGGAACAGCAGCGGCGCGTCCTCGCGCCCCAGCCACTGCAGGATCTTGAGCGGCGCTCCAGGGTTGGCCCAAGGCTCGGCGTGGCTGACCGAGATCTGACCGCCGTTCGCGAAGCTGGTTTCAAAGCCGGCGACAGGCTGGCGGTCCACCACCGTGACCTCGTGCCCCGCTTCCGCCAGATACCAGGCGCTGGTCACACCGACCACGCCTGCCCCCAACACTAAAACCTTCACGCCGCCTTTGACCCTTTGGGAAACACCGCAGCTCGCTGGTCCGGCGGACGCGCAGGTGCTCGATCCGGCTCCGGCCGCGGGACGGCGTAGTATCGATGTGACCCGAATGAAATGCAACTCGCCCGATGCGGCGCATCTCACGGGCAGAGCACGAGGCAGATCTATTAGTTGAAGCGAATGACGTTAGCGGGTCGAGTGCGCTCGATGGTGCTGCCTTGACGCGCGCACTGGGGGGCGTGGCATCCGAATGTCCTCGAGCGCGATCTTCGACCGGGTGATCCGGTAGGGTGCAACAGAGCGGCAGGGCCGCCCCCTGCCGTTGGTTGCTTAGCGGTACGGGGCGGAGGTCGGCTCGCGCAGGCCGTCGACCTTTTCGTAGACCTCTGCCAGCGCCAAGGCGCATCCGATGGAGACTAGCATGATGCTGCCTTCAACGCGGTTCTCCGCGGCGTACAACCATCGATTGTCGGGCTGCCGGCTGTAGTGCTCGGCGCGCACCGTGTCTTGCGCGATGAGAATGTAGTCGGTCAATGAGTCGAGCGATCGATATTGCTCGAACTTCTTGCCGCGGTCGTAAGCTTCCGTCGACTCGGAAATGACTTCGACGATGACGCCCGGATTGAGAAGGGTGTCGCCGGGCTGTTCCAACTGCGGAGCACCACAAACGACCACGACATCGGGATAGGTATATAGGCCGGTCCGATCGACTTTGACGCGCAGGTCGGAAGCCGACACCCGGCATGGCCTACCCCTAAGCTGGCCGTGCAATGCGCTCACGACGTTGCCCGCAATGACTGTATGTGCGAAGCTCGCGCCCCCCATCGCGAACACTTCTCCCCGGAAGTATTCGTGCTTTACTCGGGTCGAGGACTCGAGCTCGAGATATTGCTCGAGGGTATAGCCCGTCTTGCGCTGAACGGACATGGCGGGTGGTCGAGATTGCCGGGCGAACAGACATGATACCCCTGTCCCTAGCCCCCACCCTGAGCTCTCCAAGGGGGAGAGGGAGCCCAGACTCAGTGCGATCGCCTGCGGCTCCGACCTAGTGACAACTCGCGCTCGACCCGCTCACGCCGGCTCCCGCGAGGCTACCGTCCGCCATCATCCGCGTCTTACGCCTCGTCCAGCCCCGGCGCGCGCCTTCAGCGGAGTGAATTCACGCCGATAACCGTGAGGCGGCCACCGCACGAATAGTGCCGTCAGCCGCTTCAGCAGTGGCCCTACGCCCGTCGGAACGATGAGACTCCCGAGACCCCCGCCTCCGTGTTCCTCCGCGGCCGCTGTACCGTCTCCGTTGGCGCGAGCGGGGACATGGCGCTGGCGCCCTGCCTATCCGGTGCCGCGTGGACCGCGGTCGCGCTGGTGCCGCTTTCCAACCCCGTCCTGGCGGCCGACGCGTCCGGGCTCGTGCACCTTCCTCTATTGTCCGCTCCTGTGCTGGGCGGGATCGCGATCGCCTTGGGCCTGCTCCTGATTTGGCGCACGGCTATTCGCCTTGGCGCGCGGGCGTCGACCGACACCGCCGCGCAGGACCGGTTCCGGGCAGCGGTCGAGCTGTCGCCGGACGCGATCCTGGTGCACTCCGGCGGACGCTTCGTGTACGCCAACCACTCGGCGGTCGAACTGCTGCGGGCCTCCGGGCCCAGTCAGATCGTGGGCATGGAGACTCTGGACATTGTCCATCCTGACTATCGCGAGCAGGAGCGGCGGCGCATCGAGCAGATGCGCCAGGGGCTGCCGGTCGCGCCCGAGGAGCAGCGCTTTCTTCGCTTCGACGGCTCGGCCGTGGAAGTCGAGGTCACCGCTTCGCCGTTCCGCTACAGGAACCACTTCTCGGTGCAGGTCTTCGTGCGAGACATCACCGAGCGCAAGCAGGCCGAACCCAAGCTGAAGCGACTTACCAACCTGTACTGCGCGCTGTCGGAAACCAGCCATGCCGTGTCCCGCTTTCAGGAACGCGGCTCGCTGCTGCAGGAGAGCTGCCGCATCGCCGTGGAGTTCGGCCGGTTGCAGACAACCTGGATCGGAATGGTCGACGAGGCGCAGCGGCGCGTGGTGCCCGTGGCTGCCTTCGGGCCGGGCGAGGCCTATGCGCGGCAGGTGTTCATCTCTACCGATGAGAGCAGGCCCGAAGGCCGTGGGCCCATCGGCATCGCGATGCGGGAGGGACGAGCCGGAATCGTTCACGACTTCGACGCAGACCCGCGCATGACGCCCTGGCGGGACGCGGCGCGGCGCTATGGGCTACGCAGCGTGGCCGTGTTCCCGCTCCGGCAGGACGGCCGCGTGGTTGGCGCCGTCATGCACTACGCCGACGAAGTCGGCTTCTTCGACGACGAGCTGGTCGGGCTGCTGGAGCGCATGGCCGGCGAGATTGGCTTCGCCCTGGACAGCATCGAATCGAGCCGGAAATGGCTGGCCGCCGAGGCCGCGTTGCTGGAAACGCAGCGCGAGATGGAGACCCTGCTGGGGAATCTGCCGGGCATGGCCTACCGCTGCCGCTATGACGACCAGTGGACCATGGAGTTCGTCAGCGAGGGCTGCCTGGAGCTGACCGGGTATGCGCCCGAGGATCTGCAGTTCAACCGGCTGGTATCCTACGAGGACATCACCCATCCGGAAGACCGCGCGCGGGTGCGTGCGGAGGTCGGCCGGGCAGCGGCATCGCGCTCGCGCTTCACGGTCGAGCACCGCTTGATCGAGCGCGGTGGAAAGGAGAAATGGGTGTCCGAGAAGGGCCTGGCTTTCTACTCGGACAACGGCAAGCCGGTGGCGCTGGAGGGCTTCATCAGCGACATCACCGAGGTCAAGTCCTACCGCGAGCGGCTGGAGCACCAGGCCAGTCACGACGCGCTCACCGGATTGGCCAATCGCGACCTTCTGCACGACCGGCTGCGCCAGGCCATCGCTCGCGCCGAGCGACAGCAGCATGGGGTCGCCGTGGCCTTTTTGGATCTGGACAACTTCAAATACCTGAACGACAGCTTGGGGCACAGCGCCGGCGACGAATTGCTCAAGATCGTGGCGCACCGTCTCAGGACCTGCGTGCGCGAGGGCGACACCGTGGCGCGGCTGGGCGGCGACGAGTTCGTGCTGGTGCTGGTGGACCAGAGCGGCGCCGAGGCGGTGAGCCAAGTGGTGCGGCGCGTGCTGGAGAAGGCCTCCGAACCCTACTTCCTGGCCGGTCGCGAGCTCAACACCAGTGCCAGCCTGGGCGTGAGCCTCTACCCACAGGACGGCACCGACGCCGAGACGCTGCTCAAAAACGCCGATGCGGCCATGTACCGTGCCAAGGCGCAGGGGCGCAACAACTTTTACTTCTTCACCGCCGAGATCAACGCGTCGCTGCACGAACGCATGGCGCTGGAGCACGGGCTGCGGCAGGCGCTGGAGCGAGGCGAGTTCCTGCTCGACTACCAGCCCAAGGTCGAGCTCGCCAGCGGCTTTCTGATCGGGGCGGAAGCGCTGGTGCGTTGGATGCATCCCGAGCATGGCCTGCTGTCGCCGGCGCGCTTCATACCGGTGGCGGAGGAAACCGGGCTGATCGTTCCGGTGGGCGAGTGGATCCTGCGCGCCGCCTGCACCCAGGCGCAACGCTGGCGCAGCCAAGGGCTGGACCTGAGCCTGCTCTCGGTCAACATCTCTGCCCGTCAGTTCCGCAGCCCCAACCTGGTCGACCAGATCGCCGGGGCCTTGAGCGAGAGCGGGCTGCCCGGCGGCTGCCTCGACCTCGAGATCACCGAAAGCCTGATGATGGAGGACGTGCAGGAGTTCATCGCGCGGCTGCGCACGCTGAAAGAGCTGGGTGTGCAGTTGTCGGTCGACGACTTCGGCACCGGCTACTCCAGCCTGAACTATCTCAAGCAGTTTCCCGTCGACCGACTCAAGATCGACCGCTCCTTCGTGTGCGACATCGCCACTGACCCGGGAGACGCGGCGATCGTCCAGGCCGTCATCCAGCTCGGCCACGTGCTGGGGTTGGCGGTCACCGCCGAGGGTGTAGAAACGGGCGAGCAGCTCGCTTTCCTGCGGCGGCACGGCTGCGACGAAGGGCAGGGTTACTACTTCAGCAAACCGCTAAAGCCGGCGCAGTTCGAGCAGTTGCTGCGCGCGCAAGGCACGGCCGACGAAGCGGCACCGCGAGCCGAACGGCTGAAAGCTACCACCGGCCGCGCCTGAGTATGACGCTATACTACGAAGGCGCCCGCGGCATGGCGGCCGAAGTATTCCATTTCGGTGCAGCCTAAGGCGCTAGACACGCGCCCCCGCCCGCTATCGGCACACCATCCGCTTGATGGCAAACCCGCCGCCAAGATAGGACACGGTGCGATCGTGCACCACTTCGCAGGTGCGTACGCCGGGAGGCAGCGCGGTGGCGATCTGGGCGGTGGTACGCTCGTAGCTGCATTGCAGGTAGAAGCTGCGTGGACTGCTGATGAGGTCCCAGGTGAGGATCAGCTCCCTGTCATTTTGCCGCCGATTGTTGTACTTGATGCTCGCGCGATTGGCCGGCTGGCCGTCGAAGATGGTCACGCCCGACAGACGCGGCGCCTGCTCCCCGTAGGTCACGCTCCAGCCCGTGGGCGGATCGGCGCGCTGATTCACGCTCAGCGTATCGGGGCAGGCGATCTCAGCCCGGCCCGCTGCCGGCAACCCCAGCAGCGCTGCGGCCGCCATGCACTTGAGATGCATGCTGTTCATCGTCGCTCCTCAAACAGTCAAGCTAGTCCGGCAGTGTACTGCTAATCGTGCGCCGAGCACGGATCTCGGCGAGGCCGCGGAGGAGCGTGAGTCCGTCTTTGTCGGCGGGTGAAGCCGGCGGCTTAGCTGCGTGGGCAAAGCTGCATGAGCGGTGCTCACTCGGGGCCGCATCGCGACAGTGTTCGAGGCCGCTTCAGCAGAATGAGTGACCGACCCGGACACTGGGGATGCGGGCCCACGAGGAGCAGAGAAACGCTACCGTCATCCGCTGCGCGTGTCGAAAATGGTCAACCAATTGTGATCGGCGGTTCGCTCGCTCGCGACTCGAGAAGCCCGAAACAGGCATGGTAGGCGGAGCTGGATTCGCACCAGCCACCTTCACCACGTTATGGTGACGCTCTACGAGCTGAGCTACCCGCCTGTTGCAACAGTCCGTCGCGATCCCGGCAGCACTGGACAGAAGGAAAGAGACCCGGCCTCAAAGGTCGATCGGCCACGAGATTCCGGCCGAGCACCCGCCGTCTACGCGCAACACCTGCCCGGTCACGAAGCGGGCTGCCTGCGAAGCCAGGAAAATCGCGCTGCCGACCAGATCGCGCACCTCGCCCAGCTTGCCGAGTGGGGTGTTCGCCTCGCCCCAGGTGCGCATCTTGTCCTGGGCCCACAGCTTTTTCGACAGGTCGGTCGGAAAGAACCCCGGCGCGATGGCGTTGACGCGCACTCCGTGTGGCCCCCATTCCGTAGCCATGCCGCGGGTCATCATCGACACGCCGGCCTTGCTGATCGCGTAGGGCGTCACGCCCTTGAGCGGCGCGAAGGTGTTGAGCGAGTCGATGTTGATGATGCTCCCGCTGCGTCTTCCTATCATGTGACGCCCCACGAGTTGCGCCAGCAGGAACGCCCCGCGCAGGTTGATATCCAGAATCCAGTCGAAGTCTTCGGGCGAGCAGCTCTCCACTTTCATGCGCTTGTTGACGCCTGCCACGCTTACCAGCGTGTCGATGCGGCCGAACTCTCTCAGCACTTGGTCCACCAGGCGTGAGATGTGGTCCGGCTTGGCCACGTCGGCCACGATCGCGCGCGCCCGCAGCGGCGCCGCCGAAATCTCGCTCGCCGTCTGGTCAAGTGTGGTCTGCTCACGGCCGCAGATGATGACCTGCGCGCCACGCTGGGCAAAGCCCTCAGCGAGCGCGCGTCCGATGCCCCGGCTGCCGCCGGACACCAGCACGACCTGGTCCCGCACGGAGAAGAGGCTGTCCTCTAGGAGGTGTGCCACGTGTGTCTTCCTTCATTGTGGTTCGTGATTCGTGGCTCGAGACTCGTGCTCCGCAACCCGTGATCCGCGTGTCTGAATTTACGCATCACGAATCACGCGTCACGGCCTTTCACGTCTTGACTGCCGTCGCGCGCAATGTCAGATCGCGCCACAGGGTCTTGGGGTCGCTCTTCACCACCGTGTCGAGATCCGCGGGGAGAACATACCAGCCTCCTTGCGCGACCTCGAACTCGAGCTGATCGGAGGCCCAGCCGGAGTAGCCCAGGAAGAACCGTTGCACTTGCGGGTCGGGGCGCGACAGCATCTCGTCCAGCAATCCCCCATCGCCGCTCAGGTACAGGTCGCCCACCACCGGAAACGCGTTCTGCGGTGCGGCGGTACGCCGGAACAGGAACATCAGCGCGTTGACGTGCACCGGCCCGCCAAAATAGAGCCTGTCGTTACGGTCCTTGAGCCGCGGCTCTTCGGGGAAGACGTCCTTCAACGTCAGAGGCACGGGGTGGTTCAGGATCACGCCCACCGGCCCGCCATCCTTCGGAAAGACCACCAGGACCACCGACCGCGTGAAGTTCGGGTCGAGCAGGTCCTCCTTGGCTACCAGGAAGACCGCGGGCGCTGAGGTCTCCGCTGAGTGCGCGGGCGGGAGCCCCGGGGCGACGCTCAGGGCGAGCAGCCCGAGGGCCAGGAGGCGGAGGCGGCGGAGGGCGGTCGCGTACATGGGATACGCCGCTATTGCACCACTTCGCGCGCTCCCTGTCATCCCGCGTTCGTGCGACATGCGCTTTTCCACTGTGCGACTGTCGCGATTCGGGTACGGCCCGAACGGACCACGCGCGGCCCAGGTCGAGGTCATCGCCCCTTAACCGGGCCGTGACAACATGCCGACTCCTTGCAACCCAACTTGGAGTAATCCATGCACATTACCCCTCGCGTCCTGGCCCTGGCCATTGCGCTACCACTAGCGGCCGGGAGCGGCTTCAGCGCGGCCGCCGGACTGACGCCCGTGCCGCTCGCTAACCCCAAAAGTCCCGGCGTCGCCGTGCCCAACGTCCTGTCCCCCGAGCTCGCGGAGAAGATCGTTGCACAGGGCTCGACTCCGCTGGAGAACCCAAGCGGCGACTTCGGCTTCTATGGCTACAGCACAGATGGACCCATGCTACCAGCGCCGAACGACGTGCAGGCCCCCGGCCACAACGTCGAGGCAACCAAGACCGAGCCGGACAAGAACACATACTTGGTCCTGCCGCGTCTGGGTGGCCCGGATCACGCCTACGATTACGGCCACCATTTCCTGTTTCAGGGACACGAGAACGGGAAGGGCGGGAACGGCTATCTCACCCGCATCAACCTCGATGCCGACTTCGCTCACCGCATCACGCTGCTCGCCACAACGGACAGCGACGGCAAGCCGTTGCCGACCATCGACGGATCCACCTGGTATCCGTGGAGCGGGCGCCTCCTGTTCAGCGCCGAGGGCTCGCACGGCGGCGGCGTATGGCAAGCCACTCCAGATTTTCCCTCGATCGTCGACAGCTTGACGGGTATTCTCGGGCAAGGCGGCTACGAAGGCATGCAGGCGAACCCGCTCGGCCACGTCTGGATCATCGAGGACGTGGGCGGGAAACTCGGCTCCGTTGCCGCCGGTTTATCGAATGCGAAGCAGCCTAATAGCTTTGTGTATCGGTTTATTCCCAAGGACCCGCGCGACTTGAAGAAGGGCGGCAAGCTCCAGGCGCTGCAGGTGATGTCCAAAGCACATGCGGGGGCGATCGTCTTCAACGCCGCGGACGTGGACGGAGACATCCAATCGCAGGACCAGAAGGATCTCCACACCTACGGTAAGACGTTCACCACTCATTGGGTGACCATCCACGACACCGACGCCGATGGCACCGCGCCATTTTCCGCCAACGCGCTGGCCAAGGCGAAGCAGGCGACGCCCTTCAAGCGGCCGGAGAACGGTCAGTTCCGGCCCGGCACCGGCTTCCGCGAATTCTTCTTCGATGCCACCGGGGACACCAACGCCCTCACGGAAGCGGCGAGTTTCGGCGGGTTCGGCGCGGTGTTCAAGTTGGTGCAGGGAAGTCCCGGAGCCCACGACGGCGTGCTGTCCTTGTTCTTCAAATGCGACGCCGACCACAGCGGATTCGACAACGTGGCGTTCTGGTCAGCGAACCAGATCGTGTTCGTGGAGGACGCAGGCGACATGCTGCATACCCAGCGCGACAAGTTCGACTCGGCCTACGTGTTCGACGTGCGCCTGGACTACAGCAACCCGGCCAACCAGCCGGTGCGCATCCTCGCGCTGGGCCGGGATTCTTCGGCGACCCTCGACTCCGGGCTCGGCTCGGTGAGCAACAGCGGCTTCCAGAACGAGGGCGATAACGAGATCACCGGGATCCACGTTTCTGACGGCGATCCAACGCCGTTCGGGCTGCTCGGCGCCAAGCTGCCTTGGCCGTTCCACTTCGGCTGGCGCGTGTTCTACACCCAGCAGCATGGCGACAACCAGACGTTTGAGATCATCTCCGACGACGACGATCGCTAGGCGCCATCGGGCAGCCAGCTTGGGACCCGGGTCACCCCGGGTCTTTTTTTCGCTCAGCTCAGATCGATCTTGCGCCACGCGCCGGAACGCCAGCGCAGGAACATAGCCGTTGCGAGCGAGAAGGTGTAGAGCAGCAGCGCGCTCCAGCCGCCGGCTGTGCCGAAGCCGAACTGCGGAAGGAAGTAGACCCAGCCCTGGCCTGCCGCGAAGCTCAGCATATGGGCGAGGGGAACGAAGCAGAGCCACGACAGCAGCACGACCATCAGCGCGGGCACGCGCACGTCCCCGGCGCCGCGCAGGCAGAAACCTGCGCCGAGGTTAAAGCCGTCGAAGACCTGGTACGCCGCGGCGATCCACAGCAGGGTGTACCCCAGAGCCAGCACCTGTGCAGCGTGGGGATCGGCACTCGACACGAACAGCGGGAGCAGCCACGGTCCTGCCAGGGCGAGCGCGATGCTGACCAGCCCCATGTAGGCCACGGTCAACTGGATCGCCGCGTTTCCGACGCGCTTCGCCCAGGCGCGGTTGCCAGCGCCGATCGACTGCCCCACAAGCGTGGTCCCGGCGCTGGCGATCCCGATCGCCGGCATGTACGCGATCGAGGTCATCATCATGACGATCTGCGTGGCGGCGCCGGCCGCAGCGCCCAGACTCGCCTGCATGACCTGAAACAGCGCCAAACCGATGAGATCCACCGCCGGCAGCAGCCCCATAGGGAAGCCCAGCGCGAGTGCCCGCCGGATCTCGCTGCCGTTCGGGCGCCAGCAGCGGTCCGACGAGAACTCTTGGCACATGCCGCGGCTCAGGAACACGCTCATTCCGACCCCGAGCCCCACCAACTGAGCGGCGCCTGTGGCCGAGGCCGAGCCGGCCACGCCCAGGCCCAGCCCGAAAATAAACACTTGGTTGAGTGCTGCGTTGACCGCCGCCACACACACCATGATGAGCAGTGTCACTCTCGTTCGGCCGATCCCGTTGAAGAAACTGGATACGGTCCACAACGCCACACCGCCGACCGCGCCCAGCAACCGCGGGAACCAGAACTGCAGCGACAGCGCCTCGATGTCCGGAGCGAGCTTGAATGGCGCTATCAGCGGCTGGCCAGCCAACGCCACAGCAAGGAACAGCGGGCTCACCGCGAGCACTGCCCACAGTCCGGCCCACGTCACGCGCGCCGCGCGCGTGCGCTCGCCTGCGCCGTAAGCCTGTGCGACCAGCGTCTGCACTGCCATCGCTACGCCGCCGAACAACAGCACGAACACGATGACGAACCAGTACACCGCGCCCACCGCTGCGATGGCGTCGATCGAGATGCGGCCGAGGAACCAGGTGTCCGTCAGGTTCAGCACCGCCTGAATGCTGCTGTTGAGAAACAGCGGGGCGGCCAGCGCTACCACGGCGCGGTAGTCCACCCGGTGCCGGCCGGCCGCGTCGTGCCTGAGCGCGGGAAGCGGGTGTGCGACTGCCTCGACGGCTTGAGGTGCGGAGTCCACGGTGCGTAACAGAGGAGCGGCGCGCATGCGGGGCTGCCGCTGAAAGAGGGCGCGAACTATAGCAGAAATGCGGAGCCGGCGAAGCTTGCACCGGACCGAGGCGGTAGCGCGCTCTGCGCTAGGGGCTGGTGCCTGAACGCATTGCTGCACCGCGCCCGGTGCGCAGCGGCGCCTGCGTCTTCCGATGACGCGCCGCCGGGGGGTGTGCGGACTTAAGATTGGCGTGCCGATACCGATAATTCCTTACTGCACCGTGCGCGCGGCGATACGCTCAGCAGCTCCAGGACTTCTGCGGGTCTCTAGCAAGAATCGCCGAAGGAGATGAAAACCATGGTTTGCAAACAGGCAAGATGGGCGTGGCGCTTCGCGACCTTGCCCGCCGCCCTGGTCGCGTCTGCACCGGCGTTTGCCGGGACGATCACCGGCGGTTTGGCGTTTCCCGGGGATGTCATTCCAGAGCTGACCGTCGTCGCGGTCGAGCAGGCGAGCGGCAAGCAGTACAGGGTCGAAACCCTCGCCGGCCAGCGCAGCTATCGAATCGATGTGGCGCCCGGGCGCTACATCGTATTCGCCGTCCCGCACGGCCCTGGAGTCGAGGACGAGCCCGGCGAGACGCCATTGCGCGGGGCTTACAGCACCTTCAGCCTGTGCGTGTTGAACACGCCGGAGAGGGCCGCGGCGGGACAGTGCGAGGAGCATCAGCTGCTCATCATCGAGGTGGGTGCCAAGGACACGCGCAGACGCGTCGATCTGTACGACTGGTACCTCCCGGAGGAGGAGAAGGCCCGGGTCCTGGCCATCAAGCCGGACGCCCGCTGAGACGCCGAGCGGCCGCGCAAACCCCGCGACCGTCCGCTCGGAGCGATGCGCCATGAGAGCCCTTCTGCTTCCCTTAGCGTGGCTGGCCTGCGGCTTCGCCGGCGCCGCGGAAATCAATCCCTGCCTGCTCAAGGCCGCGGATCTCGCGCCAGTGCTTGGGCACATGCCGCTGGAGGGGCACCCCGACCACGATCCCCTGGGTGTGCCCATGTGCGTGTACGAGATGAAAGGAGAGAGCGGACGCCGCTTTCTGCTGCTGGTGCACGCACGACCCTGGGACCGCAAGCGCTTTGAGCAGCGCGTCATCTTGGCCGAGGGCAGCGGCATGCGCAAAGCGCAGCTCCTGCAAGGGGTCGGTGACGCCTCCTTCTTCGTCCCAGGCGTGGCGGGGACGCTGGCCGGCCAGCGCTATATCGAACTGAATGGGCTCAAGACCGCCGCCTTGCGCCCGGTGCAGCCCGACGAAGTGACCGCGCTGCTCAAGCTCGCACTCGAGCGTCTGCCGAAGGGCTGAGGCCAGCTCGCCCGAGCCGCGGCGGGCCGCAATTTCGATTCTTTGGGCACCCGGCGGGCTTGTGGGAAGATAACGATTTCCCACCTCAAGCCCACCCGATGTCCAAGATCGTCGACTACTACTTCTCTCCGATGTCCCCCTGGACCTACCTGGGGCACTCGCGTTTTGCCGGGATGCTCGCGCGCTTCGGTGCGCAGGTCAACGTCAAGCCGGTGGACTACGGCCGCATCTTTCCGGTCTCCGGCGGGCTGCCGGTGAAGCAGCGCGCACCGCAGCGCCAAGCTTACCGCGTGATGGAACTGCGGCGTTGGCGCGAGCACCTTGGCCTGCGGCTGAATCTGGAGCCGAAGTACTTCCCCTACGCTGCCGACACCGCTTCCTGCATGATCATCGCCGCCGACCGTCAGCGGGGCGCGGAGACCGCGATGCAGCTCGCTTACGACATCATGCAGGCGTGCTGGGTGCAGGAGCGCAACTGCGGCGACTCCACGACGTTGGACCAGATCGCGGCCGCCGCGGGGCTAGCCGCAACCGAGCTGCGGGCGCGGGAAGACGAGGCGAAGGCGGCCTACGATGCCTATACGCACGAAGCGATCGAACGGCAGGTGTTCGGCGCGCCGACCTACGTGGTGGACGGCGAGATCTTTTGGGGCCAGGACCGCCTCGACTTCGTGGAGCGGCAGCTCGCACGCTGACCAGGGAGGGTGACAGATGTCGGGAGGTCGGCTGAAGGGCAAAGTGGCCATTGTCACCGGCGCGGCTGGCGGCTTCGGTCGCGTGCTGGTACGCGCGCTGCTCGCCGAGAACGCGAAGGTTGCGGGGCTCGATGTGAACGAGAGCGGGCTGGTCGCACTGAGCGGCGCGCTGTCTGACGAGGGCAGGGACCGCTTGCTGGTGAAGGCAACCGATATCTCGGATTACGTGGCCTGCGAGCGCGCCGTCGCAGCTACGATCGAGGAGCTCGGGGGACTGCACATCCTCATCAACAACGGCGCGTTGGGCATGGGGGCCGTCCGTGCTGATCACATGGTGAAGCGGGTCGGCATCCTGGACATCACACCCGAAATGTGGCAGCGCTTCGCAGCAACGAACTTCACGGGCCAGTGGAACATGACCCGCGCGGCCATCGCACATCTGCTCGCCCAGCGCTGGGGCAGGATCATCAACGTCACCACCAGTTTCTTCACCATGCTGCGCGGAGGGTTCCACCCATACGGTCCGTGCAAGGCCGGCCTCGAAGCTATGGCGGCGGGACACGCCAGCGAGTTCGCGGCCAGCGGTGTCACGGTCAATGTCGTCGTTCCCGGGGGCCCAGCCGACACGCCTATGGTGCCTGCCGAGTCGGGCTTCGATCGCAAAGAGCTCATCCCACCCGAGGTGATGGCTCCTCCCATCGTGTGGCTGTGCTCGGAGGCGGCTGACGGCATCACCGGCAACCGTTATGTCGCAGTCCAGTGGGACACAACCAAGCCGCCGGAGCAGGCGGAGCAACGCTGCCGAGCCCCCATCGCGTGGCCGGATCTCGCGCAGAGCCCAGTATGGCCGGGCGGCAAGCCGGCTACATAGGGGTGCCGCGAGCGAGTTGACCAGCGTCACAGAGCGGACCTTGTCCCGGGTTAGAATGGCGCGGCTCGCGGGCCTGTGCGCTGGAACCGGGTCGAACCCGAGTCCGGAATTTTCGCGCGGCTCGCCGTCTAGACCCAAATGAGAGGGCAACCGTGAGATGGGAAGACGAAAGGCGCAGTGACAACGTCGAAGACGAGCGGGGAACATCGTTCGGCGGCGGCGTGAAGTTGGCCGGCGGCGGCATCGGCGCGGTCATCGTTGTCGTGATCGCGCTGCTCATGGGTGTCGACCCGCGCCAGCTGCTGCAGCAGATGCCGTCCAGCAGCGCGGTCGCGCCTTCCGCCGCGCCGGTCCAGACCTTGCCCGAGGAAGACCGGTTGAAGGATTTCGTCTCCGCCGTGCTCGCCTCCACGGAGGATACGTGGGGCGAGCTGTTCAGGGCCGGCGGGCGCCAGTACGTGGATCCCAAGCTGGTGCTGTTCTCCGGCGCGGTGCAGTCGGCCTGCGGCTTTGCCCAGGCGGCGGTCGGGCCGTTCTACTGCCCAGCCGATCAGAAGGTCTACATCGATCTCAGCTTCTATCGCGACCTGCGCAGCCGTTTCCATGCACCGGGAGATTTCGCCGAAGCCTACGTGATCGCGCATGAAGTCGGCCATCACGTGCAGAACCTGCTCGGCATCTCGGACAAGGTGCATGCCGCGCGGCGGCGCGCCTCGGAGTCCGAGGCCAATTCGCTGTCAGTGCGCCTCGAGCTGCAGGCGGACTGCCTGGCTGGCGTCTGGGCCTATCACGCGGACCGCGCGCGTCACATTCTCGAGGCTGGCGACATGGAGGAAGGTCTCCACGCGGCCGCCCAGATCGGCGACGACCGCATGCAGATGCGCGCGCGCGGCTACGTGTCTCCCGATTCTTTCACGCACGGCAGCTCTCAGCAGCGGGTGCGCTGGTTCAAGCGCGGACTGGAGTCCGGCAGCACCAAGTCCTGCGACACGTTCAGCGTCGCACAGCTCTAGCGCCGTTTCTCATCGCAGCGCGATGCCGGCGAGGCGAATCGATGCGGCGATTTCCCGTCCGCGGATCTGATCATCCGAGGCCGGCGTTGCCGTCGACGCCGATGAGGCGCGGCAGATCGGCTTGGCGCGGGGCGATGGTCTTGTTGCGCTTGAGCCAGGCCTCGACCACCTCCCAGACCGGCTTGCCATCCGCGCCGTCCGCAACCGGCGCCCAGCCGGCCACCTTGTACTTCTTCGCGGGTGTGAGCGGTTTGCCGTTCAGGCGCAGGTCGCTGATGCGGCTGCCCATCCTGGCGTTGGGCTCACACGCATAGGTGAGGCCGCCCACGCGCACCATGTCGCCGCCCTGCTGCTGGTAGGGGTCGGGATTGAACAGGTTGTCGCACACGTCTTCGAGCACCGCCTTGAGGGTCGCGCCGGTCATCTCGCTGAGCGTGACGTAGGGGTACGTGATGGCGGTCTGCCCCATGAGCTGCTCGCGCGTGATCGCCTCTCCCGGCAACAGCGTGGTGCCCCAGCGGAACCCGGGCGATAAAGCGATCTGTGCGCCCTGTACGTCCATCAGCGCGTCGAGAATGATCTGATCGAAGGTTCCGTTGAAGTTTCCGCGCCGGTACAACAGCCCCTGCGTAAAGGCGAGCGGCTCGGACAGCCTGGACTCGAAGGGTGCGCGCACCCTGGCGATGAGCGCGCTCATCTCTGGGTCCGGGGGCAGCAGGTTGGCGAACACCGGCAACAGCCTGTACCGGTATCCGGTCACCCGACCGGCCTTGACCTCGAGATCGAGCACGCCTAGGAACTTGCCGTGGGAGCCGGCGTTGGTCACCAGCGTCTTGCCCCCGACGTTGGGTACCTCGATAGCCGTAGGCAGCGCATCGTGGGTGTGGCCGCCGAGGATCGCATCCAGCCCGGTGACGCGGCCAGCAAGCTTCAGGTCCACGTCCATCCCGTTGTGGGACAGCAGCACCGCCACCTGCGCGCCATCGCGGCGCGCCGCATCGATCGACTTCTGCAGGTTCGGCTCCTGTATCCCGAAGGTCCACTCCGGCACGAACCGGCGAGGGTGTGCAATCGGCGTGTAGGGATAAGCCTGGCCGATGATCGCCACCGGCACGCCGTTCACCTCGCGCACGACATAGGGCCGAAACACCGGGTCGCCGAAATCGATGGTGTGCACGTTCTGCGCGACGAAGTCGATCCGGCCCTTGAAGTCCCCGTTCACGACCTCGGTCAGACGCCCGGCGCCGTAGGTGAACTCCCAGTGTGCGGTCATGACCTCGACGCCGAGTTGCAGGGCCGCGTCCACCATGTCCTGGCCGCGCGTCCACAGTGCGGTGGCCGAGCCTTGCCAGGTGTCTCCGCCGTCGAGCAGCAGCGCGCCGGGACGCTCGGCACGCAGCTTCTTGACGAGCGTCGCCAGGTGTGCGAAGCCGCCGACCTTGCCGTATGTTCTGGCCGCCCGTTCGAAGTCGAGAAACGTACAGGCATACGCACCGGCGCTGCCGGGAGGGATTCCAAAACGCCGCAGCAATGCTTCGCCCACCAGATGCGGCGGCTTGCCGGATGCCGGGCCTACGCCCAGATTGACGCTCGGCTCGCGGTAGTACAGCGGCAGCAATTGGGCGTGGCAGTCCGTCAGGTGCAGCAGGCCGACGTTGCCGTACGAAGGCAGATCGTACAAGGCAGAGGAAACATCGCCTGCGAGTGCGCGCCGCTGGTCGAGCGGCAGTCCAGCGGCCGCAGCTGCGGCCAGCAACTGCAGGAACTCGCGGCGGGTCATCGATTCGGTGACGAGGAGCTCGTCACTTGTTCACGGGAGATTCTGGGTCGAGCAAAAAAGCCACGGCGTCGGCAACCTCGTTCGGCGTGAGCCAGCCGTTGTGGCCGAAGCGCGGCATCGGGGAACAGGCGAAGGAGGCTTGGGCGTTATAGATCTTCTCGTACACGAACTTCACCGCCTCGGGCGAGCTGCCGCGCAGCGTGCCGTAGTGAGTGAGGCTCGGGCCCAGGTCACCGGCCGCCACTTCGTCAGCGGCCAGCGCGTGGCATGCGTAGCAGTTGCCACCCTGCTTGCCGTCGTCCAACTCCGGCTGGATCGTGCTCAGGTGGCCACCGGTGGCCATGGAAGCGAGCTTCTCCCCCTCTCGCCAGTTTCCGATCAGCTTGCCGTCCGCCGGATAACGCATCGATTGGTGCGCTTGCGCGGCGATCTCGCTGGCGGCCTCCGGCGGCGGCGCATCGTGATAGCGGCTGCATAGAGCCTGGGTCTGATCCTGGGCCAGGCGGGTATTCCACTGCTCCGGTGTAGCGGTCGCGAAGGATTCGCGCATCACTTGTTCCGCGCGCCGCCTCGCGGCGTCGCCGCTGTCGGCCTCGACGGCGCCGGTGGCGTAGGCGACGAGCAACAGCGTGGCGATCGTCTTCGCGCTCATGGTCCAGTCTTCAGGGCTTGATGCTCGGTGCTTCCATTACCCCGCCGCTAGCCTGCTTTTGGAGAAACACCTCTAGCGCGATGAGCGCATCGGATTGGTAGCGCGGCTCCGGCCAGCGCATCTGTCGGATACAGTCGATCAGGCGCCGTTCCACGGTCCACACCTCGCCTTGCGACGCGCGGTAGGCCGGCCACTGCGTCATCGAGCTGCGCGCATCGGCGCTGGTCAGGAAGTCGGGCGCCGGTTGCAGACGGATACGTCGGTGCGCGTGCGAATGACAGGTGGCGCAGGAGAAGTCCAGTGGACCGGAGCGGCGGAAGAACAACGCCTCGCCCACGGCGTACATCTCGGCCTCGGCGGGATGTGCCGCAGGCACGTCGATCTTGGTACCCCTGGACTTGGCGCTGACATAGGTCACCAGCGCCTCCAGGTCCGAGTCAGGCTTGTACCAGTCCTTGATCGCCTGCTCGTAGCTCAGCCCCTGCAGCGTGATCATGCAAGTCACCAGCCGGGATTCGACGTCCTGCACCCTGCCGGTGTCCGCGAAGTAGCGCGGTAATTGCGCATACGCGCCCACCAGCTGACCCGGACCCAGCCCCAGATCGCATCGCTGCAGCGTCGCTCGCTTTGGGCCCCGAGGAGTTGCCCACAGGTCCTCACCGCGCGCCTGCGACAGTTCCGCCGGGTTGCCTTCCTCCAGCATCTGCCGGTACTTCTGGACCTGCTCCAAAGCACGGTTGTCCTGGCCGATCGCGCTTGCGGTGGCAGCCGCCACGGCGGCGGCGATACACCACGAGGCCGCCCGTAAGAGTCTTGACGCTACATGGCTGGAGGCCATGTTAGCCTCCGCCGCAAGGAAGGGGGACGCAAGCGAAGGGGTCCTTCTGACAGCATGGGGTGACCTCATTCGATGACAGCTTCATCGGTCCTGGAGGTCCCCCTTGTTGTGGTTCCGGCCGCGCCCTTGAGCGCGCTTAACATGGCCCAAGGCCATGTTAGCCTGCGCCGCAACAAGGGCGAGTTGGCAGCCCTGCCTTCGAGCAGAGCCGCGGATCGCGATCATTCGATGATTGCCTCATCGGTGCGTGAGTCGCCCTTGTTGTCAACCCAGGAGATGGTTAGCTTTTCGCCTTTGGCGGCGCCTCGGAACTTGAACGAGAGGTAGGGGTTGCGCGATACGGCCGGACCCCACTGGGCTGAGAGGACCGTGCGGTCTTTATAGGTGAAAGTGACCAGCTCGATGAACTGCGGCGGGACCAGCTGGCCGCCCTCGTCTTTGCGCAGCCCCGTCTCCATCGGATGGCTCATCAGGACACGCACCTGCACGACGTCTCCGTCCAGCTTGGTTCGAATCCTCATCGGACTGCCCATGTCTCGTCCTCGCGGTACGCTCAAACTCTATCCGCCGCAGCCGCCCAATGTCACCTTGATCTCCTTCGCGGTGTAGTAGAACTTGCCGCCCGCCTTCGCCAGCGCGTAGACGTTGCAGGTCTCCGCCATCTTCACGCGCGTCTGCAGCCACGGCAGCGTACCGCCTGGAAGGGTGAACTGGGCGGCAAGAATGTTGGGGTTCTTCTCGATCAGGATCGCGATCGATCGGGTATCGGGCAGCCTGCTCTCGATCTCGAGCGGGACCACGGCGCCGTTTTCGGCGATCTCGGGTCCGGTGAGCACGACCTCGGAACTCGGCTGTGGTGCGCTCCCGCCGAACATCCTGACCAGGTCGTCCATCTTCTTGACCTCGAAGGCCGCCTTGTTCCACTCCTCGGCCCGGGCCGCCGCGGCCGGCAGCAATCCGGCCGCCGCCATCAGTGAAAGGAGCCCGAGAAACTCCCGGCGCTGCCGTCGCATGAATCCTCCAAAGCGCGATTGTGCGCCTGCTACTATCGCACAGATTCATTGGGCTCAATTCCGGCCGGGATGTTCCCGCGAGATCGATCCAGGGTTGAGCTCGCCTCCTATCGTGCGGGCATTGCAGCTGCAACCCTGCGAGGGCTACAACAGGCTCAGTCGCTCCAAGTCGACCCGCAGCTTCCCAGCGTTCTCGAAGTGCAGCGCATGCAGGCCCAGTTGGCGCGCAACCTCCACATTGGACCGGCTGTCGTCGATATAGATCGTCGACGCAGGCGTCAGCCCGCAGCGATCGATCGTCAGCTCGAATATGCGCCGGTCGGGCTTGGCCAACCCTACCTCGCCCGATACCACGATGTGCTCGAACCAGCAAAGGAAGGCATAGCGCGTGCGCGCCACGGGGAAAGTCTCGGCCGACCAGTTCGTCAGCGCGTAGAGGCGGTGTCCGCGGCCGCGTAACGCGTCGACCAACTCCACCGTCTCGTGGATCGGCTCGCGCAGCATCTGCTCCCAGCCGGTCTTCCACAGCGCGATCAGCTCCGCATGCTCGGGGAACAGACGCTGGCGCTCGGCAATCCCCTCGTCGAAGGATCGGCCGGCGTCCAACTCGCGGTTCCATTCCGGCGGGCAGATCTCGGCCAGGAAGTGCTCCATGGCGGCTTCGTCACCCTTAAACAGAGGGCGATACAGATAGCGAGGATTCCAGTCGATCAGGACCCCGCCCAAGTCGAGCAAAACGGCATCGATATTCGCCTCGTGGGACATTTCCAGTGACCGATCAGGTTTGGGGAAGCCGCGGATTTTCCCAGCCGGCGGCCGTAGTACGACAAGAGGCAGCGTGGGCGAAACGGCTCAGTCCCCGCAGAGGCGACGACGGGTCCGTACTGTCTGCCGAATCCCCTTGGAGCCTGACATGTTCTGGGCGGAGGTCCGACGCGCAGGGCACGACGACGATCATCAAGCTATCATGGCAAACGCGAAGCGCTCGGGACGGGGTCTTCATAGTCGGCCTTTCAAATGCAGAGGGCAACGCCAAACCGCAAGATACGATTCGCTGGTATCGCTGCTGATCCCGGACCGGCCATCCACGCGCCCCGTGCGGCGACGGCGAGGCATGATGTGAGTTCGCATGCCAACGCATTGCCTCATAGGACGTCGCCAAGAGCTCGGTTCTGGGCGATTGTCGGGATTGCGGCTCTTGTATCTGGCACCACGTTGACCGAGATCCAGGCGCAACAGCCGCCAAAGCCATCTCCCGATCCCCAGCGGCAGCTACGGACGTCACCTGCCGCGCCTAGAAGCAACTCGAACGCAGAGGGAAAGAACGCACCGCCTGGCCCAGCTGAGGCTGCAGCGCTACCGAAGACCGTTCTTCCGTTCGAGGAGGAGATTCCTCCCGCAGGTGCAGACAATCTGATGTTTTCCGATGCTGAGATCAGGCACTGCCTGGCTCAGATCATCCGGATCGAGGCGGTTAGGTCCTTGGTGAACCGGTACGAAAAGGCACAGGTTGACTATTTTAACGGGCTGGTCGCGGACTACAACAATCGGTGCGGACACTACCGCTACGTGGAAGGCGCACGGGAGAGTGCGCAGGCATTGGTGGAAGCCAGCCGTCCGACAGTCGAAAGCGATGCGCGCGAAGCCTACCGGTGGCGATTTGTGGGCGCTGAGAAAAGCACCGCACCGAGCCGCAGCCCCGCGACTGTGCCTACACCGCCAAAGGAAGCAAAGAAGCAGTCTCGCCCGCCGACTGCGCCTGTGCCCGAAACCGCTCCTTCCCAGGCCGAGCGCTCGGCGCTGGCCACACCGCAGCCGGAGGTGAAGGAAAAGTCTCCGTCGCCAACCGCACCCGTGCCCAAAACCCCTCCTTCCCAAGCGGATCGCTCCGTGCCGGCTACACCGCAGCCGGAGGTCAAGGAAAAGTCTCCGTCGCCAATTGCGCCTGTGCCCGAAGCTCCTCCTTCCCAAGCGGATCGCTCCGTGCCGGCTACACCGCAGCCGGAGGTCAAGGAAAAGTCTCCGTCGCCAATTGCGCCTGTGCCCGAAGCTCCTCCTT
>JBGPOV010000045.1:0-25848 GCA_041488255.1 Gammaproteobacteria bacterium | reverse complement strand
TTCTCCGCGGTGCGGAACTCCGGTATCCGGATGGAAAAGTAAGCGATGAGCAGGGCGAGCGCGAAGTAAATGCCGTAGTCGCGCAGGGCCGCGGCGACCGTCAGGTGCCCGCGTGCGGTACCGCCTGGGAGCACGCTGCTCATGCGCTCGACTCGGCGGCGGCGACCCCCGCGGCCATCGCGACCAGGCCCTCTTCACTTGCTTCGGCGCGTGCGACCTCGCCCACGATGGCGCCGTCGCGCATCACCAGCACGCGGTCGCTCATGCCCAGGATTTCCAGCAGCTCGGAGGAGATCATCAGCACCGCCAGGCCCTGCTGAGCCAGGTCGTTGATGATCGCGTGCACTTCGGCTTTGGCGACCACGTCGATCCCACGGGTGGGCTCGTCGAGGATCAAGACTTTCGGCCCGACCATCAGCGCGCGGGCGAGCACCACCTTTTGCTGGTTGCCTCCGGAGAGCATCGTGACTTCCTGACTGTGCGAGGCGGCGCGCACCGAGAGCCTGCCGATCAGGCGCTCGACGGCATTCAGCTCTCGCGAGCGTGCGATGAAGCCGGCCTGGGTCAGCGCAGCGAGCGCGCTCAGCGACATGTTCACCTTCACCGACAGCATCGGCACGAGCCCGCGTGCACGCCGATCCTCCGGCGCCATCGCGATGCCGTGAGCCAGCGCCCGGGCAGCCGAGTGGACCGCCACCGGCTCGCCGTCGACGAGGATCTCCCCCGCGTCTGCGGGAGCCATGCCATACAGCGCGTCGGCGAGACTGGTGCGCCCCGAGCCGATCAGACCGTAGAGTCCGACCACCTCGCGGGCGCGAACGTGGAATGAGACAGAGCGGAATGCGCCCCGTCGCGTCAGGTTGCGCACCTCCAGGCGTACCTCGCCCGGCGCGGAGGGCGTGCGCGGGAACAACGCGGACAGATCGCGACCCACCATTGCATTCACCAGCCGCGCCTGCGTCCACTCATCGACGGGCGCGCTTGCCACCCGCGCCCCATCCCTCAGCACGGTGACGCGATGAGCGACCGCAAAGATCTCGTCGAGCTTGTGAGAGATGTAGACAATCGCCGTCCCCTTCGCGGTTAGTCCGCTGATCACCCGGAACAGCTCGCGCGTTTCGTGATAAGTGAGAGAGGAGGTGGGCTCGTCGAAAATCAACACGCGCGGATTGGCGGATACGCCCTTTGCGATCTCGACCAGTTGGCGCTCGGCGATGCTCAGTCGATCCACCCTTGCCGCCGCATCGAGCTGGATCCCGAGTTCGCGGAACAACGCGCGCGAGCGCTCCTGCATCGCCCGCCGGCTGATCACTCCTGGAATGGTCCCGTACGGCTCGCGGCCGAGGAAGATGTTCTCGGCCACCGTCATCTCGGGGAGCAGGCTCAGCTCCTGATGGACGAGCGCGATGCCCAGCGCCCGGGCCTGGCGCGGATGCAGGATTTGGGTCTGCTCTCCGTCGACAGCGATGGTGCCGGAGTAGTCGGAATGGAAGCCGGCAAGCACGCGCATGAGAGTCGACTTGCCGGCGCCGTTCTCGCCGACCAGCGCGTGCACTTCGCTGGAGTGCAGATCGAGATCGACTCGGTCGACAGCCAGCGTCGCTCCGAAAGACTTGCTGACCCCCCGGATGGAGACGACACTGCGAGCCGAAACTTCCCTGCGCCCGACGTTCTCAGCGACTGTTGTACTCGTTGTCATCGCCCGCGTGCAAATCTCCTTGTCAGTGAATGCTAACACCTCCTTTCCGAGCGTGTCGACAATGGGCGGGTTCGAGGAACGGAGGGGCAAGCCGCTCGAGGTCGCGCGGCATATGGCAGGACAAGAATGAACGGCGCGGCATACAGTGCTATCCCCGATGTTATGCAGTTCTTGATGCTGATCCAATACTGAAAATCCTTGTGTCGGTGGTTCGATTCCGCCCTTGGCCGCCAACACCTGCGGGCTACGCCGGGAAAGTGGGGCCTGGCTCGGCTGCGTGTTCGGCCGACTTCGTTATCCCTAACATGGTGGCTGAGGCGGCCTCGGGACAGTCGACACCACAGGCTGCGGCTGCGCGGGCAGAACAGCGCGCACGGCGACATTACAAGACATAGCACCTTTTGCCACCGAGCGGTGGGAGTGGTTTTGCCGCCGTGAGTGGGCATTGGCACGTCGGAAGCCTCAAGAGCGCGTAACGATTATTTCCACAGACTTCCCATGGCCAGTGCTACTGGCTGTGGTCGTCTTTGATGTCCTGGTCGCGCACAGTTCGGCTCGCGCACTTGTCATCTCGCGCAAGCTTTGGGGCGGAGAAAGGGCGGAGCGATCGCCCTGGTTTCCGATCCGAACGCATCCGCCTAGCGCCGCCCTGGCCTGACTGCGTTCAGCGTCGGGAAGGCAATGCCGAGCGCATCCATGTGCGGGCGGTGCCCTGAAGCCGCCCCGCCCTGTTGCAGGCGGGCGATTTGGGCGTCATGCTCCTGTGGACCCGAGGGTATCGGAGGCCCCCTTTACGCTCCCGTCTCGAAGTGCTGATCCGTTGGCTATCACCATCCCGCCTGTTCTGGCTATGGCTGTCGGTCTTGTTAGTCGCATGGTATGCGCCGCTGCCGTTCAGTTCCGACCTGGGGACTCGTATCCGCTACGCTGGCTTGATCTTGCAGCTGGCCGGGATCGGAGCCGTCGCATACGGGATCAAGAAGACCCGCGACCAGTTCCGAAAGCCATCTTGGGAGCAATCGCTGGTGAATGGGCTGAGGGATCTGCCAGCCGTTTTCCGGACGAGGAGAAACTACCTCAAGAGCGGAGCGCCCCAAGCCGGTTCGAGCAGAGTATCAGCAGAGGGTAGCGCGAAGCCGGTACGCACCAAGGGAGCATCTCCACGCGTCGCGGCCTTGGAGGCAGAGCTGCTTGCGGTTAGCGAGCGCGTTATGCAAACACAGCGTCAGCTGGACGAGGAGGCCCGCGTCCGGGACAACGATGACAAGTGGGAGCGCGCAGCTCGCGGGGAAGCCGATGCGCGGTTATGGAAAGCGCTGGAGGAGTTCTCCGTGGGAGGGCTGGACCTCTCGGCCGTCGGCCTCTGGTGGTTGCTAGTTGGCCTGGTCCTTACCACGGTTGCCGGAGAGGCGGTTCGCTTCTTGGCGCGTGTTGCGCCCGTGGGACTATGAGTGTGCCCACCCTATTGCTCGCGGGGGGCCGAAGGCCGCTATCACATCCGCGGTTTGTCGCGCATCGCCACTGGCGTCGCAACGTCGAGACCTTCGAGCCAGTGTTTGATGCGGTTGGCGTCGGCGACGCGCGAAACTTTCCCCCAAGAATCCAGCAGCACGATGATCACGGGCTTCGCAGCGATGGTCGCTTGCATGACTAGGCAGCGCCCCGCTTTGCCGATGTAGCCCGTCTTGGACAGGCCAACGTCCCACCGACTGTCGCGCACCAGGCCGTTTGAGTTGTGGTAGGTCACCGCCGGCCGGTGGCGGCGGTCGACGGCCGGCACCTCGTGCAAGTCGCTGGTAGTGAAATCTCGGATCAGAGGATACCCGTAAGCGGCATTGACCATCAGCGCCAAGTCGTGTGCCGTCGAGACGTTGCCTGAGTCCAATCCCGTTGGCTCCAGGAAGCGAGTATCGCTCATGCCCAGACCCTCCGCCTTCTTGTTCATCGCTTGCACTAGGGCCGAGGGACCGCCCGGGTAGGTGCGCGCGAGCGCAGCAGCAGCGCGATTCTCAGAGGACATCAACGCCAGCTTCAGCATCTCGCGTCGGGTCAAGGAAACGCCCACCTTGAGCCGCGACTCCTTGCCCTTCGAAATCCTTACGTCTGCAGACTGGACAGTCAGACGCTCGTCCAGCGGAAGGCCGGAATCCAGCGCTACCATGGCGGTCATGAGCTTCGTGATGGAGGCGATGGACCTCACCGCACCGGGGTTCTTCGCGAAGAGCAGGAGCCCTTCCTGCTGGTCCACGACCAACGCGGCGGCAGAGGTGAGCCGCAGACGCACGAGTCGCTCCGCCGAGGCTTGATCGGGCTCCCTGATCTCCAGCTTGGCGATGCTGGGTGCCGGTGCGGCTTCCGGCGGCTCGCCCGGAGCGTTATCGGGCCCATGCGTCTCCAGCTGAGCAATGCTGGGCGCTGGTGTGGCTACTGCGCTTGCGTCGGAGATGACGGAGATGGGGTCGGAGTCGGGCCGGGGTTGCGCCGATCTCGCGACGTTCAAGACCGGTACGACATCGATCGGCTGGGCTCGCGGCCGGGCGAGCAGCTGGCGCGTCAACTCACGCGTAGAAGCGTCCGCAGCAGGCCCCAAGTCCGGCTCGACGGTGCATTCGCGCGGGAGCAGGTAAGAGGAGATTCGACGCCCGCGCATATGCTGATGGCTCGGGACTGTCCAGGGCACGCCGATAGCTGGTAGCGCGGCCTGCTGCCAAACGAGCGCTTGGTCGACCAGCGCAGCGTCGCGATCGACGACGGGCGTAGAAGCAGCCGAGGCTACGCCGGTCCATGAACCCAGGCACAGCAGGAGCGTCGTCAGACGCCTCCCCGAATGTCCCACTGGTCTCTCTCCTTGTTATTCGCTCCGGGCTCGCGCCGCAAACGCGGTTTTGGCGCCGCCTGGGGTGTCCAGGATATGACTAATTAACGGGACAAACCGCAAATCCAGCCGCGCGTTCATCCGTGACGGAGAAACTCTAACGTCCCATCGGAGCCGGCGACAAGAATTGTAAAAAATGTCGCGCCGGAACCTGCAATCAGCCGGCCCGCGCAGTGCGCGGCTCAGTTTACCGGCCGGTTCACGAGAATCCCCGCAGCATTATCCCTCAAGCCGGAGAAAATGTACCTGACCCGACTCATCGCCCAGCGCCAGGCGCCTGCCAAGAACACGCAATCACGGCCCGAGTCCGGAAGGCCAAGCATCAAGAAAGATACCCGGGTGTCGCTGGAGGAAAGCGGGAGCCGAAGTCCGAACCCGTGAGCGCCGCGCATTTGACCCCGAGCGGCATTCGGCGTAATGCTTACGCCTCACGTTGAACCCCTGGAGACCCTCATGTCACTCGTCGACCTGCTGCCCAGCGACGCCCGGCTTAAATCGGTCCCGGCCGGCGAGCTGATCTTCGCTCAGGGCGACCGGGGTGACATCATGTATGTGATCGTCGAGGGCGAGGCTCAGATCCTGATCGACGGCAAGGCGGTCGAGACCGTCGGGGCAGGCGGGATCCTGGGCGAAATGGCGCTCATAGATGCCGAGCCGCGCAGCGCCACCGTGATCACGAAGACCCGTTGCGTGCTCGTTCCACTGGACGAGCGCAGCTTCACCGATCTGGTGACGCGGCGGCCCGAGTTCGCTCTGCAGGTGATGCGGGTGCTCGCGCACCGGCTGCGCAGGGCAGGTCTCGAGCGCTGACCGGCTTCGCCCGATCCGCTCGCGCTGCCCGCCGGAAATCAACCGGCGCGGCGGCGCGCTTGCCTTATAATGCCAAGTTGAGCTGACCGCGCCTCGACCGTCAACCAGCGCAGGCTCTGGGGCCGGGCAGACTACCGCCGTGCCGCAACCGGGGTCTGTTATTCAAGTTCGTTTGCCCGATGCAGCTGTTCGCCTTTGGCGTCAACCACCACACCGCGCCACTGGCCGTGCGCGAGCGCATAGCGTTCGACACGGAACGGTTGCCGGTGGCTCTGCGCGATCTCGTCGATCACGAGCCGGTGCGCGAGGCGGCCATCCTTTCCACTTGCAACCGCACCGAGCTTTACTGCAGCGCGCCAGAGCCGTCGACCGCCATCCACTGGCTGGCAAGTTACCATAAGCTCAAGGACTCGGTGCTCGAGCCTTGCCTCTACACGCTGCCCCGCGAGCAGGCGGTGAAGCACGCATTCCGCGTTGCCAGCGGGCTTGACTCCATGGTCTTGGGAGAGCCGCAGATCCTCGGCCAGATGAAGGAGGCCGTGCGCTCCGCTGAAGCAGCCGGGACGTTGGGTCTGATCTTGCACAAGCTGTTCCAACAGACGTTCTCGGTGGCCAAGCAGGTGCGCAGCCAGACCGAGATCGGCGAGGCCTCAGTGTCGATGGCAACCGCCGCGGTCAGGCTGGCCGAGCGCATCTATCCCAGCATCTCGCAGCAGAAAGTGCTGCTGGTTGGCGCGGGCGAGATGATCGAGTTGTGCGCCGTCCATTTCGCGGCGCAGCACCCGCGCGGCATGACCTTCACCAACCGCACTCTGGAACGGGCGCAGGAGCTGGCGCGGCGCTTCGAGGGCAGCGTTCAGCCGCTCACGGATCTGCCGGATTTCCTCGCGCGCCACGACATCATCATAACTTGTACGGCGAGCCAGCTCCCCATCATCGGCAAGGGGCTGGTGGAAAGTGCGCTCAGGGCGAGGCGCCACCGCCCGATGCTGATGATCGACCTGGCTGTGCCGCGCGACGTCGAGGCCGAGGCGGGGCGGCTGGACGACGTGTTCCTCTACAGCGTGGATGACCTGGGCAAGATCGTGCAGGAGGGGCGCGACTTGCGCCATGGCGCGGTCAGCAAGGCCGAGGCGATCATCGACGCTGGTGTCGACGACTTCATGCACTGGCTCGGTACGCGCGCGGCGGTGCCCACGATCCGGGCGCTGCGCGACCAGGCCGAGCGCGCCCGCCGCCGTGAAGTCGAGCGCGCGCTACGCCGGCTCGATCAGGGCGAACCGCCCGAGCAGGTGCTCGAACACCTGAGCCGCAGTCTCACGAACAAGCTGCTCCATCCCCCGAGCCACGCTCTGCACCACGCCCGAGAAGCCGACCGCGAGCAGCTGGTCAAGCTTCTGGAGCGCTTCTACCTGGTGCGCGGCCGCGAATGAAGTCGAGCATCGCCGCCAAACTGGCGCAGCTTTCTGCACGGCTGGAGGAGCTCAACCATCTGCTGTCCGCGGAGACCGCCACGGCCAACCTGGACAACTACCGCAAGCTCTCGCGTGAGCACGCGGAGATCGCGCCCGTGGTGGAGCTGTTTGCAGCCCACCGTGTCGCCGAGCAGGACGTGCGCTCGGCGCAGTCCATGATGTCCGATCCGGAGATGAAGGAGCTGGCCGAGGCGGAGGTCCGAGAAGGGAAGCAGAAGCTGGCAAACATCGAGGCTGAGCTCCAGTCCCGGCTGCTGCCGCGCGACCCCAACGACGAGCGCAATATCTTCCTCGAAATCCGCGCGGGCACCGGTGGCGACGAGTCCGCCCTGTTCGCTGGCGATCTGATCCGGATGTACTCGCGCTACGCCGAGCGTCATGGCTGGCGGGTGGAGGTGGTGTCCCAGAGCCAGGGCGAGGTAGGCGGCTACAAGGAAATCATCGCCAAGATCATCGGCCAGGGCGCCTACTCGCGGCTCAAGTTCGAATCCGGCGGCCACCGGGTGCAGCGCGTGCCTGCCACCGAGACCCAGGGCCGGATCCATACCAGCGCCTGCACCGTGGCGGTGATGCCCGAGGCCGACGAGATCGGCGAGGTGGTCCTTAACCCGGCCGAGATGCGCGTCGACACCTTCAGGGCGTCGGGCGCAGGCGGCCAGCACATCAATAAGACCGATTCCGCGGTGCGCGTGACCCACCTGCCCACCGGCATCGTGGTGGAGTGTCAGGACGACCGCTCGCAGCACAAGAACAAGGCGCAGGCGCTGTCCGTGTTGGCCGCGCGCATCAAGGACAAGCAGCTGCGCGAGCGCCAGGCGAAGGAGGCGGCCACACGCAAGTCGCTGATCGGCAGCGGCGATCGTTCGGAGCGCATCCGCACCTACAACTTCCCGCAGGGGCGGGTGACCGACCACCGCATCAACCTCACGCTGTACAAGATCGACCAGATCATGGACGGCGACATGGACGACCTGCTCAACGCGCTCATCGCCGAGCACCAGACCGAGCAGCTCGCGGCGATGGCCGAAGAAGCGTGAGCGCCCGTTCGGGCGCGGGCCACGTACCGGCTTACGAAGCGGCAGAGCAGCTGCTGCGCGCGGACAGCTCCACGCTGGCCTCGGCCCTCGAGATCCCGGTTCCACAGGCGCGGCGGGAGGTCCAGACCCTGCTCACACGCGCGCTGGGGGCCGATCTGGCGATCCTTCTGGCGCATCCCGAGCGCGTGCCGGAGGCGCGCGGCACGCCGGCGTACGCGCAGATGTTCGCGCGTCGTTTGGGCAGCGAGCCAATGGCGTATGTCCTGAGCGAGCGCGAGTTCTATGGGCTGATCTTCGAGGTCACGCCCGCCGTGCTGATCCCGCGCCCCGAGACCGAGCTGCTCGTGGAGATGGCCTTGGAGCGGCTTCCCGAGAACTCCGCCGCCAGCGTGCTGGATCTGGGCACCGGTAGCGGGTGCGTCGGCGTGAGCCTGGCGAAGCTTCGTCCGGCGGCCCGGATCGTCGCCACGGATTTGTCTCAGGCAGCGTTAGCGGTGGCTGAGCGCAACGCGCGGCGCCACGGCGTACCCATCGAGTTCCGTGCCGGCAGCTGGTTCGAGCCGGTGGGTGGCGAGCGCTTCGATGTCATCGTGTCCAACCCGCCATACGTGGGGGAGCACGACCCGCATCTTTCGCAGGGTGATCTGCCCTTCGAGCCGAGTCTCGCGCTGACCGCGGGAGCGGACGGACTGGACGCGCTTCGGACGATTGTTTCGCAGGTGGCGCGCCACCTGGCGCCGGGCGGAACTCTGCTGGTCGAGCATGGCTTCGACCAGGCCGAAGCGGTGGCACAACTGCTTCACTCGGCAGCGTTGACCGATGTCATTGCCCGCACTGATCTCGCGGGTATTCCACGCGCTGCGGCCGGCCGCCGGCCTTGAAGCGACGGCCTTAAACGGCTACCATGGCCGACAGACAAAAGGGTATTCCTGCAAGCGGGATACCCTTCTCATTTTGAGGTGAGCGCCGTCTGTGTTTCGAGGTGAGCTATGGATACGCAGGAACGCATTCGCAAGCAGGTGACCGGGAACAAGGTCGTGCTCTACATGAAGGGGACGCCCGAGGCGCCGCAGTGTGGCTTTTCCGCTGCCGCGGTGCAGATGCTCGAGGCGTGCGGAGCGGAGGAGGTAGCCACGGTCGATGTTCTGGCCGACCCCGACATCCGCCAGGGCATCAAGCAGTTCTCCAACTGGCCCACTATTCCGCAGTTGTACGTGGCCGGCGAGTTCATCGGCGGTGCCGACATCATTCGCGAGATGTACCAGAGCGGCGAGCTGAAGAAGATCCTGACAAAGTAGGCCGCTCTTTGCCATATTTGCATGGGGCTGGCGATCGCCAGTCCCTTTTTCGTTTGGTGGGCGAAAAAGAGAAAGCAGATGGTGAAGTAGGGCCAAGGCTCAGGGAGGGCTTGCAGCGCGGCCATCAGCAGGTTCCTCAGCATCTCGGTGATCGTCATTTTCTGGGTCCTCGGCACTGCGTTTCGTGTTCTGACCACGGTACGCAGGAGGACCCCTTTCGCTCGATGATCGATTACCAGCAGGGACGTGAGAAATGTCACACCCTGACCATTGGTCAGGACCGACTGCGCTCCTCCCATCCATCCGGAGGCAACTCAAGAGAAGTGCCGGTGAGAAGAGGGGCGCGAGTGGATACGGATAAAGCCGGCTGCGCTGGAAGCTGAGGCTCGGAGGGCGGCGACATGAGCCTACGCGCCAGTGGGGCGGTACACCCTACCGGATCACCTCGTCGGCTCTGTACAAGATGGAATCCGGGACTGTCAGCCCGAGGGCCTTCGCGGTCTTTAGGTTGACGACGAGCTCGAACTTCGTGGGTCGCTCCACAGGCAAGTCACCCGGCTTGGCGCCACCAAGGATTTTGGCTACGGAGACAGCGCTACGCTCATGCGCCGAGGCCCGTTCTGGGCCGTAGGCGACCGCACCACCGGCCTCGGCGAACGCACGGGCCATTGATGTCGCAGGCAGCCGGTGCTTCATCGCTAGCTTGGCAAGTCGTTCGCTCTGCGCAAAGATCATTGGCGAAGGCAGGATGATGAGGGCCTGGGGCCGTCCGCGCAACGCAGAGAAAGCCCTGTCGATGTCATCCGGCTTGTGCACCTCGACAACCTGGAGCTGTAGACGCCACGATCGAGCAACACTCCGGACGCCTTGCAGGTGCGCAGCGCCTGCGCCAGGGTCCCACAGCACGACGACGTGTGACAGGCGCGGGACGATGGCCTTCAGGAACTGGAGCCACTTGCCTGAGAATCCAGGCGCGTCGAGAAAGAGTCCGGTGAGGTTTCCACCGGGCCGGCCGTAGCTCTCGGCATAACCGGCGGCGACCGGATCGGTTGTAAAATCCAACGCGACAATCGGGATCGTACGGGTCGCCGCGTAGGCGGCACGAACAACCGGTGCGCTTGTGGCCCAGATGACATCGACCTTAAGCCGAACGAGTTCAGTGGCGGCCTCGGCAAGCTGCGACGGGTCGCTGCGGGCGCTACGATATTCGAACAGAACGCTTTGGCCCTCGATCCAACCCTGATCGGCGAGCGTGCGACGGAACGGCTCCAACCATTGCCCTACCGTGGGGTCAACAGTGACCGCATCAAAGCTCAGGATTCCGACGCGCGGGATCTTCGTCTGCCCCCAGCTCTCTCCAGGCCATCCGAGGCTGGTCAGCAACGCAACCGTAAGGAGCAGCACAGCGGCACTTCGATTCCGCATCTCGCCTCCCGCGTTTCTACGCCAAGTATCATCCCAGAAATGTCTCGGCCGGGGGATCACCCCAGATTCCGAGACGCCCCCTGGCGGAAACTATGCGGGTGAGGCTGGTCGGAGCCCGAAGCTCCGGCATCTTTGGGCCTCGTTGGCGGTTTGCGCCACAGGCTGTCTCGGCGTACCATTCCTTTTTTCCTTACTTATGCGGAACACGATTTTCGGGAAATAAGGAATGCTTGCAAAGGTTACCTCAAAGAACCAGATTACGTTGCCCAAGGCCATCGTGAGTCAGTTTGCGGGGGTTGAATACTTCGAAGTGCGGGCTGAGGGAGAGAAAATCATTCTCGAGCCGGTCAGGCGCGCCCGCATTCGCGAGGTCTGGACCAAGCTGGACAAGCTCGGCATCACGCAGGCCGATGTCGACGAGGCGGTCAAGTGGGCAAGAAAAAGCCGGCGTCGCGTCCGCTGAGAGTAGTCCTCGACACCAATGTTCTGGTTTCGGCGCTTTTATTTGCTCGGGGCGAGCTGATCTGGCTGCGCGAAGCTTGGCAGACCGGCGCTTTGACACCTCTTGCCAGCCAGGCCACGATCG
The DNA here is from genome assembly GCA_041488255.1 of Gammaproteobacteria bacterium. GTDB lineage: Bacteria > Pseudomonadota > Gammaproteobacteria > Burkholderiales > SHXO01 > SHXO01. The sequence goes on along the minus strand of JBGPOV010000045.1, from coordinate 14,643 downwards.
ACGAACTAGTGCGGGTTTTGAGCTACCCGAAGTTCGGGCTGGATCAACAAGACATCGAGGAATTGCTCGGCCTGTATGTTCCTTATGCCGAGCCGGTGTTGATTGAATCCGCAACGCAGGCTTTGGTTCCGCGTTGCAAGGACCCGGATGACCAGAAGTTCCTCAACCTTGCCTACAGCGCGAACGCCGCCGCTGTAGTCACTGGGGATCGCGCCCTGCTGCAGCTGGCCAATGAAGCGCCATTTCCGATTCTTACCCCTGCAGAATTCCGCAAGGCCTTGCCGCAGTAGGGCGGCCGGTGATCTTGCGTTAATGCTGCAACGAGCCGGAGGCGCGCAGGGCGGCGGCCGCCGCGGTGGTTGACGCTGTGCCGGCGTCCATGCAGCATTGGCTGCGTCGTCGGTGGCCCAACTGCTGCCTACGCGCGGGAGCGGGTGGTGTTCGAGCGCCCGATCGGTCAGAACCAAGGTGTCCAGTTTCCCATTGCACGCGCCTACGCCAAGTCGAGGCGGCGAACCTGATGCGCTTCAAGGCTGCCGAGCTGCACGTGCTCGGTCTGCCGCGCTCCTACTGAGCGCCGTCTGCCGCGCAGCCGCTCCATCCAGTCCTGTCGCAAAGCCGCAACGCCCGGCAGGCTACAATCCCGTAGCGGCCCGGGGACCGTCGATGCCCGCGGAACACTCCGAGGGGGTACAGCGTCGAACACCTTTGTGCCCGAGGTGGTCCAGGAACCCCCGGGCCCGCTGAAAAATTTCCGAACCCATCCGGGCTGCGTTCAGCATGCGACCCAGCCAGCGGCGTGAGTGAGGGCACGCAGATGAACCCGATCGACAACCCGGGCCGGCGCAATTTCCTGCACACCACTGCCGCCGCTGGCGGCGTGCTGCTGCTCGGCTTCTATCTCCCGCGTGCGATCCGCGCCGACGAGGCCGGCACGCCTGCCAGCTTCCGGCCCAACGCCTTCATCCGCATCGGTAAGGACAACGTGGTCACGGTGATCGTAGGCAATTCGGAGATGGGGCAGGGCGTGCTGACCTCGCTGCCGCAGATCGTCGCCGAGGAGCTGGACGCCGACTGGAGCAAGGTGCGCTGGGAGCAATCGCCGGCGCACCCGGACTACAACCGGCCGGGGATGCAGATCATGCTCACTGGGGGCTCCTCATCGGTGCGCTCGAGCTGGCAGACTCTGCGCAGGGCCGGCGCCAGCGCGCGTGCCATGCTGGTGGCGGCCGCCGCCGAGACCTGGAAGGTCGGCCCATCGACGCTGCGTACCGACAAGAGCATGGTGATCGGCCCGGGCGGCAAGCATCTCACCTACGCCGAGCTGGCCGAGAAGGCCGCAACCATGCCGGTCCCGAACGACCCCCCGCTGCAGGATCCGAAGGACTTCAAGATCGTCGGCAAGTCAGTCAGGCGCTTGGACAGCGCGCCCAAGGTGGACGGCTCGGCCAAGTTCGGCATCGACGTGACCGTGCCTGGCATGCTCAACGCGGTGGTCATCAAGGGCCCGGCGCTGGGCGCGCAGGTGAGCCGCTTCAACGGTGACAAGGCCAAAGCGGCGCCGGGGGTGAAAGCAGTGGTGCCGGTCTCGGGTGGCGTGGCCGTGGTTGCCGACACGTATTGGCATGCACGCAAGGCCTCCGAGCTGGTCGAGATCGAGTGGGGCGAGGGCACGCTGGTCGGCCGCTCCTCGGACGACCTGCGCGCGACGCTGGAGCAGGCCGCCAGGCTGGAGGGCATCCCGGCGCGGCGCGAAGGCGACGCCGGGGCCGTCAAACTCGCCAAGACCATCTCGGCTGCCTACCACCTGCCCTACCTGGCGCACGCATGCATGGAACCGATGAACTGCACCGCGTGGGTGAAGCCGCACGAGGTGGAGGTGTGGACCGGCAGTCAGGCGCAAACCGCGGTCCAGCAAAATGCCGCGGCGCTGACCGGGCTGCAGCCCGAGCAGGTGATGGTGCACACCCTGTTCCTGGGCGGCGGTTTCGGCCGGCGCGCGGCGCAGGACTTCGTGATTGCCGCGGTGGAGATATCCAAGGCCGTGGGTGCGCCGGTCAAGGTGATCTACTCACGGGAGGAGGACACGAAGGCCGCATACTATCGGCCCATCTCTTACACCGAGATCAGCGGCGGCCTTGACGCGGCGGGCAATCCGGTGATGGTCCAGGCGAAGCTGGTGGTGCCTTCGTTGGCGGAGGCATCCGGCTTCAAGCGCTTGATCCGGCCCGATGGCGTGGATCGCGTGGCGGTCGAGGGGCTCGCAGACCTGCCATACGACATTCCCAATGTCAGAGTCGACTGGATCAACCAGGACTTCGGCGTGCCCATCTGGTTCTGGCGCTCGGTGGGCGCGACCCACAATACCTTCGTGACGGAGACGTTCATCGACGAGCTGGCGACGCTGGCGGGCAAGGATCCCTATCAGTTTCGCCACACGCTGCTGGACAAGCAGCCGCGCCTGCGCGCGGTACTGGATCTGGCTGCCGAGAAGGCGGGATGGGGCAAGCCGCTGCCGAAGGGCTCGGGCCGCGGGATCGCCTGCGTAGCAGTCTTCGGCGGCTGGACCGCGCAGGTGGTGGAAGCTTCGATCGAGGGGGGCAGGCCGCGCGTGCACCGCGTGGTGTGCGCCACCGACTGCGGCCGCGCGGTCAACCCCGAGCAGGTCAAGGCGCAGATGGAAAGCTCCATCATCTTCGCACTGTCGGCCGCGCTCTACGGCCGCATCACGTTCAAGGACGGCAGGGTCGAGCAGGGTAACTTCGACGACTACCCCGTGGTGCGGATGAACGAGGCGCCAAAGATCGAGGTTCACCTGGTCCCGAGCGAGGAGAACCCGGGCGGCGTCGGCGAGCCGGGCACGCCCCCCACCGCGCCGGCGCTGGCCAACGCCCTGTTCCAGATCACCGGCAAGCGCATCCATACCCTGCCGCTGTCCCTGCACACCTTCCCCGCTTGAATCTCACGTCTAGCGGGTTTTGGTCCCTGATTCCTGATTCCTGATACTGAGACGCGTCGTCCCGAAATTCGGAAGCCCGCGCCAGGCGTGGGGTTTCAGCCGGTCGGCCGGATGGCGCGGGCGCCCCGCTTCTGGTTTGGGCCTGAAGTGCTTTATCATGGTTCGCGCTAGCGGCGGCTGAATATCCGCAGCCGAGGCCGCCGCCCGCGTCGTTTCTACTGTCCGAAGACGAGGTTCTCCAGCCATGATGGGCCTGGTGCGGCTCGCGTTGCGCCGCCCCTACACGATCGCCGTCCTGTCGCTGCTGATCCTGCTGCTGGGATTGCTGGTGCTGTTCACGCGGCAGATGATCGTCGACTTCTTCCCAAAGATCGACATCCCGGTCGTGTTCGTGGGCTGGAACTACCCGGGGCTGTCGGCCGAGGAGATGGAGCGGCGCATCGTGATCATCAGCGAGCGTGCGTACTCCACCACGGTCAACGGCATCGAGCGCATCGAGTCCCACTGCATCCCCGGGACCGGGCTGGTCAAAGTCTATTTTCATCAGGGCGCCGACATAGGCGCGGCGATCGCGCAGATCAATGCCGTGAACGGCACGGCGCTGCGCATCATGCCGCCCGGCCTCACGCCGCCGGTGATGATCCGGTTCAACCCGGCCACCGTCCCCATCGTGCAGATGATCCTCAGCAGCAAGACGCTGCCGGAGGGCCAGATCTTCGACCACGCCTTCAACTTCGTGCGGGTGAAGCTGTTCACCATTCCGGGCCTGCAGACCCCAGCGCCGTTCGGGGGCAAGCTGCGCCAGATCCAGGTCGACCTCAATCCCCCGCTCATGCAGGCCAAGGGGATCTCGCCCAACGACGTGGTCAACGCGCTGGTCACTTCGAACCTGCTGATTCCCGCCGGCACCGCGCGCCTGGGCGAAATCGACTACAACGTCATGATGAACTCGAGCCCGCCCTCGGTTGATCTGTTCAACCAGATGCCGATCAAGGTGGTGAACAGCGTGCCGGTGCTAATCGGCGACGTTGCCCTGGTCCACGACTCCTTCGCGGTGCAGAACAACATCGTCCACGTGAACGGGCTGCGGGCGACCTACCTGCAGATCCTCAAGGCGGCCGACGCTTCCAGCCTGACCGTGGTGGATGCCGCGCGCGCCATGCTGCCGGAGATCCGCGCGGCTGCTCCCGAGGGCTTGGATGTCAGCTTGGATTTCGACCAGTCGGTCTTCGTGCGGGCCGCGATCCAAAACGTTGCGTCTGAAGCCATCATCGCGGCGCTGCTGGTATCCCTCATGATCCTGGTGTTCCTCGGAAGCTGGCGCAACACCCTCGTGGTGGTCACCTCCATACCCTGCTCGATGTTCGCCGGGATCATCTGCCTCTACCTGACCGGTAACACGATCAACCTGATGACGCTGGGCGGGCTCGCGCTTGCCACCGGTATCCTGGTGGACGATGCAACCGTGGCGGTCGAGAACATCCACCGTAACCGCACGCTGGGCAAACCGCTCACCGTGGCCATTCTCGACGGCTCGCGGGAGGTTGCTCTGCCGCGCACGATGGCCACGCTCGCGATCTGCATCGTCTTCTTCCCCGTGACTTTCTTGTTCGGTGTCTCGAAGTACCTGTTTACCCCGCTGGCACTGTCTGTGGTGTTCTCGCTGCTCGCTTCGTACGTGTTGTCGTTCACACTGGTCCCGATGCTGTCGCGCTATCTATTGGCGGGCGAGAAGCACGAGCATTCGGGGCATGCCGGTCGGGTGAGCGTGGCGGAGCGCTTCAATCAGGGTCGTGAGCGCGCGCTGGATGGGATGCGCGAATGGTTCGGAAGCATCCTGGGATTGCTCATGCGCCACCGCGTGTTTGTCCTGCTGTTGATGGCGGCATTCGGGGCTGTGAGCATCGTGCTCGTACGTGTGGTTGGGACCGATTTCTTCCCGCCCGTGGATGTCGGCATCATGAAGCTGCACTACCGCGCCCCCGTCGGCCTGCGCATCGAGGAGACCGAGAAACTGGTGCTGCAGGTCGAGGACGAGATCCGCAAGCTGATCCCGCAGCAAGAGCTCGCGACCATCAATGACCAGGTGGGCGTGCCGATCTTCTTCAACCTCGCTTTCGTCCCGACCGACAACATCAGCGGGATGGACGCCGAGATCCTGATCTCGCTCAAGGCGCCGCACCGCCCGGTCGCCGAGTACATGCGCGAGATCCGCAAGCAGATCCCGCCCAAGTTTCCGGGTTCGACCTTCTACTTCCAGAGCGCCGACATCGTCACGCAGGTGCTGAACTTCGGCCTGCCCGCTCCCATCGACGTCCAGGTGCAGGACTTCAACTTCGAGCGCGGCCAGTTGTATGCTGGGCGGCTGCGCAAGGCGATCGAGGAAGTCCCGGGCGCCGTGGACGTGCGGCAGCTGCAGGTGCTGAACTATCCCGGGCTGCGGGTCGAGGTGGACCGGCTGCGTGCAGCGCGGCTGGGGTTCACCCAGCGCGACGTGGCAAACAGCGTGCTCACCACGCTGTCATCGAGCTCGCTCGTCAACCCGTCCTATTTCCTAGCGCCCAACGGGGTCAGCTATGCTGTGGTGGTGCAAACGCCGATCGAGAAGATCACCGGCGTGGACGACCTCATGTCCACCGCCATCACCCCGACGGTCGGACCGGTCATCGACGGTTCCGCTTCCCCGCGACTGGACGCGATGCCCGGCGCGCTCGTGACGCGTCTGTCGAACCTGGCTACGTTGCGGCCGGAGACGAGCTTCGAATCGGTCAGCCACTACACGGTGCAGCGCGTGATAGACATCGCAGCGAACGTCGACGGGCGCGACCTGGGCAGCGTCGTGGGAGACATCCAAAAGAAGATCGCGCAGATCGTGAGCGCGGCCGACTTCCCCAAGGCGGCGAAGATCATCGTGCGCGGACAGTACGAGCTGATGCAGAACTCCTTCACCAGCCTGCTGCTGGGGCTGATCCTCGCCGTGATCCTGGTCTACGCGCTGCTCGTCGTGCTGTTCCAGTCCTGGGTCGATCCGTTCATCATCATGATGGCGGTGCCCGGCGCGCTGATCGGCATCTTATGGATGCTCGCGCTCACCGGGACCACCATCAACGTCATGTCGCTGATGGGCGCTATCATGGCAGTCGGGATCGGGGTTTCCAACTCCATCCTGGTGGTGAGCTTTGCCAACGACATCCGGGTGGCCCATCCCGACATGACGGTGATCGACGCCGCGGTGGAAGCCGGCAAGACTCGGCTGCGGCCCGTGCTCATGACGGCCCTGGCGATGATCATCGGCATGGTGCCGATGGCGCTGGGACTGGGGGAAGGGGGCGAGCAGAATGCGCCGCTCGGCCGTGCCGTGATAGGCGGGCTCGCGCTCGCCACTTTCGGCACGCTGTTCGTCGTACCGGTCGTATATACCTTCCTGCGCAAGGGTCCGCCCACGCTGCACGAGCTGGACGAACGCTTCGCGGCCGAGGCGCGCGGCGAGTCGGCATAAAGTCCATAGGGGTCTTTCGGGAGCTTGCGCATGCGACGTCAGGGATCGTTCTTCGGCTTTTACCTGTTCGGCGCCGTGTTGGTCGCCGTGGGGGCCGGAGCCGTGTACTACTTCTGGCACGCGAAGCAGAGCGAGCTGGCCACACAGTTGAAGGAACGCGCGGCGGTCGCGGAAGCCGGGCCTACGGTGGCGGTTGCTGTTTCGAAGCAAGGGCCGACAGTGCGCAAGCTCACGCTGCTGGGCGAGGCGCTGCCTTACAAGACAGCCACACTGTACGCAAAGGTGAGCGGATATCTGACCAAGATCTCCGTCGACAAGGGCGACCACGTAAGGGCAGGTCAGTTCATCGCCGAGATCACTTCGCCCGAGTTGGACCATCAGTACGACAGCGCGGTAGCCGACCTGGAAAACAAAAAGCGCCTGGCAAAGCGTGCACGCGACCTGGCCGACCAGCACTTCTTCTCCGAGCAGGCGGCCGAGGATGCCGAGACCAACGCCCGGCTCGCGGAGCAGCAGGTGGCGTCGGTGAAGGCCTTGACCTCCTACAAGGTGCTCACCGCTCCTTTTGCGGGCGTGGTGACTGCACGCTACGTCGACCTCGGGGCGTTGGTTACCAACGCGACGTCGAACCAGAGTTCTGCGCTCCCGGTGGTGACGATCTCGGATCCGTCCCGCCTGCGGGTTACCGTGTACGTGGATCAGTCTGAGGCACCCAACGTGCACGTGGGTACGCCAACGGAGGTAGTGGATGCCTCCAACTCTGTCCGTCAGGGGACGGGTAAGGTAGCGCGGGTAGCCGGAGAGCTCGACCCCAGGACCCGCACTCAGCTCACCGAAGTCGACTTCGATAACAGCAAGGGCGAGTTCATCCCCGGCAGCTTTGTGAACGTGAGCCTGTTGATACCCGCCAAGAGTTACGTGGAAGTGCCTGCGCCAGCGCTGGTAATGCGCGAGGGCAAACGGATGGTGGCGGTGGTCGGGCCCGACAGCCACATCAAGCTCACTCCCATCAACGTGGCGGGAACCGACGGCAAGGTGATCCGCATCGAAAGCGGGCTGGAGGAAAATGTTCGCGTGGTGCTGAATCTGCCGAACACCGTCGCGGACGGCGCCAAGGTCGCGGCTGCTGGCGCCCCGGCCCAGGCGCCGGCTTCCACGGCCGCAGCGTCGTCGCCATCCACAAGCGGCAAGCCAGCGGCTGCAGGTACGGTCACGCCAGCCCCCAAGTAGGGCGGGCTGGCGTCGGCGTCTATAATCTACGCTATGAGCGATCTCGACACAGCCGATCCGAGCACGCCGCGCAGCCCCCACGACATGGGCGGGCAGCCGGCCGGGCCAGTCGAACGCACCGAGCACGATTACGCCCTCTGGGAGAAGCGCGTGGATGCGCTCATGGTGCTGCTCTCGCGCAAGGACCGGCGCCTGATCACGGAGCATGAGCTCAGACGCAACATCGAGAGCCTTGGCGCCGACGTCTACGATAGGCTGACCTACTACGAGCGCTGGATTCACTCCATCAGCCAGACGCTGATCCAGCGTGGCGTCATCAGTATCGACCAGCTGGGCCGTAAAATGGCCGCGGTCGAGCAGCGGCACGAACGAGGCGAGTTGTGAGCGCGGCTGCTTTGCCGATCCGCTTCAAGCCGGGCGAGCGCGTACACGTGCGGCGGGCTTACCCACCGGGGCACGTGCGCACACCGTGGTACGTCCGCGGACATGAGGGTGTCGTGGAGCGGTTGTGCGGCGCCTACCCCAACCCGGAAGAACTGGCGTATGCGCGCAGCGGACAGCCGGCCCAACCACTGTACCGGGTGCGCTTTGTTCAGCGTGAGCTATGGCCCGACTACCTCGGTGCCCCGAGCGACACGCTGGACGTGGAGATCTACCAGCACTGGTTGGAGCCGGCCGGCACACAACACCTATGACCAACCATCACGACCACGATCACCCGCACGCGACGCTCCCCGACGCTGCGGACAAGCTCAGCTATTACCAGGCGATGGAAGTGGCGGTGCGCGAGCTGCTGATCGAAAAAGGCATCCTGACGGCCGACGAGGTCCGCCGCCAGATCGAGGACATGGACGGGCGCAACGCCGGGCTCGGCGCCAGGATGGTCTCCCGGGCCTGGCTCGATCCCCAGTACAAACAGCGCATGCTGACTAATGGGAACGCGGCGGCCGAGGAAGTGGGCCTGGACCACGGGGCGTACAAGCTGGTCGTGGTCGAGAACACGCGAGAGGTCCACAACGTCATCGTGTGCACCCTGTGCTCCTGTTATCCGCGCTGGCTGCTCGGGCTTCCTCCCGACTGGTACAAGAGTCGCAACTATCGCTCGCGGGTGGTGCGCGAGCCGCGTGCCGTGCTGCGCGAGTTCGGGCTCGAGCTGCCCGACCACGTCAGCGTGCGGGTGCACGATTCCAACGCCGATATGCGCTACCTGGTCTTCCCGCTGCGTCCGGCCGGCACCGAGGGCTGGAGCGAGGAGCGACTTGCGACGCTCGTCACGCGCGATTCGATGATCGGCGTCGCTCTGGCCGATCAACCCGACCCGCATTGAACCGCGGACACGCGGAGAGCGCAGAGGAAACGTAGAAAGAGACCACTCAGTAGACCGAAGCCAGGCCAGGCGAAGCTCCGGTCGCCCCCGGCACTTTTTGCACGTTGGCGGCCTGAGGTTCGGTTGTTGATTTTCTCTGCGCTCTCTGCGCCTCCGCGATTCATGTCTTTCGCTCCTAAGAACTGATGCTGCCACTGCAGGGAATCACCGTAGTCTCTCTGGAGCAGGCGGTCGCGGCCCCGTTCACGACGCGGCAGCTGGCTGATCTGGGCGCGCGCGTCATCAAGATCGAGCGCCCGCAGGGGGGCGACTTTGCGCGCAGCTACGACCAAACCGTGCTCGGCCAGTCGTCCCATTTCGTGTGGCTCAACCGCTCCAAGCAGAGCCTGACGCTGGATGTGAAGCACGCGGACGCCAAGACGATACTGGAGCGCCTGCTGGCCAAGGCTGACGTGTTCGTACAGAACCTGGTGCCCGGCGCCGCAGCGCGGCTTGGCCTGTCGTCCGATGCGCTCACGAAGCAGCACCGGCGCATCATCGTGTGCAACATCTCGGGCTACGGACCGGACGGGCCCTACAGCCAGAAGAAGGCCTACGACCTGTTGATCCAGTGCGAATCGGGCGTGGTATCGGTGACGGGAACACCCGACACGCCAAGCAAAGCCGGTATCTCAATCGCCGACATCGCCGCCGGCATGTACGGCTTCACCGGAATCCTGACCGCGCTGTATCAGCGGGAGAGGACGGGCAAGGGCGCTGCCTTCGACGTCTCGATGTTCGAGGCCCTGGGAGAATGGATGGGCTATCCGGCCTACTTTGCTGCTTATGGCGGGAAGCCGCCTCCGCGCACCGGGGCCGCGCACGCGACCATTCATCCCTACGGACCGTTCCCCGCGGGCGACGGGAAGACTGTTTTCTTCGGGATCCAGAACGAGCGCGAATGGGCCAGCTTCTGCGCGATCGTTTGCGAAAGACCGGAACTGGCCGGTGACGCGCGGTTCAACAGCAACAGCCAGCGCGATGCCAACCGCGAGGCGCTGACCAAGATCATCGAGAATGTCTTCGCGCGCCTCACGGCCGAGGAGATTACCGCGCGGCTGGATGCGGCGCAGATCGCCAATTCCCGCCTCAACGACATGCAGGCTTTCTGGAACCATCCGCAGTTGACGGCGCGCGGCCGCTGGCGCGAAGTGGAGTCGCCCGGGGGGTGCATCCAGGCGCTGCTGCCTCCCGTCAACCTGGACAGCGAGGAGCCGCGCATGGACCCGATTCCCTCGGTCGGGCAGCACACTCGCGCGATCCTGTCCGAATTGGGCTTCGACGAGGCCTTCATCGCCCGGCTACAGCGCGAAAAGGCGATCTAATCCGGTGGTGATCACGTTCAGCCGCACAGTCATGGTCTACAAACGCGGCCGGGACCCAGAGATTCACCAACCTGGCATCAAGAGCTAGACAGCCTACCTGGCTTGCATCCGGCGCTTCTCGCCTGGATGCGCTCCCGAAAGTAGTTCCCGGCCCACCCCTGTTGACAGGTCTTTAGTCAATAACGATAATCGTTCGCAATATCATTCCCGTTCGCATCGCAAAAGCTCTCGGCGTCGAGCATGGGAAAAAAGAGGGCGCGTCTTCGCGTGTCGCATCAGGGAGATAAGGAATGAAACAAGACGAGCGTCATGCAGTGCCGACGCGGCTGGTCATCAGCACGCTTATAGCCGCCTCCGGCCTGCTTTGGGCCATTGCCTCCGCCCAGGCTGACGAGAGTCTCTTCGGCTACAGCTATGGCTCGGAAGTTCTACCCAAGGGCATTTGGGAGTTTGAGCAATGGGCCACCTGGCGGACGGACAAGGGCAATGGCACCTACAACGCGCTGGACCTCAAGGAGGAACTCGAGTACGGCGTTACCGATCGTTTCCAGACAGCCCTCTACCTCAACTTCCAGGGCATGTGGACCCACGACACCGGTCCCGTCGACGACCAAGGGCAATTCGAGATCCCCAACCAGTCCGGCGTTGGGTTCCAAGGCGTGTCGATGGAGTTCAAATATGCCCTGCTCAGCCCCTATAAGGATCCCGTGGGCCTGGCCTTTTATCTGGAGCCGGGGTACTCGCGCCTCAACAAGATCACCGGGGTGGTCGGGACCGAGTACGAGGTCGAGGCCAAGGCCATCCTGCAGAAGAATTTCCTGGACGATCAGCTTGTCACGGTCCTCAATCTGACCGGCGAATTCGAGTGGGAGCGATTCCCTTCAGACTCGCCGAACGAGCTGGAACTCAAACTGGAATTGACCGGTGGCGTGGCGTACCGCTTCGCGCCGAATTGGTATGCGGGGTTGGAGGCTCGCTACCAGGCAATCTATCCGAACATGAATCTGGGCAACAACGCCGCCTGGGCTTTCTTCGCAGGGCCGGCAATTCACTACGCCACCAAGTCCTGGTGGGCCACGCTCACCGTGCTCCCGCAGATCGTCGGCAATCCGACCGATCCGGGCCGCTCTTCACACCTGCAGCTCGACGAGTTCGAAACGCTCGAGGTCCGGCTGAAGGTGGGCATCTACTTCTGATGCGGCGTCAGCGCCATGGCCAGGGCTGCCGCGACCATGAACAGGACGAACCAGACCAACGCCCATTCGGGGATGGACAGGCCGAGGAACTTCCATACCACCTTGGCGCAGTCACCTTCACCCTTGAACACTTTGGGCAGCACCTGCGCGAGCGGGAAGGAGTCCAGCATATAGGCGAGGTCGGGACCGCAGTCGAGCATCTGGGGCGGGTTGTGCTGGAGCCACGTCTGGCGTCCAGCGATTACCGCCCCGATCCCGGCGGACAGCATCAGGAGCGTGCCATAGATCCACGTGCCGACCTTGCGCGCACCGTGGATCGCTGCGACCAGAGCGATCAGCCCGGTGGCCACGAAGGCGTAGCGCTGCAGGATGCACAACGGGCAGGGCTCCAGGTTCTCTACGTGCTGCAGATACAGGCCGAAGCCCATCAGCCCAACGCAGGCGAGGAACGTCGCGAGATAAATCAGGCGCGGGCGCAGCAGCGTTGGCATCACGCAGGCTCGGCGTCAGATGGCGGCCAACGCGCGGTCGAGATCGGCGATCAGGTCCTCGGCATCCTCGATTCCCACTGACAGACGCACCAGGTTGTCCGTAAGCTTGAGCTGCGCGCGCCGCTCTGCCGGGAGCGAAGCATGGCTCATCAGTCCCGGATGGCCGATCAAGCTTTCCACGCCACCGAGACTCTCCGCCAGCGTGAACAAATGGCAGTGCTCCAGGAAGCGCTTAGTGCCCGCGAGGTCCGTCTTCAGGTAGGCCGCGATCATCCCGCCGAACCCCTGCATCTGGCTGGCAGCCAACGCGTGCTGCGGATGCTTGGGCAGGCCAGGGTAGATCACCCGCTCCGTCTTGGGGTGGGCGTCCAGCCAATGCGCGATCGTCAGCGCGTTGTAGCAGTGCTGATGCATGCGCAGCGGCAGAGTTTTGACGCCGCGCAACGCGAGAAACGCGGTGAAGGGGTCCATGATGGAACCGATGGCATTCTGCATGAACTCCAGTTTGTCCTTCAGCTCGGGGGTGTCGCCGATCACGACGATGCCGCCCACCGCGTCGGAATGGCCGTTGATGTACTTGGTGATGGAGTGCACCACGACGTCGAAGCCCAACTCGAGCGGCCTCTGCAGTGCGGGCGAGGCAAACGTGTTGTCGCATACGGTGAGGATGCCCCGGGCGCGGGCCAGCCGCGCCACCGCCGAAAGATCGGTCACCTTGAGCGCCGGGTTGCTGGGTGATTCCACCCAGATCATGCGGGTGTCGGGCTGGATCGCCTTGTCGATGGTCTCCGGGCGGTCGGGGTCCACGTACTCCACTCGCAGTCCGGCCGTGCGCTTGCGGATGCGCTCGAACAGCCGCCAGCTCCCGCCGTACATGTCGTCCACGGCAACGATGTGGCTGCCCGCGTCCAGCAGTTCCAGCACGGTGGCCATGGCGCCCATGCCGGAGGCGAAGGCGAACCCGTGCGCGCCGCTCTCCAGATCGGCGATACAGCGCTCGAAGGCCATGCGCGTGGGATTCTGCGTGCGCGCGTACTCGTAGCCGGTGTGCACGCCGGGCGAGGATTGTTTGAACGTGGACGTGGCATAGATCGGCTGCATCACCGCGCCCGTAGTCGGATCGGGCGTCTGCCCCGCGTGAATGGCACGGGTCGCAAACCCGAATAAAGCCCCCTCTCCCTTGACGGGAGAGGGTCGGGGTGAGGGTGATTTTTGTGTCATGGTGCCTTGTGCCGCAGGTAGTTGAGCACGTCGATGCGGGTGATCAGGCCCCAGAACTTGCCTTGATCCAGGACGATTGCAACGAAGCCCTTGTTGAAAGTATCCATCAGCGACGCCAGCGGCGTCTTCAACCCAACCGTTTCCAGCCGCTTGGTCATGGCGCTGCGCACCGGCTGGCGGAACTTAGCGGGGTCGTCCTGCACCGCCGAGAGCAGGTCCCATTCGTCGATCAGGCCGATGACCTGATCGCCCTCTACGACTGGGATCTGCGAAATGTCGTACAGCTTCATGCGTGCGTAAGCGGTCATCAGCTTGTCGTCGGGCCCGATCGTGACCACGGCGCGCTCGTCGGCGCGGCGGCCGATGATGTCGCGCAGGTCGCCGTAGCTGTCGCGCTGCAGGAACCCCTGGTCTGCCATCCAGTAGTCGTTGAACATCTTCGACAGATACTTGTTGCCGGTATCGCAGATGAAGGTGACGACCCGCTTGGCCGCCTTTTGCTCCCGGCAGTAGCGCAGCGCGCAGGCCACCAGCGTGCCGGAGGAAGAGCCGCCGAGGATGCCTTCCTCTTTGAGCAGCTCGCGGGCGGTGTTCAGACTCTCCGCATCGCTGATCGAGTAGGCCGCCTTGACGCGCGACAGGTCCGCGATCGGCGGAATGAAGTCCTCGCCGATGCCTTCTACCACCCAGCTCCCGGCCTGGCCGTACTTGCCGGTCTTGACGTAATCGCACAGCACCGAGCCCACCGGGTCCGCCAGCACCATCTCGGTCTGAGGCGACACCCGCCCGAAGAAGCGCGACAGCCCTGCCAGCGTGCCGCCGGAGCCTACTCCGCACACCACCGCGTCGACGTGATGGCCCATTTGCTCCCAGATTTCGGGGCCGGTCGTGTTCTCGTGCGCCTCGGGATTGGCCGGATTGGCAAACTGGTTCACGAAGAGCGCGCCGGTTTCCTGCGCGATGCGCTCGGCCATGTCCTGGTAGTACTCGGGATGACCCTTGCCAACGTCCGAGCGTGTGAGCACCACCTCTGCGCCGAGCGCGCGCAGGTTGAAGATCTTCTCGCGCGCCATCTTGTCCGGCACCACCAGGATCAGCTTGTAGCCCTTGCGCGCGGCCACCAGCGCCAGGCCCAAGCCGGTGTTGCCGGCCGTGGCTTCGATGATCGTGCCGCCGGGCTTGAGCCGGCCGTCGCGCTCCGCCGCTTCGATCATGGACAGCCCGATGCGGTCCTTGATCGAGCCCGCCGGATTCTGGTTCTCCAGCTTCACGAACAACCGGCAGGGGCCGCAATCCAGGCGGGTGATCTCGACCATCGGCGTGTTGCCGATGAGATCCAGGAGGCTTTTCGGGATC
>JBGPOV010000044.1:0-26479 GCA_041488255.1 Gammaproteobacteria bacterium | reverse complement strand
TGCAACGATGCCGTACAGCAGACCAACATAGATGAGCGTGGCCAGCACGGCGAGCAACACGGCCTTCAGCAGTTGCCGAGCACTGGCCTGCTCCTGCGCCTCCGCCAGCGCCAGGCTCAGCGCGCGGACGGCTTCGTCCGCACTCGACTGCAGGGTCGCGCCGCCGAGATCATCGACATCACCGGGCGTGACGACGAACGCGACAGCGCCATCGATCTCGACTGCGATGCCCTGGGGAATCGGGCGGGAGCTGACGGCCGAGCCGCTGCGCCTGTCCGCAAGCACCTCGATTCGATGCTGCGCGGCTTCGGCGCGGTCGCTGGGGGTGTGGCCGAGAAGCATGGCGCGGAACACGACGATGGTGCGGTTCCCGAACACCAGCGGCGCCGGCGCGGCCCGCGTCGCATCAGCGGCCGCCGGCGCGTCGGCAGCACTAGTGATCACGGGGCCGAGCAGCCCTGCGATCAGGATTGACGCACCGATCAACTGCCACACTTTGTATCCCACTTTCTTGTCCCCCAAGCAGATCCTGCAAGGCTCGCGGCGCGCAACGACGCGATCAGGCAGGCCAGCGCCACTCGATGATCTCCGGCTTGTCGATGCCGTGCGCGTGGGCGTAGTTGCGGCACTCGATCTGCTGGTTGCGAAACTTCTCCTTGGCACTTCAGCCGACGCGTGCCGAATCGCGCTCGCCAGGATCGGCCTCGGCATCGCGGCGGCTGGTGGAGAACCATTCCTCCAGCAAGCGGAAACCGACCGCCAGCAGCGTCGGCCCGAGAAACACGCCGATAAAGCCAAAAGCCAGCGCGCCGCCGAGGACACCGAAGAAGATCAAGATGAACGGCAAATCGCTGCCCTGGCTGATGAGCCAGGGCTTGACCACGTTATCCACGCTGCTCACCCCCACGCCCCACACCAGCATGAAGATGCCCAGACCGGTCGAGCCTTGCTGAAACAGCCAGATCGCAGCGGGCAGCCAGATCAGCGGCGGGCCCACCGGCACGACGGACAGGAAGAAGGTCAGCAGCGCGAGGACGGCCGCGCCTGGCACGCCCGCGATGACGAAGCCGATTCCCGCCATCACCGCCTGCACCAGCGCCGTGCCCAGAATGCCATAGACGACGCCACGAACCGTGTTGCCCGCGACGCTCAGCAGGTGTCTCCCGCGCTCGCCACCGATGCGTTCCACTCCCATGATCAAGCGCTGCGCCGCGGACAGGCCATCACGGAACAGGAAGAACGCGACGAAGACGCTCAATGCCAGTTGGAGCAAGCCACGGCCCAGCGCCAGGGCGATCTTCAGTAACCATGCGCTGGCGGGTTCGATGAAACGCCGGGATTCCTGCGCTAACTTCGCACTGTCTGTCGCCAGGCTGCCCCAATACGCGCTCGCCGGTTGCCCGACGATTGGAACTTTGGCCAGCCACGCCGGCGGCGCTGGCGGTCCGGTCTCGAGCGAATGACGGGCTGCCGAGGTGAGTTCCTTTACGCTGTCCGCGAGCGTCGTGCCGATGATCACGAATGGCAAGAGGACCACGAGGAGCATTGCTAGCGTCATCACGGTCGCAGCCAGCGTCCGGCGTCCGCCGAGCAGCCTGAGGATGCGGTGATAGATGGGCCAAGTCGAGAAGCAGAGCACTACCGCCCACAGCACCGCGGACCCGAAGGGCCAGAGCACAAGCAGGCAGCCGGCGAGCACGATCGCCAGGACGATCCAGCCGAGGTTGCGCTCGATTCGAAGGGCCAGCTTAGTCATGCGGGTTCCATCACCAGTGCTCGGCCCTCGCCTAGGAGCGTCCCTAACCACAGGCAATGGCGTTCACAACAAGATACTTATGCTAGCTGATTGGCGCAGAGGTTGCCGCCATCGTTCATCAAACCCGCGGCCAGTGCCGCCATGCGGACGGAGTGGTAGTTCGACGCTCATCGTGGTCGCTCAATCAATCTCAAGCACGTGTTGCGTGTGGCGAGCGATCATCAGTTCCTCGTCGGTAGGGATCACCCAAGCCGACACTCGCCCTCGGCCGCGGATGTATCATGTTACGCAGTCTAATGAAACCTCAACCCCGACCGCTACGTCCGCGCGCGGCCCCAGCATGAATATCGATCTGGAACAAGCGGCGTCCACCCTGGTCCGCGATCATGCGCAGAAGCGCAATATCACGCCTTTCGCGCGCGCCTGGGGCGCGGTGGATCTGGCCGGCGCCTATGCGATCCAGGCGGCGTTCGTCCAGTGCATGCTGGCGACCCATGGCCGGCGGGTCGGATACAAGATCGGCCTGACCTCGGCGCGCATGCAGAAGATGTGCAGCATCGACCACCCCGTTGCTGGGGTCGTCCTTGCAAGCCGTCTTAAGCCCAGCGGCGTTCGGCTGCGGCTTCGCGATCTCGTGCACCTCGGCATCGAGTTCGAGATCTGCGTGCGGCTCGGCCGCTCTCTCGCGCCGCGTGGGGCGCCGTACGAGATGCACGAGGTGGCGCAAGCAGTAGATGCTGTCTGTCCTGCCTTCGAAGTCATCGACGACCGCAACTCAGCGTACCCGCTCGACCTGCTCTCTCTGGTCGCCGACAACGCCTGGAACGAAGGCATCGTGACAGGCGAGTTCCGGTCCGCCTGGCCCGACCTCGCCGCCGCACGCGGTATGGTCGAGCGCAACGGCGAGGTAATCGATCAGGGCTACGGGCGCGACGTACTGGGGCATCCGTTCGAGCCGCTGCTCTGGCTGGCGAACCATCTGCGGGAACGAGGCCAGGCCCTGCGCGCCGGGGAAATCGTGTCCACCGGGAGCCTGGTGACGACGCGGTTCCCGACACTCGGCGAGCACTACCGGTTCACGGTGGAAGGCATTGGCGCGGTGGAGATGGGCTTCGAAGCCTGACACTCTCAGCTTCCAGGAGATGAACCTCATTGGCAGGCTAGAAGGCTTCGGGCGCCACCACGAATCTCACCGAGGATGCAGTGCGCGAAGTGGGCCTTGCTGCCGGGGCGGTCGACAACAAGGTCTGCGCGATCGACGAGGTGTGGTCGGGCCTTCGGTTCCAGTACAGATTGCGAGATAGGCCGACGGCATGACCGAGGCTGTGGCCTATCGCGCCTTACCTGCCGCAGGTCTGCGTGCAATGAACAAGTAGCGGTTCAAACTGAAGAAGTAATCGCCGCGCTGACCCAGCGCCTCGAGGTCCGCCGCCCACGCTTCCACTTCCTTCTCGGGTACGAGTCCGTGCTTGGCCGCGTACCCCGCGATCACCGAGATCATGCTGAAGCTGTAGGTATCGGGATGGTAGAGATCGTTGATCAGAGTGATCGCATCGACGCGCACGCTCTCGAACCCGACCGCGCGCAGCTGTGCCGCCAGCGTGCGCGGCAGCCGGGGCTGCGGACAGTGCCGGTCCCAGGCCTCTAGCAGGCGCCGCATGCGCACCGCGTCGCTCGAGTGCCACACGCAGGATTCCCAATCCGTGTCGACGATCACCGCCCGCCCGCCCGGTTCCAGCACTCGATAGAGCTGCTCCAGTGCGCGGTCTAGCTCGGGCAGGTATTCGTACACCTGCGTACACACGGCGGCGTCGAAGCTGTGGCTCGCGTAGGGCAGCGCCGCGACGTCACCCACACGCAGGTGCACCCAGTTCATGGCTGCGCAGCGGTGCCGCGCCAGCGCGACCATGCTCTCGGAAGCGTCGATGCACTGGATTTCGCCTCCCGGTCCTACTCGCTCTGCCATCTGCAGCGCCAGCAGGCCGGGTCCGCAGCCGAGGTCGACTACGCGCTCGCCCGGCTGCAACCCAAGCGCGTCGAGCACCCGAGCACGCTGCGCCACGACATCGGGCGTCTGATAGATCGCCTCGACGCGGCGCGCTTCCTTCTCGTCAAAGCCCAAAAAGCCAGCCCCCGGCTCGGGCGTCATTTGTCACCCTATTTTCTTTCGGATCATCGCTCGGGTCCCGCCCCGGATCAAGTCCGGGGTGACGGCGCCGGGACGACGAACAAGAGGCGCGCCCGACGCCGGCCTCACCCGAGCGCGTGGCGGCGGACGAAGTCGCGATCGAACGCGAGCCCGAGCCCCGGCCTGGAAGGGACCGTGAGTTGCCCGTTCACCGCGACCGGCGCTTCTTCGAACAGCTTCAGCAGCCACGGCATGTACTCGACGGTGAGGCCATTGGGGACCGCGGCGACGAGGTGCACGTGGATCTCGGGCAACAGATGGCTGACCACCGGCAGGTTGAACGCCTCGGCCATGCCGGCGACCTTGAGCCAGTTGGCGATCCCGCCGACCCGCAACAGATCGATCATGACGATGTCTACGGAGCGGGCTTCCAGCATGTGGCGGAACGGGGAAATCCCGTAGACGTACTCGCCTCCGGCTACGGGCGTCGCCAGCGCGTCGGCGACCCGGGCAAGGCCCGGGTAGTCGTCGTGCGTCGTCACGTCCTCCAGCCAGTAGAACTGGACGCCCTCGAGCCGCCGGCCGATGTCCATGGCCTGGTGCACGCTCCAGCGCTGGTTGATGTCGCACATCAGATCGATGTCCGGGCCGATCGCCTCGCGGATCCTGCGCGCGCGCTCGACCTCGATCGCAGGCGTCGTGGCGCCCGGCAGCGCGAGCTGCATCTTCATCTGCTTGAACCCTTTGTCGACCAGCGTGCGTGCCGCGCTCACGACGTGCTCTAGGGGAAATGTGCGCATGAGCGCGCCGCTCGCGTAGGTGGGCACGCGTTGGCGCAAGCCGCCGAGCAGCGTGGCGAGTGGCTGGCCGAGGGCTTTGCCCTTGATGTCCCACAGCGCCATGTCGATGGCAGAGAAAGCGAGCGTGAAGATCCCGCCAGGCCCTGCGGAGCCAGCCGCTGCCTCCCGCAGCTTCTGTCCGATGGCCTCGACGCGCAGCGGATCCTCTCCAATCGCCAGCGCCCCGAGCTGGTCGACAGCATGCCTGAGCGTGCCGGTGAGCGCCGCGCCAAAGAACGTGACGCCTACACCCTCGAGACCCGAGTCGGTTTCGACCCGGAGCGTGACGAACTCGCGGAACACCCCGGGCGGCGGAGGTGCGCCCACAAGCGGCTCGTCCGCGGGCAGCCGAACGATCTGCGATTGGATGCGTGTGATTTTCATGAGAGAGACGGGCTCAAGTGTAGACCATCTGCCCCATGGACGCGTTCGGGCAAAAAGCGGCGGAGCTTGCCTAGCAGCGCGGCCTGTTTGCCGGCGGTGTGAACGGACTCGCGGCCCTGGGTCGGGAATATTTCTGAATTCCCTCGAAAGCCGCACCCGAGCCTGCGCTGAGGGAACAAATCTGTGCTATAGGTACAATTTAACGAAATTTCCCAGCCGTTCCTGGCGCTACCCACACCCTATGACGCAGCCCATCACAGTCCTCTACATCGGCCCCGCGAATACCGAGAACTCCGACCCGTCTTCACTCGAGCAGCAGAGCCGCGCGATCCGGCTCGCCGGGGGAACGGTCGTCCGCTACGAGGGCCACAGCACCTCGGAGCTGACTCAGGCGCTGCGCGATGTAGACGCCGCGATGGTCCAGGGCCACGGCTTCGACCGGGCTGCTTTCGCCCACATGGGCCTGCACGGCCGCTGCAAGGGCCTCGTCTCGTTCGGCCACGGTTACGACCATCTGGATCTGGACGCGGCGACCACGAACGGCGTCATCCTGGCGAACACGGCGTCGTTCGGCACCGAGGAGGTGTCGAACCACACGATGATGCACTTCCTCGTCTGCGCCCGGAAGTTCGTGCTGCACGACAAGCTGGTCAGGAGCGGGGTGTGGATCCGTAAGAACCTGGCGCCGATGGGCCACGTCGCCGGCCAGGTGTTCGGCATCGTCGGCCTCGGCGACATCGGGCGCGCCGTGGCGCGCAAGGCCAGGGCCTTCGGCCTGCACGTCATCGCCTACGACCCGTACGTCGCGTCCTGGGACGCGCTGGAGTACGGCGTCGAGATGATGGCCTCGCTGGAGGAGCTGTGCCGGCGCTGCGACTACATCAGCGTCCACGTCTATCTCAACGCGGAGACGCGCCACCTTATCAGCCGCGCGCAGTTCGACGTCATGAAGCCCACCGCCTACGTGATCAACTGCGCGCGCGGCGGCGTGGTGGACGAGGCCGCGCTCATCGAAGCGCTCCAGCGGAACCGGATCGCCGGCGCCGGGCTCGACGTCTTCGAGAAGGAGCCGGTCGATCCCGACAACCCGCTGCTCAGGATGGACAACGTCTCCGTGACGAACCACTACGCCAGCTACTCCGAGACCGCGTGGGAGCGCGCCCAGACCCAGCTCGGCGAGGAGGCCGTCCGCATCGCCAGCGGGATGTGGCCGCTGTCGCTCATCAATTGCGACGTGCGCCACGTGATCCCGCCGCGGACGTCGGCCCGCTCGTGGGAGGTGTACGCTCGGGAACTGGCGGCCGGACGGCATCGCTGAGCCTTACCTACGAGGTGAACCAGGGGGCCATGAAACGCGTCAACAAGGCGGTCGAGCTGCTGGAGCAGCGTCAGCCGGTGTACTTCGAGTTCGTCGACGCCATCAGCGCCGGCGAGTACAGCGGAGGTCGCGCGCTGGCGCAGACGTGGGCCGATTACATCGCGTACGACATGGAGCACAGCGCTTTCGACGTGCGAGGGCTGACCCAGTTCATGCACGGCCTCGCCGACGGCGGTCCTACCAGGAGCGGGCACCGGACACCCGCTGTGATCGTGACACTGCCCTTCGACGGGACAGATGAGCACGCGGTCCGCACGAACGGATGGATGATCAAGCACGTGCTCGCCGCCGGCGTCCACGGCTTGCTCCTGTGTCACGCCGAGACCCCGGAAGCGGTGCGCGCCTTCGTGGAGGCTGCGCGCTACTCCTTCGCCTCTAGCGCCGGCTCCGATCTCGGGGCCGGGCGCCGCGGACACGGTGGCCAGATCCGAGCGGCCGAGGTCTGGGGGATCCCGGTCGGCGAGTACTTCGCCCAAGCCGATCCCTGGCCGCTCAACCCGCGCGGCGAGCTGCTGCTCGGGATCAAGGTCGAGAACACGCGTGCGCTCGCCGGCGTGGAGCGCACGACGCGGGTCCCGGGGATCGCCTTCGCCGAATGGGGCCCGGGGGACATGGGCATGTCGATGGGCTACCCGGATCGGCACGACGAGCCCTATCCTCCCGAGATGCAGGCCGCGCGCGCCCGCATCACTGCCGCGTGCAAAGCCGCCGGCCTCGCCTTCCTCGAGCAGGTCACGCCGGAGAACGTGAGGAGCCGGCTCGACCAGGGCGTGATGATCGCCTCCGGCCCAAAGGCGCACGAGGCAGCGGAGATCGGTCGAAAGCACGCCGGCCGGACGCTGCCTTGGTGACCCGCCACAGTTTCATCCGGGTCATCCCGAGCCGCTGTGCAACGGCCCGATGATCCGGCTCGCCGCGCTCGCCCCGCCCGTGGCGCCGCCCGCTTGGCATCCCGTCCACCAGACCGTGGTGGCCGCCAAGCGTGCTCGCCAGTGCTTCCCAGGCTCTCGCGCACCCGTCTCACACCCCGCCTTGAGTCTTCCGGCGACGCGTGATACGGTTGGATTTCATATCCGCTATCCGTCTAGCTAATCAGGACGCGATCTTTGTGAGACCGCAGCCCACATTCAGAGGCTGTGCTCCCGCTTTAGCTGCCTGAGGTCGGCCTCAAAGGCGGCGGCCATCGCCATGGTGTAGATTCGGGTTACTTCACCCTCGTTCTGGTATTCGACAATTTTCTTAAGGTCGCTTCGACGTTGCTTCCACGACAGGCCGTCGGTAAAGAACAGAAAGGCCGTGTCAGGCCTCTTGGCAGCGATGATCTTCTCGATGTCTCCGATGATGTCAGTCATTTTCGAGCCGGTGGCGCCGTAACCTTTGGATTCGATCAGGATCCGAGGCTTGGCCTTCGAGGGAATCGCGAAGTCGCATTTTGCCTTGCGGCCTTTGGGTCCGCTGAACGTGCACCGCGTGTCGAAGGTACTTGCGAACACCTTCCGCACGATGGTTTCCACAAAGTCTTCGACCTGCCGACCTCGCTTTTGACCGCTTATGGCGCTACCACGCCCGCTGCGCAGGCGCTCTACCAGCAGGTCACTCCATTTCGGCGTGCGGTTCACCTGTGCCGCCATCTCGCCGAGGATTCCAAGGGAGATCAGACCCTTTAGGAAGCCGTCAGGATCCTTGCGATAGCGCGTCATGCCTGTGCCGCCATCATCCAGAGCGTCCTTCAACGCGGCCGTGAAGAGGTCCTTCGAGAGCCCAAGAAACAGCCTTGAGATTAGTAGCCCATCCTCAAAGTGCGCGTCGAGGATCTCACGGAGGTCGTCTACTGAATAGGACGGCTTGACCGTTAAAGCCTCAATCCGTGCGATAACCCGCCGCGCCTGGTCATCTGTCCAATCAACAGTGAGGGCCCGGAGGCTCCAAGGATCTCTTCGAGTTCCTGAGTGACGAATTTCATCAGCGCCCGACGAAGAGGTACTCGTGCACCTCCGCGCGTTGCACTGAATCATGGGTCCCGAAGTGGTAGCGGTGCGGCTTCTCGAATATTGTGACGCTCGGCTTGTGGCGGTGGAGCAGCTCTTCGAGCTCGTCCCGGTCAGGGAAGCCATTTGAGCTGTACGAGAGAACGATGGTGCACCTTTGGTAGAGCCGGAACAGTCGGTCGAAGGCTTCGATGGCCGTCCGCCGGTAGCTGAACGGCGTGAAGCGTTTTGGGATCTTCTTGACTTTTGTGTCTTTCATAATCTCAAGGCCACGCCAGTAGCAAGAGAGTCCCTCGAGGAAGTGATAGCGCTTCACGTAGCAGTTGTCATCCGAGCGCGGAACATATGGCGGGTCGAGGTAGACCAGATCGACCCCTTGGGGTGTCATGTCGAACACGTCGGCACGGCGCACGGCGTGCTGGTAGCCGTTATCAAAAACGATCCGGTTGAACGCCTCGATCTGCTCCAGGAAGTGCTCCTCAACCGAGAGTTTCAGATCCCGCCGACCGTCGTCGTAGCGGTGCCCTGTTACGGTGAACACGCCGCGAGGCTGCTTCTTCAGGCAGGACCGGATCAATGCCGAGCGGGCGACTGCTTGCTGGTGAGGGTGATCGAGTTTCTCGATGTTGTACGATACGCGATCGAGGAACCGTAGGTCATCGCGGGCGAAGAACACGCCGGCGAAAGTCCGCCCGATGAAGTCCGGCCCGTTCTTCACTGGCGTAAGGATCTTCTTGAGTGCTGCGCCGTCGAGTTGGTGCCGGCTATTCTCGACGGTCGCCGTGGCCAGTGTGGTGGCAAGGTTGAGGAAGTCGGACGCGACGACCCGCCGGCCCATGGATTTCAGCAGGTAAGCCACACACGCGCTCCCGGCGAACGGGTCCGCGGCTGTCTCGAAGTCAAGAGTACGGAGAACTCCGTGAATCCACGGGAGCAGCCGATGTTTAGACCCCATGTAACGCAGTTCTGGATAATCACGAGCCCGCTCGGGGAGGACGGTGTCCGGGAAGAAATCGTCGCCACTGTCGACGATCCTGAGAGACGACTTGATCGCCGTCCCGATGGCCGATTGCTTGGCGACTGTCGCCCTCTGAATCGCGCTCCGCGTCATCGCATTGCACCAGGCTGGTTAGTTCGTTTCGCCATTGTCTAGCGCGCCGGTAGCTCAGTCGGTGAGCCAGGCAGCCTTGCTTGCGTCGGAAAGGGTTCGCGCGCCATTCCCCCGGACCACTATATCTTGTGCCTAACTTGGGCTCTGGGCCCAATAGGGGTTTCGGGCCATGCATGAACAGCGTAGTGGCGCCGCTGGCAGGATGTCCATGGAGCGCTCAACCGGGGCTGCCAGGCAACTACGCGGCATTTTGTGATTCGGGGAAGAGAGGCTGGGCTTCTACGCTACTGTGCCCGCCCGCCCTTCGCCCGGGAGCGACTCGAGCAGCTCCGTGACGACCAGATTATCTATCGCTTCCCCAGGCGGGCGGGAGAACGCTACGAGCCGGCCCGTTGTAGCATGTTCCCCAAACCACCGAGAGAGGAGACAGCGATGCAGCTACAGGGAACGGTCGCGATTGTGACCGGCGGCAACGGCGGTTTGGGTCAGCGGATTTGCCACGCCCTCGCCCGCGCAGGCAGCGATGTGGTCGTGGTCTACGCGAAGAGCCGGGAGAGCGCTCAGAAGGTGGCCCTGGAGTTGCGCAGCACCGGGGTGCGAGCGGAGGCGATGGCGTGCGATGTTACCAGCCCGTCGCAGGTGGAAGAGTTGGTCCCCCATGTGCTCAACACCTTCGGGCGTGTGGATCTGCTGGTCAACGACGCGGCGTACAACAAGTGGATTGCGTTCAATGACCTCGACGCGATGACCTATGAAGAATGGCAGAAGATCCTCGCGGTAAACCTCACCGGTCCCATGCTCTGCATCAAGGCCGTAGCGCCGGCCATGCGGCGGCAGGGCGGGGGCCGAATCGTCAACATCGCCTCTGTCGCCGGATTGGGCCCCTCCGGGTCTTCCATCCCCTATGCTGTCTCCAAAGCGGGATTAATACACCTGACCCGCTGCATGGCGGTGGGTCTGGCGCCAGAAATTTTGGTGAACTGCATTGCCCCGGGATATCTGGAGGGGACTCGGGCGACGGCGAACCTCAACCCAGCGTACAGAGAGCGCGCAAGGGACGGGGCGCTGCTCAAGCGGGCGGCAGACAAGGAGGATGTCGCGAATCAAGTGGTCGCGTTTTGCCAGACAGACAGCATCACCGGGCAGACCTTGGTCATTGACGCGGGGCGCTTCTTTCACTAGCGGACTGTAACGGTCAATCCCGGAGCATCAACAGTCCCCCTCTCCCCTCGCGGGAGAGGGCCGGGGTGAGGGGGAGCGGCGCGGGCGCTTCGGAATCATGGGTTAGGTGGGAGAATTCGATGACCATCCGAGTTGGACTGATCGGTGCGGGAGTGATGGGCGCCGACCATGCGCGGATCCTGTCGACTGCGGTGTCCGGCGCGGAGCTCGCCGCGGTGTCGGACCTCGACGCCGGGAGAATGGGCAAAATCGTCGAGATGTGCAAGACAGCGCGCGCCTTCGCGGAACCGTTGGACCTTATCGGCGACAGGGGCGTCGATGCGGTGCTGGTCGCCTCGCCCGACCAGACCCACGGCACGTTGGTGCTCGCCTGCCTCGATATCGGGAAGCCGGTGCTGTGCGAAAAGCCGCTCGCGCCATCGCTTGTCCAGTGTCTGAAGGTGATCGACAAGGAAAAGGGACTCGATCGGAGACTGGTGACGGTCGGATACATGCGCCGCTTCGATCCGGGCTACGTCGAGATGAAGCGGAGGCTGGACGAGGGCGAGCTGGGCGCTGCTCTGGTCATGCATTGCGTTCACCGCAACGTCGTCGCGCCGTCCTTCATGACGGCGCCGATGCTCATCACGAACTCGGCGGTTCACGAGATCGACAGCGCCCGCTTTGTCCTCGGCCGGGAAGTCAGGCGGGTGACCGTCGTGACGCCGCGAAAAACCGGCCTGTCGAATGTGCAGGACCCGCAGATCCTGCTCCTCGAAATGGACAATGGCGTGGTCGTCGACGCCGAAATCTTCGTCAATGCGCAATACGGCTACGACGTTCGCGCCGAACTGGTCTGCGAAAAGGGGACGATTGCGCTGACGCCGCCACACGATGTCAGGGTGCTGCATTCCTCCAAGGAAGGCTTTGCCTTCCCGAGTGACTGGCGGCCGCGCTTTGCCCTCGCCTACCGCGCCCAACTCCAGGCCTGGACGGAGGGGCTTCGGAGTGGTGTGCCGACCGGCGCAAGCGCCTGGGACGGCTATGTCGCGACCGCGGTGGCGGACGCCGGCCTGAAATCGCTCGCGTCAGGCCAGCCGGCCGAGGTCAAGCTGGAGCCGCGGCCGGCGTTGTACGACTAGACCGGATCGTGGTCGGCGAATGACCGAAACCGTCCGGTCGGCGAGAGGTCGGTAAGCCATACGCGCGCACGTGCTGCTCGTCCAAGTGACGATGCACCTCGAACAGGCATTGCTCGCCATCCAGCGCCGTGCTGAGCGCCTGATGTAGGGCCGGGAGCTGCGAGCAGCGGATGTCTACGACCGGGCCGTGGACCTGTGCGATGGTTCAGATCGGTTGCTCCGAAGCGGGATCGGCCGCTGCAATTTCGGGGGCGTCATGAGCATCGCGCACTGGCCGGAGCGTGCCGGCCGCGACCAGGTTTCGCTTTGACGGGCCCAAGCATCGAATGCGGCTGGGACATAATTTGCGCAATGCATAGAGCAGCCGCCAGCGTGAGGGCTTGACCTGTATCAAGCGGCGCGGGCGATGATCTCGCGCCGGCACGTGCCGGCAGCCGCCTCAGTCCTTCCGCGATCCCACGGTGATGCCCAATGGCCGTATGGCTTCGTGCGGCCTTAACAGCCGGTCAAGTGAAGCTCGTGGCCCATCCGTTCGAGAAATTCGGCAGGCCCGACGGCGAGGTGCCAGCCCAGCACATGACCTACCACGCGCTGGTGTCGTGAAGAGCCAGGTGCTGGAAAGCCCAACGGAGCAACTCGAGCTCGTGCCGGGCATGCAAGTGATCGCCGAGATCAAATTAGGGTTAGCGCGTTGTCATGGAGTATCTGCTTTCGCCGATCCAGAACGGCGTGGCCTGGTTCACAGTCGCCCCCGAGCCGCCGGACCAGCCTTGGACGGAGTGTGAGTTTCCGAGTATCATGGTTTTCATGTGCGGTAGCGCACAGCAGCAGACCACTCCGCCAATTCCACTTCTCCATTGATGATGTTTGTCCGTTTCCGCAAACTCGTCCGGTTGTTTTGGCCGCAGCTTCTGGTCGCAATCGCGTTGACGCCGCTCATGGGCTTTAGCCTCGGAACCTACGTGGCCCATGAGAACAGCGGAAAGCCCGCGGCCACAGTGACGGCTGCGGATGTCCAACGCGGGAGGCTTCTCTACGAGACTTACTGCATCGCCTGTCATACGACGCAGGCACACTGGCGCGACAAGCACATCGTCGGGTCGTGGGCGGACCTGCTCTACCAAGTGACCCGCATGCAGAAGAACGCGGGGCAGGACTGGAGCTCCGCAGAAATCAGTGACGTCGCGGCCTATCTGAACGAGATTTTCTACAAGATGCCATGCCCCTCGCCGGATTGCGGGGGACCGCAAGCCGGCGCCGAAGAACGCAAGGCATTAGCGCGTGGCCGCAATCTACGAGGCGCGCGAAATGGAGCAGCATCTGCATCGCGTGTTCTCTCACGAGACGGTGCGTGAGCGGCGCATGATGCTTAAGCTCCTTTCGGCCCTGATACTTGGCGTTTTTCTGGTTTCGTTCGCGCCGATGTCTCCCGCGGGTACTCCCTTCGACCCGCAGGCACTCGCTGCCGCTCAAGCCACCGGCAAGCCGGTGCTGATAGAAGTGTTCGCCGATTGGTGCTCGACCTGCGCACAGCAGAGGTCGGTCCTCTCCCAACTCCTCGGCCAACCCGCTTACAAAGACTATCAGGTGTTCACAGTCGACTTCGACAAGCAGAAAGATGCGCTCAAACTTCTCGGCGTCCGGGACCGCAGCACGCTGATCGTCTACAAGGGCAAGGAAGAGAAGGGACGCTCGACCTGGGAGACTAGCCGTGAAAGCATCGCCGCACTCTTGAGCAAGGCGATCTGACAGCAGGCGTGGCGATGACCTTCGGGCTGGTGACCTACGGCCTGAGCTTGGCCGCAGGGCTGCTGTCGACGCTATCGCCCTGTGTCCTGCCGATTCTGCCGATCGTCATTGGAGCCGCGCTTACCGCGCACAGGTTGGGGCCCTTCGCGCTGGCGGCGGGGCTTGTCCTGTCCTTCACCGCCGTCGGGTTATTCGTCGCCACGATCGGGTACGAGCTTGGCGTTGACAACGAGTGGTTCCGCACTCTGGCGGCGCTGATGTTGATGGGCTTCGGGCTGGTCTTGCTCAGCCATCGCCTGCAGGCGCGCTTCTCCAGTGCGACTTCGGCCCTCTCCGCGTTTGGCAATCACGCCCTTTCGCAGGTACGCCTGCAAGGCCTAGGAGGTCAGCTGTGCGTCGGCTTGCTGCTGGGCGTGCTCTGGGCGCCCTGCGTCGGACCCACTCTGGGCGCGGCATCAGCCCTTGCGGCACAAGGGCGCGATCTGCCCCAGGTGGCTTTAGTGATGGTGCTCTTCGGGCTTGGCGCAGCGCTGCCTCTGCTCGTCCTCGGCGCTGTGTCACGGACCGCCTTGCTCCGCTACCAAGGACGGGTGCTTGCGGTCGGCAGAGCTGGAAAGACCGCTCTGGGTCTGGTCTTGCTCGCGTTCGGGCTGATGATTATCTCCGGGTTGGACAAGCGCTTCGAGGCGTTTCTCGTTGAGCACTCCCCAGGCTGGTTGACCGAACTGACCACGCGTTATTAGTAACTGGGGTCTCCTTCTGGACCCCTAGCTGCCTGTCGTGCCGTAGCGAAGCAGACCTTCGCAGACTTTGCTATATGGCTAAGAGCGGACGGTCGCTCCGTGCCTTCAGGATTAGAGTCGCTAAGGCTTGGAAGACGATCTCGCCACCCCATTCTTCCCAAGCCCCCCAAAGGCTGCCGAAGGCCTACCCGCCCCCAACCTTCCCCAAGCGCTCCACCCTCGACTTCGCAGTGATGCACCGACTATGTTCCCTCGACCCTGATCTCCACCGATGGTTTGCATCAAACGTCTTCGCAGTTTGACTTACATCGAGTAGCGCCGAATGCGGATCTAGGATAGTTGGCGCTTAGCGCACTTTGTGCCTTCTGCCCGCGAGCTTGAGTCGGGTCAAAGCACCGAGCTGCGGCGCCTGCTATCCTTCGCTCCCAGCCAGGTCGGGGCACGATTTGGGCTGCGAATAGCCCATGTATAGTTGCATGTAACTTCGATGTAATTTCTTGTAAGTTCGATCCGTGAATCGGCCAGTGGCAACTCAATGATGGCGGCCGTGTTCACGTTCCTGAGGAGCTCGAAATGACGGTGAGAAGTGGTGTGGCGGCAAGTGTGACGTTGGTGCTGACGGCAATCCTGGCGGTCGCGCCGACCCTGGCGCAGCAGAAGAATCTTGAGCGCAACGCTTATTTCGGCGAAACGCACCAGCACACGAGTTGGTCCGTGGACGCCTGGCTGTTCGGCAACCACATTACCGGGCCGGCCGACGCGCTACATTACGCTCAAGGTCAAACGATCAAGCACCCCTTGGGTTATGACATCAGGATCACTACACCGCTCGACTGGATGGGCGTGACCGACCACTCGGAGTACGTAGGGGTCACGAAGATGGCAAACACCCCCGGTTCGGCGCTGAGCAAATTGCCGGAGGCGCAGCCCTTGATCCTCAAGGACCCGAAGGATCCGGCGGATGTCCAGAAAGTCTTCATGTATCTCGTCTCCCTCATCAGCAAGCCCCCCATCAAGGCATTCACGAGCCCAGAGGTAGCAGGCTCGATCTGGAAGGAAAACGTCCGCATCGCCGACGAGAACAACAAACCGGGAAGATTCACGGCCTTCTGCTCCTACGAGTTCACCTCTCAGTATGCCTTCCGCAATCTGCACCGCAACGTCTTCTTCCGGGATTGCGCCAAGGTGCCGGAAATGCCATTCACCGCCTTTGATTCTTGGCATCCGGAGGAGCTCTGGCAGTGGATGGACACGCAGCGCAAGGCGGGCAACGAGCTGCTGGCGATCTCGCACAACGCCAACCTGTCCGACGGCTGGATGTACCCGACCGACGTCGACAGCATGGGCCGGCCCATCGACGCCGCATGGGCGGCTGCGCGGGACCGCAACGAGCGGCTGGTCGAGATCAAGCAGATCAAGGGACAGTCGGAGACCCATCCGTTGCTTTCTCCCAACGACGAGTTTGCCAACTACGAGATCACGAGCTTCCTGATCGGACTTCCCGGCGATAGCGGCAGAATACCTCATATCGTTGGCGGCTACGCCCGGCAAGCGCTAAAAGATGGCCTGACGATGCAGGATACGAAAGGCTACAACCCTTACAAGTTCGGGATCGTCGGCGGCTCGGACTCGCACAACACCGGCACGCCTTACCGTCAGAACAATTTCTACGGTGGGCATGGCATCAACGACGGCACCATCGAGACGCGCATGTCCGGCCACGTCTTCAGCAACCTGGACGTGCGCCTCGAGAATCCGGCCGGGTTGACCGGCGTCTGGGCGGAAGAAAACACGCGCGCCTCGCTCTGGGACGCCATGTACCGCAAGGAGACCTTCGGAACCAGCGGTCCACACATCAGGGTCCGCTTCTTCGGCGGCTGGGATTACAACGCGGCGCTGTTGAACCGGAAGAGCTGGGTCAAAGCGGCTTACAGCGGTGGCGTGCCCATGGGAGGCGACTTGCCGCCGGCGAAAGCCAAGGCTCCGACGTTCGTTGCGTGGGCTGTCAAAGATCCCACCTCCGGCAATCTGGATCGCATCGAGATCGTGAAGGGATGGACGAAGAACGGCCAGAGCTTCGAGAAGATCTACGATGTCGTCTGGTCGGGCAAACGCAAGCCGGAAAAATGGACGGGCAGGATTCCTCCCATCAAAAGCACTGTGGATATCGACAAGGCCACCTACACCAACACGGTGGGTTCGGTGGAGCTGAAGACGGTGTGGACCGATCCGGAGTTCGATCCCAGCCTGCACGCCTTCTATTACGCTCGCGTGCTTGAAATTCCGACGCCACGCTGGAGCACCATTCAGGCGAGGGAGATAGGAATCGCGCCGCCGGATGTGGTACCCGCCACGGTGCAAGAACGCGCATGGAGCTCGCCGGTCTGGTATACGCCCAGCGCCGAGGCGCGCAGGAGCGCCAAGCAGGGCGCGACCGTCGCCGATCTGATCAAAAAGGGCGCGGCGCCTCTCACCGACGACGAGCTGAAGGAATTGCTCGTCGGGAAGTCCTATTGGGCGCTCAATACGGTCACGGGCGAGATCATCAAGACGAAGTACGACGCAGACGGCAATGCGATGGTCCTGCATGTGGGCCGCCGAGCGATGCTCCCCGCCGCGACCGGAAACCTGCCGAGGAGCAGCTACCAGATCTTGCCCTCGCCCTACTCAATCCGCGACGGCAAGATCGTGACCATGATCGCCAACACGCCCTTCGAGATGGCCGTCTACAAGCTCGGCGACAAGTACTACGGTGCGCGCAGCAACGAATTCGGTTACGCCAATTACGAACTCCTCGCCAAAGGACCGGTGAACCTGGTCACGCTGCGCAAAGGCGAGTACGACAAGGAAGATCAATCCGAGTATCTGCATGCGACGGAGTGACGGCGAAGAGCTGCAACGAACTGAGATAGGTCTTTCGCCTGCCGCCGACAAAGTGGCGCAGTCCGCGATCAGGAGATCGCGGGTTGCGCCACTTCCTTTGCATGCGATGAAGCGGTTGTTGCGCGAGCCGCTGTTCCATTTTCTGGTGCTCGGGATTGCGCTGTTTGCCGTATATGCGTACATGGAACGCGGCCGCGGCGGGGTGGAGTCGTCGAAGCAGATTCGCTTGACGCTCGACGATCTGAGCCAACTCTATGTCTACTTCCAATCGCAATGGCGGCGACCGCCTAATGCCCAGGAGCTGAACGCTCTGGTGGAGAACAAAGTGCAGGAGGAGGTTCTCTACCGCGAGGCGCTCGCGATGGGATTGGACAAAGACGACACCATCGTGAAGCGCCGCATGGCGCAGAAGATGCAATTCCTGGCCGAAGACGTGGCGGGCGCTCACGAGCCGACCAGCGCTGAGCTCAGGGCATGGTACGAGAAGAATGCCGACAAGTTTGCGCTCCCAGGCCGCGTCGCGTTCCGTCAGCTGTACTTTTCTCCCGACCGGCGCGGCCAGCGCGCGCGCGACGACGCCGCGAAGGCGTTGACGAGGCTCGCCGGTCAACCCGTGGACTCCAAGCTCGCCGCCTCTCTCGGCGATGCGTTCATGCTGCAGGACTACTACGGCGATCGCTCGCCAGAGCAGTTGGGCAAGGAGTTCGGGCCAGCCTTCGCCCAGACCATCTTCCGCACAAAGCCCGGCTCATGGCAGGGGCCGATCGAGTCCGGTTTCGGCTGGCATGTGGTGTTCGTCGATTCGTTTGCCCCGGGCCGTGCGCCGGCATTGGCAGAGATCGAACCGGATGTGAAGACAGCGTGGTTGGCCGATCAGAAGGCACAGGCTTGGCGCAAGGCGTACGAAGCCATGCGCGCCAAGTACACCGTGTTGCTGCCTGCGCCTCCGGACAAGCAATCAAATCCCGAAGCCGCGCCTCCCGCCAGGAAGGAGAATCCCGCTTCACAGGGAAAGGGGGCGCAGTGAGCGCCTTGAATTGGCGCTTCCGTTGGCTCGTCTCTGGGGTGCTGCTCGCGACGCTGCTCGCCAATCCAGCAGCCTGGGCGCACGAGGTACGCCCTGCCTATCTCGAGATCAAAGAGACCGCGCCAGGCCAGTTCAGCGTGCTGTGGCGCACGCCGGTTCTGGCGGGCATGCGGCTGCCGCTTTTGCTGAGAATGCCCGACGATGTAAAGAACCTGAAAGAGCCAGCGGTGCAAGAGCTGATGGACTCGCTCGTCGAACGCAGATGGATCGACGCCGGGCCGAATGGACTGGCAGGCAAGCGCATCGAGTTCGCAGGACTTCAGCTCACCATCACCGACGTGCTGATCCGCCTCGAGATGCTGGACGGCAGAAAGTGGACAACCATCGCCCGCCCTTCGCAGCCTTGGGTCGACATTGCCGCCTCACAAACAGGGTGGGAAGTGGCGGGGACGTACGTCGTAGAGGGCATCCGGCACATTCTGTTCGGTGCCGACCACATGCTTTTCGTGCTCGGACTACTACTGATCGTGAAGAACGGGTGGATGCTGGTGAAGACCGTGAGCGCCTTCACCGTCGCGCACAGTATCACCCTTGCCATTGCAACGCTCGGATACGCTACCGTGCCCGCGCCACCGCTGAATGCGGCGATTGCCCTGAGCATCCTCTTCCTCGGGCCGGAGATCGTTCGCTCCTGGCGGGGTGAGACCAGCTTCACCATTCGGCATCCCTGGGTGGTGGCGTTTGCTTTCGGGCTGCTGCACGGATTCGGTTTCGCGAGCGCGCTGACCAGTGCTGGGCTACCCCGACATGAGTTACCGCTGGCGCTGGTGAGCTTCAATGTTGGCGTGGAGCTCGGGCAGCTCGGATTCATCGCCCTCATCCTGGCGTTAGAGCGCTCCTTCCGCGTGCTCGAAATCCGCTGGCCGCGTTGGGCGCAGGCACTACCAGGCTATACCGTAGGCACGCTCGGAGCGTTCTGGACCGTACAGCGTCTGGCATTGCTGTTCGGGACCTTGCGATGAGGACCGCGCAACAGCATCGATGGGTACACGGGATCGCAGTGCTGGCAATCCTTTGGGCGCAGAGCGCGTTCGCGCATGTGCAAAAGGGCGAGGCCGCCGGTTTGCTGACCGGATTCCTTCATCCGATCTCGGGACTGGATCACGTTCTCGCGATGGTCGCCGTCGGTCTCTGGGGCGCGCAACTCGGCGCCCCCGCCATCTGGGTGCTGCCGGTTGCGTTTCCGCTCGTCATGGCGATGGGCGGGATGCTCGGATTCATGGGTGTACCGCTACCGGGCATCGAGTACGGCATCGCCGCTTCCGCGATTCTGCTCGGCGCTGCAGTGGCGTTCGAAGTGCGCGCCCCGCTCGTTGTAGCAGCGTTGATAGTCGGATTCTTCGCCGTCTTTCATGGCTATGCGCACGGAACTGAGCTGCCGCCGGGTCAAAGCGCGTTGCTCTACAGCATGGGCTTCGTGATTGCGACGGGGTGCTTGCATGCGGTGGGAATCGGCATCGGTGTTGTCCATCAATGGACGTGGGGACAGAGACTGCTGCGCGCCGCAGGCGCCGTGGTCGCGGTGGGCGGTGTCTTCTTCATGTGGCAGGCGTTCGGATGAGCGGCGTAAGCAAATCCCGTCCTCCGATCTACGCCATGGTCGTCTTGGCGCTCGCGCTGTGCTCCAAGCCAGCCGAAGCACACCTGAATTCCACCGGCATGGGACCGATCTACGATGGCTTGATGCACTTCCTGACCAGCCCCGAGGATTTGGTTCCCGCGCTCGCCTTGGCGCTGCTGGCCGGACTGCGCGGCGCGACTTATGGACGGCAAGCATTGTTTACGCTCCCCGCAGCGTGGCTGTTGGGCAGCCTCCTCGGATTAGCCGCTGCTGCAACGACTGGCAGCGCCGTCCTGTCGTCGTTCTGGTTTCTTCTGATGGGCGGCTTAGTGGCCGCCGACGCCAAACTCTCCCTGCGGGTGACGACTGCTCTGGCTGCACTGCTCGGTCTTTATCACGGATATTTGAACGGAACAGGGATGGGCCAATCCGTATCAGCCATTTTGGCCGTCCTTGGGTTGGTTCTTGCGGTGTTTGTTCTGATTGCGCTTGCGGCCGCGTTCGTAGTTCAGTTGCGGGCACACTGGGCACGCATTGCCGTGCGCGTCGCCGGAAGCTGGATCGCTGCTAGCGGTGTTCTGCTGCTCGGTTGGGCGGTTCGCGGCAGTTGACACCGACCCGGGCTCAACCGGGCGGGACCGGATTCCACTTGCTTAGAGTCGAAGCCGTGTTAGACAACCTATCGATGCCTGCGTAAGTCCCTTACCACTCCGTCACGCTTCGCGTGCCACCCCTCCTTGAAAAGGAGGGGAGAATTGCCTCTCCCCTCCTATCACGAGGAGAGGTCGGCCGAAGGCTTGGGCGGTGTGGATACTCTTAGCCGATTAGGCAACGCTGAATAGGGCATGAGCAGGATAGCGGCCGCGGAAAGCGTGGCCGCCGCACAGACGCCAAAGCGCCCACGTTGCTCCAAGTCAAAGCTCCCAGTTGAAGCGCCGCCTATTCTTGCAAGCGCCGCGAAGCGCACAGGCATCTATGCATTCACGCTTGAAAGGAACCGGAATGAAACACGATCACGCGCCGAGTGACCGCTTTAGAGCAGAATGAGTGACCGGAGTGGGTCGACAGGACCATTGACCGACCGTTTTCCGGTGTTCTGTTCGGACTTCCGCTATTGGCCGGAGGCTGCCTTCGACCCGCTCCGGCCACACGAATTTCTACCCGATCCGCAGCAAGCGCTAGATCGCCTGTGGCTGATGAATCCCGATATCGGCTCAGTGAGCGTCTTGTGGCGCACGCCACGCGGTGTTGGGTAGGCTGCATCACAAGTATTCACTCGCACCAACACTGGCCTGATGGAATATTTGCGCATCACAGCAGTGCCTCGCGGCACTGTCTTGGGGGTGGTTCACGTCAAACCTTTCGCGCGAACTGCAGCGACAAAGGCGTCTAATTTGTGCGCCATCGCGTTGGCGTCGATCTCCCGGTCAGTCAGCGCCAGCCGCGCCACCGCCGCCTTTCCCGCCAATGCCGCTAGCGAGTCCAGGACTTTGCTCGCGCCCATGCCTCCATATGTGACAAACACCGCGATCTCGCCTGTGCCGAGCGGCTGACGAGCCAGAAACGCGCGCATGGGCGCGCACACGCGTTTCGCCCATATCGGGCTGCCCACGATCAAGAGCGCATATTTGCCGAGTTCGTATTCTGGCTCTCGCAACGCGGGGAGGTGGCCCGTATATGCCTCGAACGCCGATCGCAGATAGCCGACTATGCCCGCGCGTGGATGCTCTTCCTGCAGTTCGCAGACGTCGCAATCCAACCGCTTGGCGATCTCCTCCGCGACGCGACGCGTGAATCCGGTGCGTGAATAGTAGACGAGCAATACCTTCTTCATACATGCCTCTCACGACTCGTGATTTGCGCCCAAACGCGCTCCCCCAATGAGGGTGCTTCCGGGAACAGGATGCCGGCTCTCCTGTTATCGAGCGCCCGACAGCTGCTTGCCCACGCTGCCGGCGAAAAATTACACCAGTTTCGCCGCTTGCCTTTGATAGAAGTCAAAGGCCGTGCGTAAACCGCCACGCGGGCGATTGGATAGTCGTCCGTGAGGGACGTACGGTGGAAACCAGATCGAGCTTCTTTGCACACTACGGCGCGCCGAGCTCGGTCCGTTGAATGCGGGGAAACCCCGCTCTGTCCAAAGTCCGTGGAGGTGTGACGGAAATACAGGACGAAGCCGCCCGCAAATCGGGATAGGCTCTTCGTCGCGCCCTGAATGGGCGGTCACGGCCAGGTGTCTGGTTACATGGCGTTGTGAGGTTGTAGCCGCAAAGACCAAATCCTTCACCGCAAGAGGGTTCGGCGCCTCTTCGGTTATCATTGAGCGATCCCCGCCGCCGGCGGACTCCGTGGGTCTTGGTTGAGGGCAGCATCATGAAGATCGACAGCACACAGTTCGGCAGCATCACCATCGATGGCGAGACCTACCCCCACGACGTTGTTGTTCGATTGTCCGGAAAGGTCGAGAAGCGCAAGAAGAAGCTGTCGAAGAAGATTTTCGGTACGTCGCACGTGATGTCGCGGCCCGAGGCCGAGTTCGTCTACGAGAAGGGCAGCCACCTGCTGGTCCTGGGGACCGGGCAGTACGACAACGTGCGCCTTTCGCCCGAAGCAGCCAAGTTCTTCGAGCGCAAGGGGTGCGAGGTTCTCGCCGAGCCAACGCCTCGCGCCATCGCTGCTTTCAATCGGGCAACGGGACACAAGATAGGACTGTTTCACGTCACCTGTTGATCGAAAGTGGCCGACATGACCGCGCCCTTCGGTCCCCGGCCCCGCGTCCCCCCTGCGCGGCGCCGCCAGGTTTTCTCCGCAGGGCGGTGAGCGAGTGGAACCGGCGCTCAGGTCCCGGGCTAAAGCAGCGTCTTGAGATCCGCGAGCATGGCCTCCAGAGACTTCCGCTTCGCCTCGTCCTGGACCTGGCCGACGCTGCGCTCGAGGTCCTTGACCGTGGTTTCCAGCTGCCACGCCGCTGGACCGTCGCGCCGCACCTGCTTGGCGTAGCGCTTCGCAGTCTCCACGTCCGCCGCGTCGAACGCAAGTGCAAGCCGGGTCGGGTTGCGCCAAGGGCTTGTGGTATCGCGGTCGCAGGCCAGCATGGCGATGCGCGCGGCGAGTGCCGCGCTCTCGTCGTCGCCTTCCTCGGCGCGTTCTTTGTACAGGCGCGGCAGATTCGAGCTCGGGTAGAAGTCGTTCAGGTCGAGCCGCATGCCGCTCTCATAGTGCTCGATG
The DNA here is from genome assembly GCA_041488255.1 of Gammaproteobacteria bacterium. Lineage (GTDB taxonomy): Bacteria > Pseudomonadota > Gammaproteobacteria > Burkholderiales > SHXO01 > SHXO01. The sequence continues at coordinate 3,341 of JBGPOV010000044.1, read as the reverse complement.
GCGCGGTCCAGGTAGTCGCGATGCCTGGCCTGATCTGCCTTCTCCTTGGCGGCGTTAGAGAGCTTCTTATACTGGTCGGCGCGCACCGGCTCGTACCCCAACTCGGTGAGCGCCGGCGCGAGCGCTTTGGACCACAGCGCGTCGAAGTCGATCTTCGCCGGCGCCCCCTGTACGGCGGGCTCGACCGCCTTCGTGCCGAACGGCATGACCATGAAGCAGACCGGTTTGAGAGAGTCCGTTTGGCGCCTCTGGGGTCTTCAGTTGCTGGGCTGGGTATAGGGCAAACAAACGCCCCTTTTTGCTAGACAGGACTGTCTCGCCCACCTGGTGAGCGGTCAATCGCACGAGTCTTTGGCTTAGCACAGGCGGTTGCGCCGGGATTGTTCGTGCCATACATCGGCTGGAGGTGGCTGATTTCCACACCCTTTACCCGCTCGCGCGAGTGCAGACCGAGCGGGCTCATCGGCGCAGGGGCTGAACCGGTTTCGATTGGGAATGAGGCCGCTTGGAACAGGTCGAGTGCCTGCGCTGGAGATCAGGGCGGTGCGCGGGCAGGCAAGTTGAGAAGAATGAGCAGGGCGAAACCGAGCAGATAGGCGATCGGAAAGACAGCAAGGCAGGCGCGGTCAAGGCGCTCCCCTAGGTCCACCCGCCCGCGTTCGTACAGCCGAAGCGACAGCGCCGAAACGAACAGGGTCAAAAAAATCACTGCGATCGAACTGAGATGCAACTTGTCTACAAGCATCATTACGCCGCTCTCTGGCAGCGTGGAGGAGACGAAGATCTCGCTTGCTACGACCGCGAACAGCGCGCCGATGCCGAGGGCGAACCGAGCCTCATGGTTAGTCGGGCGGATTAGGAACGCAAGGAAAGCCACGAAAGTGGAGATCAGTACGGCCGAGAGCGCTTTGAGCACGCCCGCCACGCCCGGTCGGTCGAGATGGACCGCGTACAAGAAGCGGGAATAGACCGATTGCTTGCCGGTTGGCAAGGAAACGTCACCATAGTTGGTCTCGTAGGTCTGGAGTTCTACGTTGTACTCAACCTTAGAAACGTTCCACCCTGACAGGTGTATAGATGGACTCGCGCCTGAGTTCGCCTTGTCGGCGAGGTAGACGAGTTGGGAGATATCATTCTGGCTGTCCTCGATCTGAAGCTCGAGCGTGTGCTTATCGAACGGATACGGGCGCAGGTCCCAGAGTTGGTTGATGGTCGCCAGGATTCGTGCGGATACGTAGTGCTGGCTGTAGATATCTTTATCGACGAAGCTCGACTTCGACTCGATGCGCCCGTTCATGATCTCAAACGTCTCGAGCGGTGTGAGGTCCTTTTGGCCGCCCCATCGGAACCAGATGTAGAAATCGACCTTGAACTCATTCTCCTTCAGGTTGACTCCGTATATCTGATTGATGTACACGCCCACGGTCACCGGACGAGGATTCGTTCCAGTAGGTTGGGCCGCGGAGGCCATCCCAACACAGGCGTCAAAAGTGAGGATCAGGGCAACGACCATGAGTCGAAACAAACGCATAGGTGACCCCTTCCATGCCACGAAGAAAAACCGGCCCGCGGCCTGCGTTTTGGGTATGGGGAAAACAAACAACGCCCCTTTTTGCTAGATAGGAGGGTATCGCCCACCTGGTGAGCGGTCAATCGCACGAGTCTTTCGGGTTGCGCCCTCCTTGTGTCCTTGGCGCCTTGGCGGCTCAGATCGGTTTTGCTCTCGGGGTCCTCTGCGCTCTTTGCGCCTCGCGGTTAACATACTCTCATGGACGAAGACCCCGACGAAGATTCAATGGCCCCCTGATGAAGAGGATCAGCATGACCAAGGAGATACAGATTCGGGCCGTCACGATCGAGCTCTTGCGGGCGGGCCCGCCGCACAATCAGCTGCTCTCCCCCCTCACGCAGTACCTGGGAATCTGTGGCGACTCGCAGGCCGGCATGGTCAACCTGCCTTACGAGCACAGAACCTTCCTGCGCCAGTTGAAGTCGATGCGCTACGACAGCAGCGAGGATGGCGACCGCCTGCCCGTGCTGCGCGACATCGGTGTGGAAATGGCGAAAATACTGGGCGCCATTCCGCGCTTGCCCGGCGCCTTGACCAGCGATCCGGAGGGCCCCGATACCCTGGTGCACCTGCGACTGGTGCTGTCGGCCTCGGAGCTGGCCGCGCTGCCGTTCGAGCTTGCCAAGATTCCGGTCGGGCCGGCCGCATGGGCCGAGGGCTGGCTTGCGCTGCAGACGCGCCCGCCCGTGGTGATCACGCGCCGCACGCGCAATGTATCGGCCGAAGGCGTGCGCTGGCCGTCACGACCCCGCATCCTGTTCATCGCCAGCGATCCAGCCGACATTCCTTTCGAGGAGCACCACGCCGAACTGCTGGCCGCGCTGCAACCCTTTCGCTACCCGGGGCGCGACGACCCGGTGGTCACCAACGACGGGCGCCGCGAGCAATTCGGCGACCTGCTGACCGTCCTCAAGGACGCGCGGTTCGACGATGTGGTCACCGAATGCGCCAGTGTCCGCTACACCCACGTGCACGTTCTCGCGCATGGCGACGTCGACCCGGCGGCCGAGGACACGTCATACGGGCTGGTGCTGCACACCGCAGAGGGCGAAGCCGATGTGATCTCCGGCGAGCGCTTCGCCAGCGCGTTCGCCTGCGTGGTCGACGGCGCAATTCACCGCCCCACCGTGGTGACGCTCGCGAGTTGCGACAGCGGCAATGTCGGGTCGGTCATCATTCCCGGCGCCAGCTTCGCGCATGTGCTGCATCAGGCCGGCATCCCCCTGGTGGTCGCTTCCCAGTTTCCACTCGGTAAGCAAGGTTCCATCCTGGTCGCGCGCACCCTCTATCAGGGGCTGATGTGGGGCGCGAACCCGTGGCCATTGCTGCACCAGATCCGCACCGGACTGCACGGGCGCTTCATAACCCGATCCCATGACTGGGCGAGCCTGGTGGTCTACGAAGCGCTGCCGGCAGACCTCGCCGACCAGCTCGAAGAGGTGCGCTACCGCCAGGCCCGACTGGCCATCGATGCCGCCCTCGAATGCGTCGACCAGGCGGTGCGCGGCGGCGGCGCCAGGCTCGACGGCGCACGCCACCAGCAATTGGTGCAAGCGGTGAATTGGGCCTGCGACAAGCTGCCGATGAACGGCCGCTTCGCGATGGAGTGTCTCGGCCTGCGGGCGAGCAGCAACAAGCGTCTGGCGCAGGCGGAATTCGACATCGCGCTGGCCTCAAGCGCGGGCACGCCTGCCCATGCCGAGCATCTGCGTCAAAGCTGCGCTTATCTCGAACAGTCGCTGCTCGACTACCAGCAATCCGTTTCGGGATT
>JBGPOV010000043.1:0-26562 GCA_041488255.1 Gammaproteobacteria bacterium | reverse complement strand
GATGCTGTCGGAGCTATACGAGTCCCTGCCCGAGGTGGGCGACCCGGAGAAACCGAAGCTGGTATTTTTCTTCGACGAAGCGCACCTGCTGTTCACCGACGCGCCCAAGGCGCTGCTGGACAAGATCGAGCAGGTGGTGCGACTGATCCGCTCCAAGGGCGTAGGCGTGTACTTCGTGACGCAGAACCCGCTCGATGTCCCCGATACGGTCCTGGGGCAGCTCGGCAACCGCGTGCAACACGCGCTGCGCGCCTTCACCCCGCGCGACCAGAAGGCGGTGCAGACCGCCGCCACCACGATGCGCGCAAACCCCGCGCTGGACACGCAGAAGGTCATCACGGAGTTGGGCGTGGGCGAGGCGCTCGTATCGTTCCTCGACGCGAAGGGCACGCCCAGCGTGGTGGAGAGAGCATGGATCCTCCCACCGTCGAGCCGCATCGGCCCGGTTACGCCGCAAGAGCGCCAGCAAGTCATCAAGTCTTCGCCGGTGTACGGCCACTACGAACAGACGATCGACCGCGAATCGGCGTACGAGAAGCTCGCTGCCGCCGGAAAACAGCGCATGGAAGCAGCACCTGCCCCGGGGCAGGTGGCAGGAACTGCGCCGGCTGGCGGCGGCGTGATGAACGTCCTGGGCGGTATCCTCTTGGGAACGACCGGTCCGCGCGGTGGACACAAGGAAGGCATGCTCGAAGCGGCGGCCAAGAGCGCTGCGCGTTCGGTGGGTTCCCAGGTCGGACGCGAGATCATCCGCGGCGTGCTGGGCGGGCTGCTCGGCGGGCGCAAGCGGTGAAACCGAATTGAACCACGCAGACACGGAAAGCATGGAGAACCGCAAACCCACATCTGGGCCGCCAAGGCGCCAAGAATCCCGGTACGCGTTCGTATTGGTGACTCGCACAGTTGCCTGACAGTCCCTGCTGTCATCCCGGCGCAAGCCGGGATCTAGGGCTTTTCGCTCGCCTCCCTGGATTCCGGCTCGCGCTGCGCTTGGCCAGAATGACGTCCTCAAGTACCGGTGTCACCCCGTGTCACCCAAAAGTGAACTCTCAATAGCCTTCTCTGCGCTCCTTGGCGTCCTCTGAGCTTGTGCGTCGATGTCTTCGTGTTTCGTCTCCGCGCTCTCCGTGTCTCCGTGGTTAAGCCGCTCTCACAGGGCAGCCAATTGATTGGCGCGCTGTGCGTCTTCGGCGGCTGAGGTTCGCAGTCCGAAAGCTTGTCGCCCGCAACCGTCCTGCAGGCGCTTGCGGAAGAACGGTTCGCGGGCCAAAATTAGGTATTGACGCATGGAGGCAGCAATGGCCGAGGATCGTGAACCGGACATGCGGGCCAAGCTGGAAGCGCAGTACGATAAGTTCGCCGACCGCTTCCGCGAGCTGTTCGAAGCCAGCCAGGACAAGAGCCGCGAGGCAATGGACAAGGCGATGGAGCGCGCGCGCGAGCAGCTGGCCGCTGCGGGGGAGTTCACCGCCGAGCAGGGAGAGAAGTTCAAGCAGTACCTCCAGCGCGACCTGGGGCAGGCCGCGCAGAGCATGTATCGGATGGGCCGGGAAGCGTACCAGCGTGTAGATCCGGAGCGGTTGCGCGCGGGCGCCTTGTCCTCGCTTGCCAAGCTCCTGGACGCCGCCGGAGACACTTTGCAAGCCTGGTCACGCAAAGCAGAAGAGGCCCTGAACTGCGAGGCCGGACAGGTGACCAGCGCCGGGACACTGACCTGCGTCAAGTGCGGGCACGTGCTGCAGCTCAAGAAGACGAGCTACATCCCACCGTGTCCGAAGTGCTACGGCGCGAGCTTCCGCAAGAGCTATTGAAGCGGATAGGCGCAGTGGAGGCGGCTGAAGCGCGCCGCGTTGTATACTCCGACCAAAAGGGCCGGACAAGGAGCACCAAATGAGCACTCAACAAGCCCAAGATGTGCGTTCGGGCAACGCAATCGTCACGCAATATCCGACAGAGTCTGAGCTGGAAAGCTCTCTGAAAAGAATCGCGGCGGAAGCAGGAGATTCCAGTCTCGTACCCTTCCGAATCAATGTCGTTCCGCTTCTCGGCAAGCCGCCGATGTACTCGGTGGTGATCCTGTCGGCGGCCAAGGAGCCTCTGCGGGAGCGGCTCGGCAGCCTCCTTTCCAGATCCTTCAGCCTTGGCGTTACCTCTTTCATGTTGGACGGAAACGAGGCCGCCTCGCTTGTAGAGCACCATCACCGCGGGTAGCTCGGTTCTATCGTTCATCGGGCCGCGTTCCCTCACCCCCGGCCCCTCTCCCGGGCGTTTGTCAGCGCTTCCCTCACCCTACCCTCCCCCGGGGGGAGGGCGTCCTTATGTCTGCTGGCGAGGGGTGTAATTTGCTCTCTCCCGCCGGGAGAGAGCCTGCCCCGGACTGGATCCGGGGGCGGCGCGAAGCGACGGGTGAGGGAGACGCTCGTGCTCCCTCAACGTCGGCTAAGGTTCATGCGTCATCTTTGAACCCGTCTCCATGATTCAGGGATCAACGGTGTACGAGGAGATCAAGCATGCGTCGCATCGGTGAGGTTCTAGTCGCTCTGTCGCTGCTGACAATCGGTTCCACGCCTGCGCTGATGAAAAGCTGCGGAGGTGGGGGTATGGGCCACTATGAAGCGAGAATGGACCGCAGCGGCAGAGGAACGGGGGACAGTCATGCGGTCGATTTATACGTTGAAGCGGAAGTAGATGACGTCGCCGTCCTGCACGACATACTCCTTGCCTTCCAGCCGCATTTTACCCGCGTCCCGCGCTCCGACCTCGCCTTTGCAGGCGATATAGTCGTCGTAGGCGATGACCTCGGCGCGGATGAAGCCGTGCTCGAAGTCAGTGTGGATCACGCCGGCGGCCCTGAGTGCCGTGTCGCCGCCGTGGATGGTCCACGCCCGCACCTCCTTCGGTCCGGCGGTGAAGAAGGTCCGCAGTCCCAGCAGTTCGTATGCGGCGCGGATCAGGCGGTTGAGCCCGGGTTCCTCCAGCCCCATGTCAGCTAGGAACACGCGCTTGTCTTCGCTGGAGAGATCGGCGATTTGCGCCTCCAGCGCGGCGCAGATAGGGACCACGGGCGCGCCCTCCTTGCGCGCGTAGTCCCGGATGCGGTCGAGCAGCGGATTGGACTCGAAGCCCTTCTCATCCACGTTGGCCACGTACATGGTGGGCTTCATGGTGAGCAGGAACAGCGGCTCGAGTGCCTCTTCGTCTTCCGGGTAAAGGGGCACCAAGCGCGCGGGCCTTGCCTCGTTCAGCGCAGGCCGCACCTTTTCGAGAACCGCCACCAGCCGCTGAGCCTCTTTATCGCCACCGGCCGTGGCAACCTTCGCATACTTGGCAAGCTGCTTGTCCACGCTCTGCAGGTCAGCCAGCGCCAGCTCGGTATTGATGGTCTCGATGTCGGAGACCGGGTCGATCTTGCCCGCGACGTGCACAACGTTCTCGTCCACGAAGCAACGCACGACGTGGGCGATGGCATCGGTCTCGCGGATATTCCCCAGGAACTGGTTGCCCAGGCCCAGGCCCTCGGACGCGCCGGCCACCAGCCCGGCGATGTCGACAAACTCGACAACGGCCGGGATCACCTTCTGTGGCTTGGCGATCTCGGCCAGTCTCGCCAGCCGTGCGTCGGGCACTTCCACCACGCCCACGTTAGGTTCGATCGTGGTGAACGGGTAGTTCTCCGCCGCGATGCCGGCCTTCGTCAGCGCGTTGAACAGAGTGGACTTGCCCACATTGGGCAGCCCGACGATGGCGCATTTGAGGCTCATTCTTCGGCTGGTCTAATGCCTATTAACCACGGAGACACAGAGAGCACAGAGAAACCCAGAACCAAGAATTGTGAATGGCCAAGGCGCCAAGAACGCCACGGAAACCCGAAACCGGTCTGATCGTCCTTCGAGTTCCTTCGTGTCCTTCGTGGTCGATGAGTTTGGTTTTCTCCGTGCTCTCCGTGTCTCCGTGGTTCAATCCTTGGTGTGGGTGTGGAGGCGATGCATGGCCTGCTCCATCTCGCCGGCCAGGATCAGCGGCCAGACCTCGAGGCTGTGCTCGATCGCCTCCGAGATCAACTCGGCCTCCTCCTGCCGCGGTGGGTGGAGCACGTAGTCGATGACCATGTCCCGATCGCCGGGATGGCCGATGCCGATCCGTAATCGCCAGAAGTCCGGGCCGATCTTGGCGGCGACGTCCTTCAACCCGTTGTGCCCGGCCACGCCGCCGCCCTCCTTGAGCCGGGCGGTGCCAGGCGGCAGGTCCAGCTCATCGTGCACCACGAGCATGTCCTCGGGCGCAATCTTGTAGAACGCACTTAGCGCCTGCACGGCGCGGCCGCTGTCGTTCATGTAGGTGCTCGGCAGCAGCAACCGGCATTCGTGTCCGGCCTCGGTCACGCGGCCCACGCGGCCGAAGAACTTGGACTCGGCGCGCAGACGCACCCGCTGCGCATCGGCCAGGTTCTCCACCCACCAGAATCCGGCATTGTGGCGCGTCGTCTCGTACTCACGCCCGGGATTGCCCAGGCCGACCACCAGCTTCATGGGTTGCTCGGCGACGCGGTTGGCTGGCGCTCAGATGGAAAGGCCCGCCCGGCGCTCTGCGAGAGACCGGGCAGACCTGTTCCAGGCGTCGAAGGGTAGGGGCTTGGCCGAGACGAAGAAAGCCGACCCCGGGACTACCTCTTGTCCCTGTCCTTGTCTCTGTCCCTGTCCTTCTCCTTCTCCTTGTCCCTCTCGCCGGGTTTCTTCTCGGGCTCCTTGGTCTCGGTGGCAGGCGCAACCGCGGGAGCTGCTGCGGCCGCGGCCTCCTCGACGGCGGCAGCCGCTTCGACTTCGGGCTCGACCTCGGCCTTCGGCACCGCAACGCTGGCCACCACGGCGTTGTCACCGCTGCGCAGCTGCGTCGACAACACGCCTGGGGGCAGCATGAGATCCGACAGGTGGATCGAGTGGCCCAGCTCCAGGTTGGCCAAGTCCACGCCGATGTAATTGGGCAGATCGTCCGGCAAACAGATGATGTTCAGCTCGCTCATCACGTGGTTGACCGTGCCGCCGCTGGTCTTCACGCCGGGTGCGATATCGGCGTTGATGAAGTGCAGCGGCACCTTCATGTGGATCTTCTTGTCCTTGGCAACGCGCTGGAAGTCGACGTGCACGACCGCGGCGCGCCACGGGTGCATCTGGATGTCGCGCAGCAATACCTGCTGCTTCTCGTCCTCCAGGTTCAGCGTCAGGATCGAAGCCTGGAAGGCCTCGTGCTTGAGGTGCAGCGCCAGCTCCTTGTGATCCAGCTCGATGTTCTGCACCGGCCTGCCGCCTCCGTACAGGATGCCCGGCACGCGCTCTTGCCGACGCAGGCGGCGGCTCGCACCTTTGCCCTGCGCGGCGCGCGGTGTTGCATTGACTTCGATCGCCATGTTCGCCTCCAGAAAAACGCCATCCGCGACCAGATGACGCGATTGAGAGACCGGTTTACCACGGAGACACGGAGAGCACGGAGAAAACCAAAACTCATCGACCACGAAGGACACGAAGGAACTCGAAGCGTACCCAAACTCCGTTTTCGCTTTCCTTGCCGCCTTGTGCGTTCAAGGTTTTTGTCTGGTTTTCTCCGTGCTCTCCGTGTCTCCGTGGTTCAAATGCCGTGGTTCAAATCATTCCATGAACAACGAGCTCACCGACTCCTCGTTGCTGATGCGCAGCATGGTCTCGGCCAACAGCTCCGCCACCGTCAGCTGCCGTATTTTCTTGCTCACCCGCGCCTCCTCGCGCAGCGGGATGGTGTCGGTGACCACGACCTCGTCGATCACCGAGTTCTCGATGCGCTGCACGGCCGGCCCAGACAGCACCGGGTGCGTACAGTAGGCGAACACCTGCTCGGCACCCTTTTCCTTGAGCGCCACGGCCGCCTCGCACAATGTGTTGGCGGTGTCCACCATGTCGTCCATGATCACGCAGGTGCGCCCCTTCACCTCGCCGATGATGTTCATCACGGTGGCTACGTTGGGGCGCGGGCGGCGCTTGTCGATGATCGCCAGGTCCGAATCCAGCCGCTTTGCCAATGCGCGGGCGCGCACCACGCCACCTACGTCGGGCGAGACGACGACCAGGTTCTGGTAGCCGTGCTTCCACACGTCGCCCAGCAGGATCGGCGTGGCGTAGATGTTGTCCACCGCGATGTCGAAGAAGCCCTGGATCTGCTCCGAGTGCAGATCCATGGTGAGCAGCCGGTCCACGCCCACACCCGCCAACATGTTGGCGACCACCTTCGCGCTGATGGCCACGCGGGCCGAGGACGGGCGGCGGTCCTGGCGTCCGTAGCCGAAGTAGGGGATGGCCGCTGTGACACGCTCTGCCGACGAGCGCTTCAGCGCATCGACCATCAGCAGCACTTCCATCAGATTGTCGTTGGTCGGCGTGCAGGTCGACTGCAGCACGAAGACGTCCTTGCCGCGCACGTTCTCCAGCAGCTCCACCATCACCTCGCCGTCGCTGAAGCGGCCGACCGTGGCACGCCCCAGATGGATATTGAGGTGTCTGACCACGTCCTCGGCAAGCTTGGGATTTGCGTTGCCGGTGAACACCATCAAGTTGTCGTATGCCATGCTGGAAACGAGATACTAGAAGCTAGACAACCCTCGAGTAAAACCGCCCCTCATGCTGCAAACAAAAACAGCCGCTCATCTGGTCGCGGCTGCTTCGACTAGTCTTAAGTCTCCAGCGTGGCTGGGGAGGTAGGGATCGAACCTACGAATGCCGGAATCAAAATCCGGTGCCTTACCACTTGGCGACTCCCCAGAAATCTTCCGGCCCCGCCTCGGGCGGCAGGCCTACTCTATCCAATCCAGCAGCGGGTGGTGCGACAAGCCTCCGGCGACAAAACCATGCATACCGGCGGGCAACTGCGCCAGAGCCGACCGAGCGCGCGCTTCGGAGTCGAAGGCGCAGTACACGCAAGCGCCCGAGCCAGTGAGCGCGGCCGGGCCGAAGCGCCGCAGCCACGCCAGATGATGCGCAACCTCGGGATAACGGCGGCATACCACCGGCTCTAGATCGTTACGTCCGAACAGCCCGGAGGGATCGCATCCCTCTGAAAAGGCGCGTATTGTGACCGGTGTCGTAGAGCGTGTCAATTCAAGATCTGCGAACACCGCGGCGGTGGAAACGGCCACCGGCGGCACCAGGACGAGGTACCATGCCGGCCGGACCTCGATCGCGTGCAACTCATCGCCGACACCCTCGGCCAAGGCATTGCGCCCGAAGACGAACACCGGCACGTCGGCGCCCAGTCTCAGCGCCAGCTCCTGCAGCTTCGCGCGCGCCAGCCGCAGGCCCCAGAGGCGATTCAACGCGATCAGCGTGGTCGCCGCATCCGAGCTGCCTCCGCCGAGTCCCCCACCCACGGGCAGGTGTTTGCTGACGGTGATGTCCACACCGAGGGCGCAAGCGCTCTGCGCCTGTAGCAACCGGGCCGCGCGTACGGTGAGATCGTCGTTCTCGGGGATGCCGGCCAGTTCGACAACGCGCCGGACCCGACCGTCGGTGCGAACCCGGAAGGTCAATTCGTCGGCGCGGTCGATGAATCGGAACGCAGTCTGCAGCGTGTGATAGCCGTCGGCGCGGCGTCCCGTGATCACCAGAAACAGATTGAGCTTGGCGGGGGCGGGGCAGGTGAGGAGGCTATTTGGGTGGCTCACGGCCATTGACCTTCCACTGTTCGATCACCAGGCGCAGGCGCATACCTTCACCGGATAGATCGAGCTTAGAGGGCAGCCCGGAGACGCCGGCGGGCGACCAGTCCAGGTAGGCGACTTGCCAACCGCCTTGACTGAGGAGCTTGGGCCGACCGTTGGCGTCGTACTCTTGCTGTGCTCCGTCCAAGGCCGGCCAGGGCAAGCCCCTCACCCAGTACTGCAGGCCGTCGAGGGGCAGGTCCCAGCCCAGCACTTCTCGCGTAAGGCGCTTGATGTCGTCCGCCCTATACTCCTTGCCGTCGGAGGTGATGAGCAGCGCGCCCGATGCATCCTGCCGCATCCGCGCTACGGTCGAGCCCACCGGCGAATACAGCCACACGTCGTCGGCGTCGGGTGCGTGCTGCCAACGGATGCGGCCAGGGTAGCCTTTGCTTTCGACGCGCACGTTGACCCGGCCAGTGAGGTCAAAAGCGCTGACTTGGGCGGGATCGACAGCGACTGGCGCGCGGGGGACTATCGCACAGGCGGAAAGAAAAAGCCCGCACAGCAGGACCGTGCGGGCTCGGGTCACGGTCAGCGCAGGTAGCGCTTCATGGTGGCCTGCAGCAATTCGTTGTCCGGGTTATCTTTGGAGGCGTCACGCCAGACCTTCTCCGCTTCCTGCTGCTGGCCGCGCGCCCACAGGACTTCGCCGACGTGCGCGGCGATCTCCGGGTCGGGCCGCTGGGTGTAGGCCCGCTGCAGGTAGGCAAGCGCTTGTTTGGAGTCGCCCAGCCGGTACAGCACCCAACCCATGCTGTCCAGGATGAAGGGATCATCCGGCGACAACTTGAGCGCCTTGTCGATGTACCCCTTGGCTTCCTTCAGCCGGTCCGTGCGGTCGGCCAGGGTGTAGCCCAGGGCGTTGTAGGCCTGGGCGTGGTCCGGTTTCAGCGCGATCAGCTTGCGTAGGTTCGCTTCCACCACGTCGATACGGTCCAGCTTCTCCGCCGCCATGGCGGAGTCGTACAGCAGGTCCACGTTCTCGGGCTGCCTCTGGAGCGCCTTGTCCAGCAGGTCGTAGGACTGCTGGTAGTCTTTGGCCTCCCGCAGCAGCTGAGCTTCGGCCTGGATCAGCAGCGCCCGCTGCTCATCATTGGCGGTCTGAACGTTCTGAAGGTACTCCCGTGCCTCTGCCAGCTTGTTCTGCCGTCCCAGCAGAAAGGCGTAGCGTGCCTGAGCTGGCACGAACTGATCGCCGCCCTGCACCGAAGCGTAATACTTCATGGCTTCATCGAAGCGCTTCCTCTCTTCGCACACCTGGCCGAGGTAGAAGCGCAGGGAATCGGGATCGCGGTACTTGAGCTCCAACCCGCGCTTGAGCCAGGTCTCGGCGCTCTCGAACTCGTTCATCTGCAGCGACAGCAAACCGACGGTGACCACGATGTCGGCGTTGGTCGGCTGGTCCTCCAGCAGCAGCTGGTACTGCGCGCGGGCCTCCTTGAGCTCCTTGTTGTTGAGCAACAGGCGCGCGTAGCTCGCGCGCACCTCGTGCGACTTGGGATAGCTTCGCAGGAACCCCTGCAGATACTCGCTCGCCTTGTCGGTAGACACGCGCTGCTGCAGCAGTTGGGCATTGAACAACGCACCGATCTCCCAATCCGGCCGCATGTCGAGCGCCCGCTTGATCTCAGCGGCGGCCTCGTCGTACTTGCCGGCGGAGAACGCGGCCTGGGCCACGGCGAAGTGGGCCTCGGGCAGCTGCGGGTAGCCCTTGGCGAGCTCCTTGGTGATGGCCAGGACCGCATTGCGGTCAGGATGCTTGGCCAGCATGGAGTTAAGCTGCATGAACCCTGCTGCCGCGTTGCCGTCGGCGGTGATCAGCGCCTCCAGCAGCGGCTTGGCCTCGGACAGCTTGTTGCTGCTCACCAGCAGCGCCGCAAGGGTCTGCCGCGCTTGAGGGTTGTTCTTGTCCAGGTCCAGCCACAGGCGCGCGGCCTCCAAAGCCTGGCTCTGGAGCCGGCCGTAGGCCGCGATCTCGGTCGCACGCTTGGCCAGTCGCGGGTCGCGCGTGCTCTTCGCCATGTCCAGGTAGCCTTGGGCTGCCAGCTGGAGATCCCCGCGCTGGGCGGCGATCTCCGACATCAGGAACTTGAAGAGCAGCTCCTGGTTCAACTGGGTGTCCGGCAGCGTCCCGCGCAGCGGCTTGTTACCCAGGACGGCGCGCGCGCGGTCCTCTAAGCCGAGGGCGTCACCGTCATCGTCCGACTGCGCCCCGGTTCCGTCAGGCTGCACCGCCACGGTCCAGTCGGTGGACGCCGTCTGCGTCATGGGCAGCGGCAGAGGTCCGCTGGCAGTAGGCTGCTGGGCGCATCCGCACAGTGCGAGCACAGCAGCAGCCAGAAGGATGTGCAGCTTCGACATGATGTGGTCCTGAGTGTGGTGCCTCAAGTTTTGGTCAAGCCCCCGTGGCGGCACTTGGGCCGTCTGAGCAGCTCTACCGCAGCCATAGGCAAGCCCGCGGCCGAATGATTCGGCAACCGCGGCTTCTATCTCTGTTCCAGTTTAGGTATATTTGCGGCGCGTCTCAAGTCGGCATTGAGCCCCCAGCGGGCTAGACCGCCGGCCGGCCTACCTCGAACCCACGCCCCAGTCGAAGCAGACAAGATGAATGCCCTCAGGGCCTTCCAAAGCAATTTCTCTGCCCTCCACGTCGTCCGATGGTAGACACAGCCGCGCCTGAATCATCACCCGCCGCGGAGATGACCGTCTCGGCGCGCGAGCTGTCGCGCAACTTCGGCGGCAACCGCGCGGTGCGCGGGATCGACCTCGCACTGCACCGCGGGGAGGTGCTCGGATTGCTGGGACCTAACGGCGCCGGGAAAACCACCACCATGCAGATGCTCACCGGCAACCTCGCACCCAGCACGGGCAGCATCAGCATCTGCGGACTCGACCTGCTCGAGCACCCCACGGCCGCGAAGGCACGCATTGGTTACCTCCCGGAAGTGCCTCCGTTGTACAAGGAATTAACCGTCGACGAGTACCTGCGCTTTGCAGCTCGCCTGCATCGGGTGCCGCGCACGGCCATGAAGGAAGCGGTCACTCACGCCAAGCGGCGCTGTGGGATTGAAGATGTCGGCGAACGACTGATCGGTACGCTGTCCAAAGGTTACCAGCAGCGGGTGGGCATCGCCCAGGCCGTCATCCATGAACCCGACGTGGTGATTCTCGACGAACCCACGATTGGATTGGACCCCAATCAGGTCCGCGAGATCCGCACCCTTATTCGCGAGTTGCGCGACCGGCACAGCGTGATCCTGTCCACCCACATCCTGCCCGAGGTCGAGGCGGTATGCGACCGCGTCGAGATCATGCACCGGGGCGCTATCGTCTACAGCGATACCATCGAGGCCTTGCGCCGCTTCCGCGGCGGGCAGGCATTGCGCCTGGGGTTGCGTCGCGCGCCGCCGCTGGAGGAGCTCACGCGACTGCCAGGGGTAGCGAGCGCCGAGCGGACGGACGGCTTCGTGCGGGTGCTTCCCCACGACGGTCAGGACCCGGCCGAAGCGATAGTTCGCGCCAGCGTCGAGCGCGACTGGGGCCTGCACTACCTCGCTCCCGAGGCCGCCAGCCTGGAGGACGTGTTCGTGCAGCTGACGACTGCGGAGCAACCCGGGTGATCCTCACGATCGCGGGCAAGGAACTGCGGAGGCTGTTCACCTCGCCACTGGCCTGGGTGATCCTGGCGTTCCTGCAGCTGATCCTGGCGTGGGTCTTCCTCGGCCGGCTGAACACCTTCCTCGAACTGCAGCCGCAAATCGCTATGATGCCGGCCGCGCCCGGACTGACGGAGATCGTCGTGGCGCCCGTCTTCGGCACCGCCACGATCGTGTTGCTCATGGTGGTCCCGCTGCTGTCCATGCGACTCATCGCCGAGGAGCGGCGCAATCAGACGTTGCCGTTTCTGATGTCGGCGCCGGTGTCCATCACGCAGATCGTACTGGCCAAATTCCTCGGGCTGCTGGCGTTCCTGGCGCTGGCCGTGGGGCTGCTGGTGCTGATGGCCGTGTCGCTCTACGCCGGCGGCAAGCTCGACCTGGGGCTGCTGGCGGGCAACATGTTGGGCCTGCTGTTGCTTTGTAGCAGCTTCGCCGCCGTGGGGTTGTACCTGTCGTGCCTCACCGCGCACCCGCTGGTGGCGGGCGTGGGCACTTTCGCCGTGCTGCTCGGCTTGTGGCTGGTCAACCTGTCCACCAGCGATCCCGACAGCGTGCTGAACGTGATTTCGCTGATCAAACACTACGACACCTTCGCCCGCGGCACGATAGCGTTGAGCGACTTGGTGTACTACCCGGTGCTGACTTCGCTGTTCCTGCTGCTGTCCATCCGGCGCTTGGACGCCGACCGCCTGCGCGCATGAAAGCCAGCTCCAGGCTCCGGCTCCAGATGCTGGTCCAGAACGGCGTGTTCGCCGTGCTGCTGGTGGCGGCCGCAGTCTTGATCGTGTGGCTGCTGCGGGACAGCCGCGCACAGTGGGATCTCACGCAGAACCAGCGCAACACGTTGTCTAAAGCCACGGCGGACGTGTTGAAGAGGATGGACGGCCCGATCCAAGTGACGGCCTACGCCCCCACGCAGGATCCGGAGTTGGGCGACATCCGCCGGTTGATCCACGCCTTCATCGAGCCGTATCAGCGCGCCAAGCCCGATCTGACGCTGAGCTATGTCGATCCGCGCGAGCACCCCAAGGAGACGCAAGCCGCCAACGTGCGCGTCGCCGGCGAGCTGGTGGTGGAATACGGGAAACGCAGCGACCATTTGACGAACTTGAATGAGCAGAGCATGGCTAACCTGCTGCAGCGTCTGGCACGCAGCCAGGAGCGCCTGCTCGTCTATCTCGATGGGCACGGCGAGCCGAAGCTCGACGGGCACGCAAACTTCGACCTCGGCGAGTTCGGCCGCCAACTCGGCAACAAGGGCTTCCGCATCCAGCCGCTGAACTTGGCGTCGGCTCAGGACGTGCCCCAGAACGCCAACGTGCTGGTGATCGCCACACCGCGCGTCGAGCTGCTCAAGGGCGAGGTGGACAAAGTGAAGCGCTACGTCGAGCGCGGTGGTAACCTGCTTTGGCTCATCGACCCAGAGCCGCTGCACGGGCTGCAGCCGCTGGCCGAGTACCTTGGGCTGCAGCTCACCCCGGGCGTAGTGGTTGACCCCACTGCTGCGGACCTGCGCATTGCGCCGACTAGCGCGTTGGCGACCTCCTATGGCATCCATCCCATCACGGACAATTTTTCCTTGACCACCGCGTTCCCGTTCGCGCGGCAGATCGCGACCAAACCGGAAAACGGCGACTGGCACGCCACCCAGCTGGTCGAGGTGGCGAAGCGCGGCTGGGTGGAAACCGGGGACATGAAGAAAGACCTGCGCTTCGACGAGGACCGCGAAGTGCACGGACCGGTCGTGGTGGCAGTGGCGCTGGAGCGGACGCTCAAGGACAAAGACCAACGCGTCGTCGTGGTCGGGACCAGTCAGGTTCTGTCTAACCAGTACCTAGGCCTTCTGTCCAATCTTGACCTCGGCACCAACATGCTGAACTGGCTGGCCCAGGACGAGAACCTGATCACCGTCCAGCCGCGGCCGCGCGTCGACAGCCAGTTGAACCTCGGGCGCGCCGGGCTCGCGCTGATCGGTTTCGGCTATCTGCTCGTGCTGCCGGCAGCGTTCTTGTTCACCGGCGGCCTGGTGTGGTGGCGCAGGCGCAAGGCCTGACGGTGTCGCAGCGATGAAGCTGGGCTGGATCGTCAATCTCCTGCTGCTGATCGGCGTTGCCGGCTTGGGCACCTACGCCTGGCACAAGGCTGGCCAGCCGAAGGAGCCGAGCTACAAGCTGTCCACGCTGCCGACCACGGGTGTGAAGCGGATCGAGGTCGCGCCCCGCAGCACCCCCGGCTACACCCTGGAGAAACGCGGTGACACTTGGTTCCTGACCGCACCGATCGAGGCACGGGCCGACCAGAACCAAGTGCGCCGCATGCTCGACCTGTTGTCCGCCACCAGCAAGGAAAAGCTCGCGGCGACGGAGCTCAAGCGCTTCGAGCTGGATCCGCCCGCGCTCAAGGTCACGATGGATGGCCAGAGCTTCTCCTTCGGCACCACCAATCCGCTCACGCGGGATCAATATCTCGCCAGCGGCGACAGCGTGTATCTGGTGTCCACGTATTACGCCTCGCTGGTCCCGAGCGGGTCCGACCGCATGCTCACCCACAGCCTGTTCAACGGGAGCGAAAAGGCGGTGGGCTTCCGCTTCAAGGGTTTCAGCGTCGAGCAGAAGGACGGCAAGTGGACCGTAGCACCACAGCCGGCTACAGACCAGGAGCGGCCCAGCCAGGATGACCTCAACCGCTGGGCCGATGACTGGCGCTATGCCTCCAGCCTGGTCACGCAGCCTTGGACCGGCAAGGCGACGCCGGACACAGTGCAGGTGAAGCTGGCCGACGGGAAGAGCATTGTCCTCAACGTTGTACGCAGACAACCCGAACTGATCCTCGCCCGCCCCGACGAAAAGCTCCAGTTCCAGTTCTCGGGCGAGATGACGCGGCGCCTGCTCAATCCAGCGCCGCGCAGGGACAAGGAAGGTGCCGGAGCTTCCTGAGATCGAGACGATCCGGCTCGGCCTCGAGCCTCATCTCCAGGGGCAGCGCATCCGCACTGCGATCGTGCGCAACCGCCGCCTGCGCTGGCCGGTCCCGCGCAAGCTCTCCGAGCTGGTGGCCGGCCGCCGCATCGAGCGGCTGGAACGGCGCAGCAAGTACCTGCTGGTGGACTGCGGTGGCGCCTGGCTCATCTTCCACCTCGGTATGTCCGGCAGCCTGCGCGTGGTGCCGGCCGATACGCCGCCTGGCACGCATGATCACGTCGATCTCGTGCTGGAGTCCGGGAACGCGCTGCGGCTGCACGATCCGCGTCGCTTCGGAGCGCTGTTGTGGGAGCCGGGCGAGCCGAGCCAGCACAAGCTGCTGCGGGGACTGGCTCCGGAGCCGCTGGGCAATGCGTTCAACGCGGATTGGCTGTTCGAGCGGACGCGCGGGCGCAAGGCACCGATCAAGAACCTGGTGATGGACAGTCGCCTGGTGTGCGGGGTGGGAAACATCTACGCCAACGAGTCGCTGTTCCGTGCCGGCATTCATCCTGCGCGCGCCGCGGGACGTATCAGCCAACCGCGCTACGCCAGGCTGGTCGACGCGATTCGCACCACGCTGAGGGCGGCGATCCAGGCCGGCGGCAGCAGCCTGCGCGACTTCGTGCACGCCGACGGCAGCCCCGGCTCCTTCCAGCAGCAGTATCTGGTGTACGGGCGAGCGGGCGAGGGCTGCGCGCGCTGTGGCAACACCATCAGGACCGTGCGCATCGGGCAGCGGTCGGCTTTCTATTGCCCGAGTTGCCAGCGCTGAGAGGTGATGCTGAAGGGTGAAGGGTACCCCCACGGGGGTTCACGCATTCACCTCCTTCACTTCCTTCACCTCCTTCACTTCCCTGCCGCTTGTCACTCACCCGTCACTTGTCAGTGGTAACGGCTTGCGCTGCGATCAGCGCCCGATACTTGAGCTCGAGCTGATCGCGCGTTTCGACCTGCCCCGTGACGATGCAATCCACCGGGCAAACCTCGACGCACTGCGGCTGGGCGAAGTGCCCCACGCACTCGGTGCAGCGCTTGGGATCGATGACATAGATCTCCTCGCCCTGAGAGATGGCCTGGTTCGGGCACTCGGGCTCGCACACGTCGCAGTTGATGCACTCGTCGGTGATGAGCAGGGCCATGGCGCGTACTCTTATCTTCCCTGCATACGGCGCAGGCGGGGGAGGATGAGCGGATTGACGAAATGGCTCACGTCGCCCCCCAGGGCGGCGATCTCTCGCACCATGGTGGCGGAGATGAACATGTACTGTTCGCCGGGGGTGAGGAATATGGTTTCGACGTCGGGATAGAGCTTGCGGTTCATGCCGGCCATCTGGAACTCGTACTCGAAATCGGATACGGCGCGCAGTCCCCGCAGGATGATGCGCGCTCCTTGGCTGCGCAGGAAATCCATCAGCAGCCCGGAAAATCCCAAGACCTCGACGTTGGGATGCCCGGTCAGCGCGTCCTGCGCCATGTGCACACGCTCCTCCAGACTGAAGAAGGGGCGCTTCGATGGGCTGTCGGCAACCGCGAGCACGACTTGGTCGAACAAGCTGGCGGCGCGCAGGACCAAGTCCTCGTGGCCGCGCGTGATGGGATCGAAGGTCCCGGGGTAGACGGCTTTGTTCACTGGACGTTGGCCTCGTGCTCGAGCAGCTGAAAGTGGACGGCGCCGGCGCGGCTTCGTTTCAGCGACCGCCACCCCTGCGGCGGCTCTGGAAAATCGGGCGATTCGAGATACACGCGGGCACCTGGCATCACACGCCCCGGGAGCCGGGAGAGCAGCGCCGTCAACGGTTGACGCGATTGCTCCCAGAACGCGTATGGCGGATCGATGAACACCACGTCATAGGCCCGCCGGTCATGGGCAAGGAATTCTAACGCATCGGAGCGCACCACCTCTACGGTCCCGGCAACGCCCGTACCCGCCTGCAGTGCCCGGGCGCTGACCTGCAGCGACTCGGCGATGCGCCGGTCCCGCTCGAGCAGGACCACCTGGCGTGCTCCGCGGGAAGCGGCCTCGAATCCCAACGCTCCGCTGCCGGCGAACAGGTCGAGGCAGGTGAGCCCGGTCAGATCCTGGCCCAGCCAGTTGAACAGCGTCTCGCGCACGCGGTCCGGCGTAGGCCGCAGCCCTGGCGCGTCGGGGAAGCGCAGCCAACGGCTGCGCCACTGTCCGCCGATGATGCGTACCCGGTTCTGATGCATGGTACCGCTTCTTACTATTGCGTTGCCTTCGCCCCCACCGCCACCGTAACCATGCGGTCGGGCTGTATGCGGCGGCGGAACGCGTCGCGGATCTGCTCCACGGTCACCGCCTCGACCTTCGCGGTGAAGGTATCGAGATAGTCCAGCGGGAGGCCGTAGAACCCGAGCACGCGCAGATAGTCGTGGATCTTGCGGTTGGTATCAATGCGCAACGCGAAACCGCCGATCATGTTCTGCTTGGCCCCTTGGAGCTCGCCAGCCGTGGGGCCGGTGGCCACGAACTCGCGCACCACCTCGCGCACTACATCGAGCGCCGTCCGGGCTTGGTCGCCCCGCGTCTGCAGGCCGATCTGGAATGGCCCGGGGCGCTGGTACGGCACGAAGTAGCTGTAGACGCTGTAGGACAGGCCGCGCTTCTGACGCACCTGCTCGGACAGGCGGGAGCTGAATCCGCCGCCGCCCAGGATATAGTTGCCCACCCACAGCGGGAAGTAGTCGGGATCGTTGCGCTCGAGGCCGGGCTGGCCGATCAGGATATGGACCTGCGCTGAAGGGTGCTCGATCTCGCGCTCGATCGCAGCGCTCAACGGTGACACTGGCGGCAGCGGCGGCAGCCCCGCAGAGGCGCGGGGCAGCTCTCGCGTGAGCTGCTCGGCGATCTGCTCCGCGCGCTCGCGGGTCGCATCGCCCACGATCGCTACCACCGCCCGATCGGCGTTGTAGTGGGTCCGGTAGTAGCTCACAAGATCATCGCGCGAGAGCGCCGCCACGGTCGCCGGCTCGCCACTGCTGCGCAGCGCATAAGGGTGGCGCCGGAAAACCAGCTCCATAAAGGAGCGCGCAGCGATGCTCTCGGGCTTGGTGTCGGATTCCTTCAACCCTGCGACCACGCGTGCCTTCTCGCGCTCCAGTGCGGCCTCGGGAAACGCAGGCGCCTGCAGCACGCGCGCCAGCACCGTGAGCGCTTGGCGCTGCTCCGTCTCGCTCGACAACGTGCGCAGCGCGTAGCCGGCACGATCCAGGTCGAACGTCGGGCTCATATTGGCACCCACGTCGGCCACTCGCCGGGCGATGTCGTTCTCGTCCATGCCGTCTGCACCGAGCCGCATGAGCCGCTGCGTCAAGCTCGCCAGGCCCGATTTGTCGGGCGTGTCCCGGCTGGAGCCGGCCGGAAAGTCCACGCTCACGTCCAGCATGGGCAAGTCGCGGCTTTCCACGAAGTACACGCGTGCGCCGGTAGAGGTTTCCCAGCGCTCGACCGGCAGCGCGGCAGCGCTGCCCACCGGGGCCAGCAGCGCGCCGAGCAGCACGAGCGTATTCACACTGAAGGCTTGTCGCCGGGAGGATCGCGCAAGCGGTGTCGGTGTCATCGGCCAGGATCTCAGTGAGTATGCTCGGCAGGCGGCGGAGACACGCGTTTGCCGGCCGTCGGCTGGGGGTCGAGCGCAGCCACCGTGAGGTTGTCGTCCACGAGGTATTTGCGCGCCACCTCCTGCACCTGGGCGGCGGTGACCTGCTTCAGCTTGCGCGCCAGCAGCTCTAAGGAGTCGAAAGGCAGCCCAGCGTTGTCCAGCGCCCCAACCTGCCGCGCCTGGGAAAACATCGAGTCGAGCTCGAACACCTGGCTGGCGGTGACCTGCGCCGCCACGCGCCGCAATTCCTCTTCGCTCACGCCTTGCTCCACGATGCGCCGGATCTGGTCGCGCAGCGCCTGCTCTACTTCTTGTACCGTCTTGCCCGGAGCGGGCGTGGCGTCCAGCATGAACATGGCAGCGCCGCGGTTGACGCCGTCGTAGCTGGCGTTGGCGGCAACGGCCACGCGCGATCCGCGCACCAGTTCGCGGTCCAGCCGAGCGGCGTCGCTCCCAGCAAGCACGGCGGCGAGCATCTCTAGAGCGTAGGGCTCCCAGTCCCTCTCGACGTCGCGCAGGCTGGGCGCGTGCCAGCCCATGAGCAGGTAGGGCTGCTCGGCTGGGGCCTTGACCCAGACGCGACGGGACCCGCGTTGGGCGGGCTCGAACTGCGGCTTACGCAGCGGCAGCGGCCGCGATGCGATGGGCCCGAACTGCTTTTCGGCTTCGGCGAAGACCTCCGCGGCGGACACGTCGCCCACGACCACCAGCGTCGCGTTGTTGGGCGCATACCAGCGCCGGTGCCAGTCGCGCGCGTCCTCCACGCGCATGCTCTCGAGATCGGTCATCCAACCGATGACCGGCGTGCGATAGGGATGCACCTCGTAGGCAGCGGCCATGAACGCCTCGTACACCAGGGACTTCGGCTGGTCGTCGGTCCTCAGCCGCCGCTCCTCCATCACTACTTTGATCTCGCGCGCGAACTGCTCCTCCGACAACAGCAGGTTCGCCATGCGGTCAGCCTCGAGCTGCAGCGCGAGCGACAGCTGGGACTTGTGCAGCTGCTCATGGTAGACGGTGCTGTCCTTGCTGGTGAAGGCGTTGTCCCGGCCACCGGCGCGCGCGATGATGCGGGAGAACTCGCCTGGCGCTACGTTCTTCGTGCCCTTGAACATCATGTGCTCGAGCACGTGCGCCACGCCGGTGGTCCCGTTGACCTCATCCAGGCTGCCGGCGCGGTACCACAGCATGCATACCACCACCGGCGCGCGGCGATCTTCCTTGACCAGGACCTTCATACCGTTGGCCAGCGTGTGTTCTCGCACTTCGGCGTGCAGCGGGGCGCTGCACGAGAGCGCGACGATCAGAGTTGCAAGCACGGACGTTGGACGAGACATGGATCGGCGTTGGCGGGAGGGCTCAAAATCGGTGGCGGGCTGTTAGAATCTCGGATGGCTGCGCGCGGGAACGGCGCACGCCAGGTTTGCCCCGGAGCTTCTTTCCGGACATGGCACCTCCCGTTGCGCCACCTGACCGCAAACAGGCCTCTGACACGCCTTCAGTATGTTGAGTTTCCTCAGGACTAACAAGACAGGCAGGCCGGAGCCCGACGAGGCTTCTGTGCCGGGCGGCTGGCTCTCGCGTCTGAAAGCTGGCCTGTCCGCTACGCGCGACAAGCTCGGCGGCCAGCTCTCCGCGCTGCTCGGCCGGCACACCAGGATCGACGAGGCGCTATACGAGGAGCTAGAGACGCTGCTGCTGTCCTGCGATATCGGGGTCGCGTCGACCCACCACCTCCTGGAGCAGGCCCGGCTGCGCGCCGCCGCGGAGCGGATCTCGGATCCTGCCGATCTCAGGCGCGTCCTGAAGGATTGCCTGGTGGAGCTGCTCCAGCCGGTAGCACGGCACTTGTCGATCGAGGGACACCGGCCATTCGTGTTGCTGGTAGCGGGCGTCAACGGCTCTGGCAAGACGACCTCCATTGGCAAATTGGCGAAGTATTTCCAGTCGCAGGGCAAGTCGATCATGCTGGCCGCGGGCGACACGTTCCGTGCAGCGGCGGTGGAGCAGCTCAGGACCTGGGGCGAGCGCAACGACGTGCCGGTAATCGCCCAGGAAAAAGGCGATCCCGCGGCGGTGGTGTTCGACGCTCTGCAGTCGGCGCGCGCGCGCCGCATCGATCTGCTGATCGCGGATACCGCGGGCCGGCTCCCCACGCAGCTGCACCTGATGGAGGAGTTGAAGAAGGTCAAGCGGGTCATCGCCCGCGTGATGCCCGAAGCGCCGCACGAAGTGATGCTGGTGCTCGACGCGAATACGGGACAGAACGCGGTCAACCAGGTGAAGGCCTTCGACGACGCTTTGGGGCTGACTGGGCTCACCATCACCAAGCTGGACGGAACCGCGAGAGGCGGTGCGATCGCCGCCGTCGTCCGCCACAAGCCGATACCGGTGCGCTTCATCGGCGTGGGCGAGGGCATCGACGACCTCCGCCCGTTCGAGGCAAGAGAGTTCGTGGACGCGCTGTTCGACTGACCGTACGGCAAGGCCCGGGGCCACGCACCTCTAGCTTTCGTCCTCTCGCCTGTGATTTCCTTCAGCCACGTCTCCAAACGCTATGCCGGCGGGTTCGAGGCGTTGCGCGACGTCTCGCTCACCATCGACAGCGGCGAGCTGGTGCTCATCACGGGCCACTCCGGCGCCGGCAAATCCACGCTGCTCAAGCTCATGGCGGCGATCGAGCTGGCGAGCTCCGGCGCGGTGCTCATCAGCGGCCAGAACTTGGCCAAGCTCAGGCCGGCTGCGGTGCCCTTTCTGCGGCGCCGCTTCGGCATCGTGTTCCAGGACCACAAGCTGCTCTACGACCGCAACGTGTTCCAGAACGTGCTGCTGCCGCTACAGATCGCGGGCTTCGACGGGCGCGACGCGGCGCGCCGCGCCCGCGCCGCCCTGGACAAGGTGGGATTGCTGGACAAGGAGAAGGCTACGCCGATCACGCTCTCCGGCGGAGAGCAGCAGCGCGTGTGCATCGCGCGCGCCGTGGCCCATCGGCCCGCGGTGTTGCTGGTGGATGAGCCTACCGGCAACCTGGACGAGGCCTATGCGCACAACATCGTCGAGCTGTTCCGCGCTTTTCATCAGGTGGGCGTAACGGTCGTGATCGCGACCCACGACCGTTCGGTCGCCGAGCAGCTCTCCGCCCGCACCATCCACCTCGGGCAGGGGCGCGTCGCAGCGTGAGGAGCTGGCTGCGCGATCACGGGCGGGCTTTGCGCGACGCCGCTGGCCGACTGGCGGCGAGCCCGATGGCATCGCTCCTCAGCGTGCTGGTGATCGCCGTGGCGTTGAGCCTGCCAGTCGGGCTGTACGTGGGCCTTTCGCACCTGCAATCCTTCACCCGCCAACTGTCCAGCGACCCACAGCTCAGCATCTTCCTGGCGTTGGACGCCGACAGCCGAGACGCGGCCGGCATCGAGCAAAAACTGCGCTCCGATCCCGAAGTGAGCAGCTACCGCTTCATCGCTCGAGCGCAGGCGCTGTCCGACCTCAGGCGCAGCGCGGGGCTGTCGGATGTGCTGGACAATCTCAAACACAACCCGCTGCCCGATGCTTTCGTCGCCACAGTGCGCGGTAACCGCCCGGAAACGCTGGAGCGCCTGCGCGACGATGCCACGGGCTGGCCCAAGGTGGCCCACGTCCAGCTGGACTCGGAATGGGCGCGCAAGCTCGATGCAGCGCTCAGGCTCGGCCGCACTGCCGTGGCGGTCCTGGGGGCGCTGCTGGCCGCTGCCCTGGTGGCCGTCACGTTCAACACCATCCGGCTGCAGATCCTCACCCGGCGCGAGGAGATCGAGGTGTCCAAGCTGATCGGGGCGACCAATCCCTTCGTCCGGCGGCCGTTCCTCTGGTTCGGCGCCTTGCAAGGGCTGGCCGGAGGGCTTGCCGCCTGGGCCGTCGTGGCGCTGGCCGTATACCTGCTGAACCGGGACTTGGCCGGGCTGGCCGCGCTTTATTCAGCCAGCTTCCGCCTCCCCGGCCTGAGCCTGGCTGATGCAGTGAGCTTGCTGGGATTTTCTGCCTCGCTGGGCTGGCTCGGTGCGTGGTTGTCCGTCACGCGCCACCTGTGGCGAATCGGCCGCGGATAGCCGAGTAGAACAGTCGGGAACTTTTGGAGCCGTGTAGCACTCTGAAGACGCGAGTGCTAGAATACGCACTGTCAGGAGGAACTCTTAATGATCAATGCGTTGCCTGTAGCCGTTGCGCTGCCCTCGACCGCCGGCAGCCTGGAGACCTACATCCAGGCCGTGAACCGTTTCCCGTTGCTGTCCGCGGATGAGGAGATGCGGCTGGCCCGCCGACTTCGCGAGCAGAACGACCTGGAGGCTGCCAGCAAGCTGGTGCTGTCGCACCTTCGCCTGGTCGTGTCCATCGCCCGCGGGTACCTGGGTTATGGCTTGCCGCACGCTGACTTGATCCAGGAAGGCAATGTCGGTCTGATGAAGGCGGTAAAACGCTTCGACCCCGAGCGTGGCGTGCGCCTGGTCTCGTTCGCCGTGCACTGGATCCGGGCGGAGATGCACGAGTACATTCTGCGCAACTGGCGCGTCGTGAAGATCGCCACCACTAAGGCGCAGCGCAAGCTGTTCTTCAATCTGCGCAGCATGAAGACAAGCCACGGCGCGCTCAGCCGCGAGGAGACGGACGCCATGGCCAGCACGCTCAACGTCAAGGCCGCGGACGTGTCCGAGATGGAGATGCGCCTGGGCGGCCAGGATATTTCGCTCGAGCCGGTAGGCGACGGCGAGGAGGATGGGTTCGGACCGATTTCATACCTGTCCAACCCGGAAGAAGAGCCGGGCCGCATCTTGGAGCATGAGCAGAGCGTGCGCATGCGCGCACAGGGGCTGGAGCGGGCGCTGGGGAACCTGGATGCGCGCAGCCGCCGGATCATCGAGGCGCGCTGGCTGCGAGAGGCGGACACCGCGACGCTGCACGAACTGGCCGACGAGTTCGGCGTGTCGGCCGAGCGCATCCGACAGATCGAGGGCCAGGCCATGAAGAAGATGCGCGGCATGATGCAGGCGCCCGTCGCCTGATCGCGGCCAGTCGGTCGCAACGCGAGGGCCGCCTGCGGGCGGCGTTTTTGTTTGTGCTCTTCGACGCCGTCGACAACCTCAGGAGGACTTCAGCAGTTGCGCGATGTCGTGGGCAAAAAGATCGGCGCTCTGGCCGTAGCTCATGTACAAGCGCAGCCTGCCGCTGGTGTCGTAGACATACGTCCCGGACGAGTGGTCGACGGTGTAGTTGTTGGGGTCCGCACCGGGGTTCTTTTGGATCAGCACCTTGAACGCCTTGGCTACCTCCGCGGTCTGTTCCGGCGTGCCGCGCAGCCCCAGGAAAGTGGGATCGAAAGCGGTGACGTACTGCCTGAGGACATCGGGCGTGTCGCGCTGCGGGTCGGCGGTGATGAACAGCACCTGCACCTTGCCCGCATCGGGTCCGAGCTTCTTCACGGCGGAGGCCAGGTCGGTGAGCGTCGTGGGACAGACGTCCGGGCAATGGGTGTAGCCGAAGAACACCGCCACCACCTTGCCACGGAAATCGGTTAGCCGGCGCTGCTGGCCGTTGAAGTCGGTGAGCAGGAAGTCCTTGCCGAAGTCGGCGCCGGTGATGTCGGTGGAGCGGAAAGCAAGACCCTGAGGGCCCTGGTTGCAGCCGGCCAGCACCAGGGTCAGCACGAAGGCGAGATGCAGACGCCCCTTCACGGCAGCGACGCAGACGGTGGTCAGACGACGATACGCCAGTAGTGGTCCGCTAGCAGCGCCGCAAACAGAAGAGACAGGTAGAGGATCGAATAGCGGAATGTCTGATGCGCCAGACGGTCGGTGTAATCCACGTAGATCCTGAATGCGTACCACGTGAACAACCCGCCTAACGCGACGGCGGCGGCAAGGTACAGCACCCCGCTCATGCGGGTGGCGAACGGCAGCATGCTGACCGCCAGCAGGATCAGGGTATAGAGCAGCACGTGCAGCCGCGTGTAGCGGTCGCCATGGGTGACCGGCAGCATCGGGATGCCGGCCTTGGCGTACTCGCGCTTGCGGTACAGAGCGAGTGCCCAGAAGTGCGGCGGCGTCCAGGCGAAGATGATCAGGAACAGCAGCAGCGCATCCGAGGACAGCTCGCCGGTGACCGCTGTCCACCCCAGCACTGGGGGCATTGCGCCCGAGGCTCCGCCGATCACGATGTTCTGGGGCGTCAGCGGCTTGAGGATAACCGTATAGATGACGGCGTAACCGACGAAGGTTGCCAGCGTCAACCACATGGTCAGTGGATTCACCAGCACGTATAGCAGGGTCAGCCCGATACCGCCGATTACACCCGCGAAAACGAGTGTCTGCGCCGAGGTAAGCTGATGCATGGGCAGCGGACGCGCGCGTGTCCGCGCCATCACGGCGTCGACCTTCTGTTCCACCAGACAGTTGATGGCGGCCGCCGCTCCGGCGCTCAGCGCGATGCCCAGCGTGCCGAACACCAGCGCGCCGAGCGGCGGCAATTCCGGCGTCGCTAGGAACATGCCAATCACCGCGGTGAAGACGATGAGCGAGACGACGCGTGGCTTGGTGAGCTGGAGAAACTGCCGGACCCCCGGCACCATGCGCCTCGCGGGTGCCGCGGTATCGTCTTGCACGGCGGGCTCGGGCTGGACGGTGACCGACATCTAGGGTTGGGAGGCGTGGCGGTGGGAAAGGGTGGAAGTTTAGCATCAAGAGCGAGATCGGCAAGAACGCCCGCCCCACGAGCGTAGTCGGCCGGCGGCGCGAGGGTGCCGTGGCAGGTCGGGAAGTCGGTGCAGGCACGTGCTGCGTAGTTCATGCTCACCTATCCACCCAGCGCCATTTGACCGAAGGCAACAACCAGCGCGAGCACCGCCCACGGACGCAGTCGCGCCAGCATCTCGCCTGGCGGCAGCGGCCTCCACTCCACCTCGCGCAGGGCGAGCCAGACCAGCGAGAGCTGGCCTCGGTTTTCCGGACACAGGCATAAGAGGATGAACTGCGTTATCCTTGGAAAAAATGAGGAGCCGTGAAGATGAAACGATCCGGTCGAAACCATTCGCCCGAGTTCCAGGCGCTCGAGCGTTTCCCCGCTGCGAGCGCGAAGCGATGATCGATCGAGACACGAAGATGCCGATCGTGCGCCAGTGCAAAGTGTTGGATCTCTCGCGCTCCTCGGTGTACTACCCGCCGCGAACCCTGCCTGAGGCCGATCCGAGCGAGGCGAACACGGCGTTGGAGCGCTACTTCCGCTTCTACAACGCGCGCGGGTCGCGCCAGGGGCTTGACGACCTGACGCCGGATGCGGTGTACTTCGCAAAGACCGAACTGAGGCAAGCAGCGTGAGCACGAACCGAGTTGCCCTTCGCGCCTGGCGCCGCGGCTCGAGAGGGGCCGCACCCGGCACCGGGCACAACCCTTCCTGCAGTTCATCACTGATCGCCTACGAAATTCTGTCCAATCAACCGGGGCCACCGCTATGGTCTTAGCAATCGTATTGGTTTTATTGGTCGTTGGCTCCGTCCTGTTTCACTACCTGAGCCCGTGGTATTTCACACCGATCGCCTCCAATTGGGGCACGATCGATGACACAGTAACGATCACGTTCTGGGTCACGGGGTTTGTCTTCGTCGTTGTCAATTTGTTTATGGCCTATTGCGTGGTGCGCTACCGTCACCGGAAGGGAAGACGGGCGGAGTACGAACCCGAAAACAAGAAGCTGGAGGCGTGGCTTGTCGGATTGACCGCGTTGGGAGTCAGCGCCATGTTGGCCCCGGGCTTATTCGTATGGGCGAAATTCGTCGAGGTCCCGAAAGACGCGGCGCTGTTTGAGGCCATGGGCCGGCAGTGGTACTGGGGCTTTCGCTTCCCCGGAAAGGACGGCGTGATGGGCACCGTCGATGCCCGGTACGTCAGCGATAAAAACCCGTTTGGTATCAATCCAGACGATCCCAACGGACGGGACGACGTCTTGATATCAAGCCCGGAGCTACATCTCCCCGTCGGCAGGCCGTTCAAGGCGCTGCTCCGCTCTACAGACGTCCTGCACGACTTCACTGTGCCACAGTTCCGGGTCAAGATGGATCTGGTGCCGGGCATGGTCACCTACGTCTGGTTCACCCCCACGCGGACCGGGAAATTCGACATCCTCTGCGAAGAATTATGTGGCATCGCACATTTCGCCATGCGTGGCAAAGTCATAGTGGAAGAAGAGGGCGCGTTTCAGGCGTGGTTGAGCAGCTATCCGACGTTCGCCCAATCCTCGGCTCAAGTGGCCGGCGATGCTGCAGCGGGCAAGCCACTGTATGCAGTGTGTGCTGCCTGTCATGGCTTGCAAGCGGAAGGTAACCCTGCGCTGCATGCGCCGAAATTGACTGGGCAAGGAGACTGGTATCTGAAACGGCAATTGAAATATTTCAAGAACGGTGCTCGGGGTACACACGACAAAGACGTTTTTGGTAAGATGATGGCGCCGATGGCGGCGACGCTGGTCGATGACGCTGCCATAGATAACGTCGTCGCTTATATCAAGACGCTGCCGGACGATCCTGCCCCGCCCACAGTGCACGGGGATGCGAAGAACGGTCAAAAGCCTTATGT
>JBGPOV010000042.1:0-27732 GCA_041488255.1 Gammaproteobacteria bacterium | reverse complement strand
GCTCAAAGGCGTGGTGGGCAAGGAAGTCGAAGTGGAGCATGCCGACGGTGCGCTCGAGAAGTCGAAGTTCCCTGCACTGGTGGACCCGGTGCAGCCGTTCCTGAACATCCGCGCGCTCACCCATGCGGTCATGCCCGGCGTCAAGGCGACGGTCCGCTTCGAAGGCGACACCTGGGAGATGGAGGACCATCGCAACTGGACCGACGCCTCGTTCAAGACCTATGTGCGGCCGCTCGCTCTGCCCTGGCCTTACACCCTGAAGGCGGGCGAGACGGTTACACAGGCGGTGAAGGTCTCAGTGAGCGGCAAGCCCTCCAAGGCCGCTGCAGGCGCTGCCAAGAGCGTGACGATCGAGCTCGGCGCCGCCACGCGCGCAAGCATGCCGCCCGTAGGCCTCGGCATGCGGGCCGAGGAGATCGAGTACGCGGTGATGCAGCTCGACCTGCTGAAGCTCGCTTCACCCCGCTTCCTACAGTGCCAGTTCGACCCGCGCGCGCGGCACGGCCTGAAAGAGCTGTACGGGTATCGCGTGCTATGCGAGCAGACCGGCGCGCAATGCATCCTGGAAATCGTGGCCGAGAGCTTGAACGACTACGCGGCCGAGCTCGCGCGCCTGGCCAGCATGGTGAAGCAGTCGGGCTTGCGCTTGGCCGCCATCGCGGTGTGTCCGGTGGGCGATCTCAAATCCGTGCTCCCCGGCGGCCCGCGCCCGCCCGCGCCGGGATTGGAGGCCTTGTACGCCGCCGCCCGTGCCGCCTTCCCGGGTGTGCGGCTGGGCGGGGGCATGTTCTCGTTCTTCACCGAGCTCAACCGCAAGCACCCGCCTGCTGATGTCCTCGACTTCGTGATGAACACCACCTGTCCCATCGTGCACGCGGCAGACGATCGCTCGGTGATGGAGACGCTCGAGGCGCTGCCCTACCAGGTGGCCACGACGCGCTCGTTCATGGGAAGCACAGCTTACCGCGTCGGGCCGAGCGGCATCGGCTGTCGCGACAATCCGCATGGGAAGACTTTCACGCCCAACCCGAGCAACGAGCGCGTGTGCTTGGCGAGGATGGACCCGCGCCAGCGCGGCCTCTTCGCCGCCGCCTGGACCCTGGGCTACATCGCCACGTTCGCGCGCACCGACATCGAGTCGATCGCCGTGGGCGCGCCAACCGGCCCGCTGGGGATCATCTACCGCAAGACCGACTACCCACAACCCTACTATGACGAGCTCCCGGGTCCAGCCGTCTATCCCGTCTACCACGTCGTCAGCGGACTGTCGCACGGCGCGGGGCGCAAGCTCGTCTACGCCGAGTCGACTGACGCAGCCCGAGTGCGGTGCCTGGCCTACCGGGCCGACGGGGGGACCACACTGTGGATCGCAAACCTGACGGACCAAGACCAGACCGTCGCAGTCCAGGGCGCAAGAGGGGCGGTGTACGGCACCACGCTGGACGAACAGAGCTTCGCCAGGGCGACCACAGATCCGAGGGGATTCCAGGCGGCGTACAGCTTGGTCAAGGACCCGTCCAAGCTGAGGCTCAAGCCCTACGCGGTGGCGATAGTGTCGATCAATGATTGAAGCCGTGATTCGTGACACGGCGCTCATGCTCACCGTGGACCTGGCCCTTCAGAGCCGACGTGCCCGCGACGTGCACAACGGCTGACCATCCCGCGGCAACTGCGCCCGTCTTCACCTCAGCAACTGTCCGTTTCAACTGCAGCCGAGAACCAGCCGTCCAGCGAGCGAGCGCCGCACTGCAACCGCCTACCATTTTCTTCGTCCTCCCCTTACACTGAGCTGTCTTTGGCCGGACGCAGTAAGGGGCGCGTCCGGGAGCGTGTCGATACCGACACGAACAGGGGGTTCATGGGCGTTGTCCGGCTGCAACACGCGAGCGGTTGGGATCACACGTTTGGCCCACAGAAGCGCGACGACCTGCTCGACAAGCTCGAGGACGGCCAAGTGCTGCTGTTCGAGGGGTTGCGCTTTGCGCTCACGGGTGCGGAACGGGGCCTGCTCGCGCCGGCGGTCTCCGACGGCCACTCCAAGAACGTCGCCATAGACCCGTCTAGCGGCAAGGTGTCCGGGAGCGCGCTGGAGGGCGCCAACCTGGAGCTCCTGCGGCAGATGGTAGTGCGCTTTTCCGCCCAGTCGCGCGGCTTCCTGGAGCGGCTGCTGCCGCGCTATGCCGGGCGGCTCGAGACCCGCCTGGCAAGCTACCGGCCAGTGGCTGTCGCGGGCCGAGAGACCTCCCGCCGCAAGGACGACGCCCGCCTGCATGTGGATGCGTTTGCCTCGCGTCCGAACCAGGGGCGGAGGATCTTGCGGGTGTTCTGCAACGTGAACCCCGACGGGCAACCCCGGACCTGGCTGCTGGGCGAAGCCTTCGAGGGCTACGCTCGGCACTTCGTCCCCCGCGTGCGCAGGCAGCTGCCGCTCGAAGCCTCCGCCTTGCAAGCGCTCGGGATCACGAAGTCGCAGCGCACTGCGTACGACCACCTGATGCTGGGCCTACACGACCGTGGCAAGCTGGATGACGACTATCAACGGAACGCCTGGCGCGAACGGTTCGACTTCCCGGCGGGCTCGACTTGGGTCTGCTTTACCGACCAAGTCCTCCACGCGGCGCTCGGCGGTCAGTACCTGCTGGAACAGACGTTCATGGTGCCGGTTGCGGCGATGCTCCACGCCGAGCACTCCCCGCTGCGCGTCCTGGAACGCCTATCCGGCCGCCGCTTGGCTGGACCCGCCTGACGGGCAAACACCGCCCCGAAGACTGCGGTCCAGCGCGTAGGCGCGGTGAGAGGGACGCAGCGGGTTGCGCCGCTGGATCACCCCACAACCTCAAAGGAGACCGACGCATGACACGTCCCGCGATCAACCCCGGTAGAGTCGACTGGTCGGGAGAGAACCCCGGCATGTATCTGAAGCAAAGCGTTGACGACCCGTTCGTCACGCTGATCAGCTTCTTCCGCGTGGTGCTGTCGCCGCATGGCAAGGGACATGCGGCTTTCCTGCTGCTCGACCCGCACGGGGGCGGCAAGGACCCGCTCCGGCCCAACGTCTGCCTGACCGACAACGAGCCGCTGGCGGCCTATCTGCGGGACGGCTTCGTCGCCTATTTCGGCGCGTTCAAGGGAACGGTCGGGCTGGCCAACTGCCGCATGCAGCCCGGCTGGGACTTCGTGGCCGCCGGCGACGGGAGCACCACACACACGGAATGGTTCCGCAGCACCATCGGCCAAGTCAGCCTCACTTGGGAAGCACTGGGCGCGCCATTCATCGTGGAGCTGCCGAAGGAGAAGTCCGCCACCGGCAAGCATGAGATGTTCTCCCTGTTCGTAGAGTCGCCCCACGTGCGAGCGACGGTCAACGGCAGATCCTTGGCGGGACGGCCGTTCCCGCGCGAGTTCGCGGGCAAGAAGGACAGCAGCACGGCGTTCCTCGCGTTCTCGGAGACCTGGATCAGCGTCGACTGAAGCGCATTTGGGCCGACGCGATCTGTACGTTCACGCACGCTTGCGTCCCACGCAGGACACCCAAGCCTGGGCGAACATGCCGACCGGACGCATCGCCCATGCGCGGATCGCATCGGCGTGCGCGTGTTGCCCGCCATGCTCGAGCTGCACGGCGATGGCCCCGGCAATGTCGGACCGGTCGTCGTAGTTTTGATAGCGCGCCTGCGCCTTCACGTCGCCGTAGCCGACTTCCAGCATCAGCCCCAGCAGCTTCCGCCCGGCGAGAGTATCGCCTCCGTTTCGGTTCTGGATCTCGTTGTGAGCGCGCAGCGCCGCGTAGATTTCCTCGGTCGGCGGCGAGCAGAGGCATCCTCCCCAGTCGGGCGCGCACACGCCCGCGACACCTCCAAGCCGCAGTACGCGCAGAAATTCGCGCAGCGCCTTCGCTGGCTGGCTCAGATGCTCCAGGAGCGCGTGGGAGAAAACCGCGTCGAAGCTGGCGTCGGCAAAGGGCAGTGCGTAAGCGTTGCCGGGCCGGAAGCTCACGTTGGCGCAGCCCCGCGCAGCCGCGCTCGACATCCCCAGCCTGACCTGCGACTCGTCCATGTCCATACCGACCACGCCGCCGTCACCGATCCGCGCCGCAATGTCCAACGTGATGCTGCCCGGCCCGCACCCGCAATCCAACACCCTCATCCCGGGGTGAAGATAGGGGATGAAGAACGCGCCATGAGACCCGAGCGTGCGGCGCGAAACAAAGTCCAGCGCGGCATCCGAATAGCCCAGCGTGTAGGTCTCCGTCATATCCTTTCCCGGCACCGCGCTGCCACGCGACCGGCGTCAGTTGGCCTCGGCCGCGAAGCCGATCTTGCCGTGGGTGCCGTCACAGTGAGGCTTGTTGGCCGAACCGCCACAACGGCACAGGGCCGTGGTTCGGGTACGCAGGATGGTGCGGCCGGTGCCCGTGACCACTTCCAGGTTGCCTTCGATCAACCGCGGGCCGTTCTTGGTCAGCTTCAGGACAACCGTCCGTTGCGCGAGTGAATGCACCTGCTGCCGTCGAAGCGAACCACGATTTGCTTGCCGCGGTATTCCTTAACCTTGTCGCTCATGACGATCCCCCTCAACGGTGCGCGCAGGGCCGGCTGGATGCCCACTGCCAGCATGATAGCGCCTCCAATCTGACTTGAGCCGCAGAGACCGCCGAGTCGCGCCGCCACTCAGCCAGGACGTTATCGTCAGCGGGACTTGCTGGTCAGGCATCGGCGTGGCGCAGAGTGCCGCTCGCACACCGGAACGTCGTCCCGCACCGACGATTCGATCAGCCAGGTGTAAGCAGGGTAGTTCACACTTCCGGCTTCTGTTGACGGCGCAATGCACGGAACCACGAGGTGAACCTGGGTTGCGAGCCGGCCGGCTGCAAGCCCGGCGGGGGGCCGAAAGTCTCGCTTCTCAAGTTCTGCGCATCGCCGCCGTTAGCTTGCGCATGGGCGCCGGGGCAGGTCTGGCCCGGCGCAACAGGAGCCGAACATGCGACATGTCCCTACCCTCGCCGCAGCCGCTTTGATCGCCACCCTCGCCCAGGGATGCCACACCCAGCCGCCACTCGGCGGCACGCTCCAGACCGGAAGGGTGGAGGGTGTTTACGTCGAGGCGTACAGCGGTGTATTCGTGGAGCGACAGTTGGCCGGCGATCCTACCGGCAAGGCTCTCTGCGTTTACGTTACCTTCGCGCGCCCCCTGCCGGATGGCCGAACCTTCGCCACCGCCCAATTGCCGGCGGTGCTCGGGGTCGAGACCGGGGATCTGGTGCAGGTGCGCGTTGCCGATGCCGGAGCCTTCGAGGCCGACGCCCTGCGCGAGCGTAACCAGGTCACCTCCCTGGTGGCAAAAAACACGACCCAAGCCGCCCGCAACGTCGGCATTCAGGGTCCCTCGTCCACAGAGGGGAAACTGAGCGCAATCACTGCGGATCGCCTGTAGCCCGAACCGCACTTGCTTTGGGGCCTTCAGCGCTTCACGGCCCCACGGCGTCCAGAGGCAGGCCCGCTGGACAATATCTCGATCAAACCCGGAGACCCGGAGGAGCAGCATGAAGAGCGTCGTCGGCATCCTCGCCTTGGCCGCCGTGATCGCGTTGGTGCAAGGCTATGCACGCATGGCGGAGTTGAGCGGGAGCATCCACGCGGGGGTGGTCGAGCGCGTGTATGTCGAGCAGTATCCGGGCATCTATGTCGATAGTGACACCGCGTTGCGCGAACTCAGCGGCCCGGTCTGGGTCGACGTCAGATTCCCCGAACCGCTGGCCGACGGCCGCGTCGACGCCATCGCCTTCCTGCCTCGGTATCTGCGGGTCGAGCGGGGCGATCAGGTGGAGATGCGCTTCGCAGGCAGCGATGGGTCGCAGACCGAAGCGGCGCTGGACGAGAACCGCGTGACCGCGCTGCTGCAAAGGCATCGCGCTGTGGTCGAGGTATCCGGCAGCGAGCGGCTCCAAGGCTCGGAACGCCATACCCCACCGTTGATCGGCTTGTAGCCACCACCACTGGGTCGGGCCGTCCGCCTCGTTCCGGCCTCGACACGTTTGCCCCGTCAACGCATGAACTGCGGCTTGATCCAGCGCGGCAGCGCCAGCACGGCGTCCGGGAACAAGATCACGAATAGCAGGATGGCCAGCATCGGCAGCAGCAGTATGCCGACGTCGCGGATCGCCTCACGGATCGTAACCTGGCCGAGGGCACAGGCGATCAGGAGGCACAGCCCATAGGGCGGGGTCACCAGACCGAAAGCGATGGAGATCACGCCGATGATCGCGAAGTGGACAGGGTGCATGCCCACGCTGTGCGCCAGCGGCGCGAGTATGGTGCCGAGGATGATGATGGCGGGGATGGCGTCGATGAAGCAGCCGATGACCAGAAACGATCCCGCGACGATCAGCCCTACACTGGTGACGCCGCCTCCCCACTTGGACACCGCGTCCACGAACAGCTGCGGCACGTGGAAATAAGCCAGCAGCCAGCCGAACGCCGACGCAGTGCCGATGCAGAACAGGGAGATGGCGGCAAAGCGGGCTGATTCGTAGAAAACGCGCGGTACTTGCCGGAAGCCGAGCGCCCGATAGACGAACACACCCAGCAGCAGCGCATAGACAACGGCGACGACCGATGCCTCGGTGGGCGTGAACAGGCCACCGATGATCCCTCCCACGATAATCACCGGCGTCATCAAGGGCAGCAACGAACTGCCCAAGGCGCGTAAGAACTGCTTCCAGGACGCGCGAGCATAGACTGGATAGTTGCGAGCCTTGGCGTACACCAGCACCGCCGCCATCAACGACAGCCCGATCATCACGCCCGGGACCACACCGGCCAGAAACAGCCCGCCGATAGATACGGATATAACCCCGCCCCAGACGATCATCAGGATGCTGGGTGGAATAATCACCCCCATCACAGACGCGCAGGCGGTCAGAGCAACGGTGAACGGCGCGTCGTAGCCCTGCTTCTTCATGGCCGGAATGAGCACGCCGCCAACACCGGCCGCGTCCGCGGTGCTAGATCCCGAGATACCGGCGAACAGCATGCTGACCACGACGTTGACGTGCCCCAGTCCACCCGGCAAGTGACCGACCATAGTGCGCGCCAGCGTCACCAGCTTGTCAGTGATCCCCGCCGAGTTCATCAGGTTCGCGGCGAGCAGGAAGAACGGCACGGCGAGCAGGATGAACGAGTTGTAGGACTTGAGCATCTCGTTGAGCAGCAGGAAAGGCGTGAGCCGCTCGTCGATGAAAAACACCGGGATGCACGCCAGCCCCAGCGCGAACGCGACCGGCACGCGCAAGACGAGCAACGCGCCGAACATCCCAAACAGAATCAGCGCGACCTCAAGCGCGCCCATGCCGGCCCTGGTGGAACAGCGCGACGTCGTCCCAGATCTTCTCGCCCAGGAAAACGACGAAGGCCAAACCCGAAAGCGGCCAGGCGGCATGGATGAAGAGCATGTTGAGTCCGGTGAGCTCCGATTCCTGGTCCAGACCGAACAGTGCGAACCGGTAGCCGAAGACGATGAAGGTGAGCGCCATCAGCAACATCGCGACGTGGACGATGATGCGGCTGATGGCCTGCCCGCGCGCGGTGCTGGGCTTGGGCAACACGTCCAGATCGAAGTGCGAGCCGTCACGCACGGCGATCATGGACCCGATCATGATGATCCAGATGAAGCAGAAGCGCGCTACTTCTTCGGTCCAGATGTAGCGCGGGATGAGCTCGGTGAAACGCGACAGGATCTGCAGTACCACCGGCACCACCAGCGCCATCATCAGCACGGTCACCAGCACCTGCAGGGTGCGGTAGAACACGTCTATGGCTGTTCTCATCTGTTACTTGACGGCGTTGATCTGGACGAACACGGCCTCCGCGCCCACCTCCTTGGCGTAAGCCTGGCGGACCGGTTCGGTGAGCTTCAGCAGCTGTTCGCGGTCGGTGAACTCCACGAGCTTGATCTTGCCTTCCTTCGCCAGCCTCTCGAGGCGCTGCCGGTCCTCGCTCGATTCGAGCTGACGCCCGTACTCTCCCGCCTCCTTGCCGGCCTTGAAGATGGCCGCCTGCAAGTCCTGGGGCAGCCGCCGGAAGCTCTTGCCGCTGAAGCACAACGGCCGGACGGTGATAGCGTGCCGGGTCTGAACGATATACGGACCCACTTCGTAGAACTTCATCTGCTCGACGCCCAGCGCCTCGTTCTCCGCCGCATCGATGACGCCAGTCTGGATGGCGTTGTAGATCTCCGCATAGGCGATCACCGAGGGTGCCGCACCGATCGTCTGGAAAGTCTGCGTCTGGATCGGCGCCCCCATCACCCGCAGCTTCAGCCCCTTCAACTCCGCCAGGTTGTGCACCGGCTTGTCGACGATGAGGTTGCGCACGCCACCGCCCGCGTAACCGAGGATCAGAACGTCGGCCTTCTTCGCCACTTCGTCCGCGATCGGCTTGAGCATGTCGGCGTTGAGCACCTTGCGCCATTGATCGATATCGCGGAATAGAAAAGGCATGTCCATGAGCGGAGCCGATTTGGCGAAGGTGGACATGTGGGACGGGGACACGATGGCGTAGTCCACCGAGATCCCCTGGTTCAGGTAGGCGAAGTAATCCTTCTCCAGGCCCAGCTCGCTGTTGCGATGGAGGACGAAGTTGACAGGCTTGCCGTAATACTTCCGGGTCAGCTCCTCGAACCTGAGCAAA
The DNA here is from genome assembly GCA_041488255.1 of Gammaproteobacteria bacterium. Lineage (GTDB taxonomy): Bacteria > Pseudomonadota > Gammaproteobacteria > Burkholderiales > SHXO01 > SHXO01. Next base: position 19,045 of record JBGPOV010000042.1, on the reverse strand, counting down.
GTCTTGTTGAATGTGTGCTCGTCGGCGAACTGCACCGCGCCGTGCAGCGTGATGGGCTGGTCGGCACGAACGGGCGAGGCCAGCGCGATACACGCGAGCACCAGGGCCAGCAGACGGCGGCGCAGAACCCAAGCTACACGTAGCGTCGCGCGATACCGGGTTGCGTTTTTGACAGCCGCCATTTTTTCGCTCCTCACGATCGTTGGTATGACAGCCGCTGGCCCGCTGCTCAGCTTTTGCCTAGCGGCTCACCCCGTAAGCTTCCCTAGGTTCGCATGGCCTGGATGCGCTGGGACAGTGCCGACTGCAACAGTAGAACGTCGGGCCCGAAAAAGATCAGCTGGAACCCGCGCGCCAAGTACTCCTTCGCGAACGCCTCGGTAGGCGCGGCGATCGCTAGGACCCGTCCGTGCTTCTTCGCCGCCCGCCCGATGCGGTCCACGGCCGCGAGATAGGTCGGGTGCTCGAGCTCACCTGGTACGCCGAGGAAGTTCGACAGATCCATGAACCCGATGCACAGGCAGTCGACGCCGGCAACCGCTGCGATCTGCTCCACGTGCTCGAGGCCCACCTCGGTTTCGATCTGCAGCATCAGCAGGCAGCGCTGATTGGCCCGCTCCAACTTCTCTCGCACGGCTCCGCCCGTATAGTCGTCGTGGGCCGCCCCAAGCACCGCGCCGCGCCGGCCTGCCGGTGGATATCGAGTCCAGGACACGATGTCGCGCGCCTGCTCAGCGGTCTCCACCATCGGGACCATCACCCCCAGCGCGCCGACGTCCAGCACACGCGCAACGAACTGGTACTGGTAGGTCGGCACCCGCACTAGGGCAACGATGTCCAGCCCGCGGCAGTAGGCGACCTGCTGCTTGATCGTGTCGATGCCGGCACCAGAGTGCTCCATATCGAGGAGCACGAATTCGGCTCCCGCCTCGCGCGCGATCTGCGCCAGCCCTGGCGTGAAGAACTCGAACGCGAACAGGCCGAAGCTGTTCTCGCCTCGTTGCAGCTTCACCTTGAGTGGATTAGTACGCATGGTTCGTGACTCGCAAAGTCTAATTTACCTCTTCACCTCTTCACCTTTCCTGATTACCAATGAAGCTCAGCCGGACTTAGGGCTCCTTCCCCCGCTTGCGCGCCCTCCCCCGCGCCCCTCGGGCGCAAGGGAGGGGGTTGTTCCGCTCGAACGAGCATCGCGGTCAGAGGCTGAGATTCGTGGGTAATCAGGTCACCCTTTCACCTCCTTCACGTCCTTCACTGGTGAAAATACGGCACCCGCCCCAGCACCTGCTGATTCACCACGTTCTTGGGGACGCGTCCCTGGGCCAGGTCGCGGCACGCGCTGAACACGCTGGCGGCGACGGTGTTGATGCACTCGTCCGTCAAGCAGATATGGTGCGGCGTGACGATGAGGTTGTCGAGGTTGAGCAACGGGTTGTCTGCCGGTGTGGGCTCCTGCTCGAACACGTCGATCGCTGCGCCAGCGATCTGCTTCTCAGACAATGCCCGATACAGGGCCTGCTCGTCCACGATTGGCCCACGCGCGGTGTTGACGAAAAACGCGGTCGGCTTCATCAGCGAGAACTGGGGCGCGCCGATCATGTGCCGCGTCTGCTCGCTGAGCGGACAGTTGAGGCACACGAAATCCGATTCGCGCAGCAGCGTCTCCAGATCCACCAGCTTCACGCCTAGAGGCGCCACGGACTGCTGCGTCACATAGGGGTCGCAGCCCAGGTACCGCATGGCGAAGGGCATGGCCAGACGGAACAGCTCCGAGCCGATGTTGCCCACACCGATCGAGCCGAGCACGCGGCCCGACAGCCCAGTGCCCATGTAGTCGATCCGATCGGCCCAGCGGCCCTCCCGCACTAGCCGGTCCTTGATCACGACGCGATGGGCCAGCATCAAAATGAAGGTGAGCGCCGAGCTGGCGACCGGGCGGCGCACCCCGTCGGGCGTGATGGTGAGGATGACGCCGTTGTCGGTGAGCGCAGGAACGTCCACGGTGTCGTAGCCGACGCCGAAACGCGCGATCAGTTTCAGTCTCCGACCCGGACCGGACACCGTGCGGCGAGTGACCTTAGCCAGCATCACGGCCAGGGCGTCGTACTTCGCCGCAGTCTCGGCACACAGCTCCGCCTCCAGCTGCGGCAGAAACCCCCACTCGATGCGCGGGTCGTCGAGGATCTCGAGCGACGACTCGTCGAACAGAGGGCTGCCGTCAGGTTTCAGGTTGTCGCGGGTGATCCCGATTCGGAACTTCTCTGCCATGACTATTCCGTGATTCGTGGCTCGTGATTCGTGATTACTGAGACGCACGCTGCGCTCGTCCGGTGCAGTCGGGCAACGGACCCGATGACAGATCCCATTTCCTCATTGGTATTTGCCCCGGACCAAACGCCGCAGGCGACGAGTCACGAATCACGAGCCACGAGTCACGCGCGTTGGGCCTTTCAACGCATCCAGCGCCTGCAGCCCCTGCTTGAGCGCCCCTTGCAGCAGGTGCGCATCGATGCCCATGGCGAACAGCCGGAATCCCTTGGCCCAGTATTCCTGACTCCAAGCGTCATTGGCCGTCATGCACGCAAGGATCTTGTTGTGCCTCTTGGCCGCCGCCACCAGCTTCTCGATCGCCTGGACGTACTTGGGGTGATCGAACTGCGCGGGAATCCCCAGGAAATTCGTGAGGTCGAAGTGCCCCAGCCACAACACATCCACGCCGGGCACGGCGGCGATTTGTTCGATGTTACCGATGCCCTCAGTGGTCTCGATCAGGCACATCACCAGCGTGCGGTCGTTAGCGACGCGGATCTTCTCGGCCACCTCTCCGCCCTCGTAGTCGTCGTGCGCGAAGCCGAAGGCCGCGCCGCGCCGCCCGTGCGGCGGGTAGCGCGTACAGGAGACGATGAAAGCCGCCTCCTCCGCCGAGCCCACCATCGGCGCCATGATACCCATGCATCCCACGTCCAGCGCACGCGAGATGTACTGGTACTGATTGGTGGGCACCCGCGCCATCGGCACGACGTCGATGCCGCGGCACAACGCCGCCTGGGTCTTGATCTGGTCGTAGTTCGTGCCGGCGTGCTCCATGTCCAGCAGCAAGAACTCTGCGCCCGCCGACTTCACGATCTGCGGCAGGCCGGGGACCAGGAACTCCCATCCGAACGCGCCGAACACGGGCTCACCGGCGAGCAGCTTCTTCTTGATCGGGTTCTCCCGCATCGCCTTGCCCGCTCACCTTACTTGTGCCACTTGCCGCCCCAGGACGGATGGCCCAGCGCTTCGCTGTTGACCACGTGGCGCGGGCGGCGCCCGTTGGCGAGGTCGACAGCCGAGCTGAAGGCGCTTTCGCCGAGCAGCCGCATGCACTCGTCGGTGTGACACACAGCGTGCGGCGCGACGATCACGTTCTCGAACTTGAGCAATGGGTTGTCCGCGGGCGTGGGCTCCTGCTCGAACACGTCTATGGCCGCGGCCGCGATGCGCTTGGACGCGAGCGCCTCGATCAGCGCCAGCTCGTCCACCACGGGTCCACGCGCGGTATTCATGAAGAACACGCTCGGCTTCATCAGGCTGAATTGCCGCGCGCCGATGAGGTGCCGCGTCTGATCGCTCAGCAGGCAGTTGACGGAGATTACGTCTGACTCACGCAACAGCGTCTCCAGGTCGACCATCTTTACACCCAGGTCGGCTACCGCCTGCTGCGGCACGTTCGGATCGCAGCCCAGGTGCACCATGTCCCAGGGCTTGGCCAGGCGGAACACCTCCTTGCCGATGTTGCCGACCCCGATCACGCCCAGGACTTTGCCCGTGAGACCGTAGCCCAGATAGTCGCCCTTCTCTTTCCAGCGCCCCTCACGCGTCAGCCGGTCCTTGTCGGCCAGGCGATGGGCCATGGCGAGCATGAAAGCCATGACGCTGCTCGCCACCGGTCGGCGCACCCCGTCTGGTGTGATGGTGAGAAGAATGCCTTGCTCGCTGCAGGCGGCCACGTCCACCGTGTCGTAGCCGACTCCGAAGCGCGCCACGAGCTTGAGCCGGCGCTCGGGTCCCGATACCGTCCTGCGGCTCACGCGCGAGCCGAACACGCACAGCGCATCGTAGCGGCTGGCGTGCTCGGGCGTGAGTTCGGGTACCGACTCCGGCAAGTACTCCCACTCGACCCGCGGGTCATCCAGAATCCGCAACGCGGCGCGACCGTAGATTGGTTCGCCGCTCGGGCTCAGCACGTCGCGCGTGATGCCGACGCGGAACTTGTCCTGCGCCATGTCCGCCCTCCTCCTGTCGTTCTTATGGCTCGCGCTGTGGCCGGGTTGCCATCCGGCAGCGCGTCCGTTCAGTCTTTTGCTCTTCCCCGCGCGGGTGGCGGTTCACATCGATACGGTGAAGGCACCGTCCACCGCCAGCACCTGGCCGTTGACGTAGGACGCTTCGTCGGAGGCCAGGAACACCGCCACCGGGCCGATCTCCTCCAGGGCGCCCCAGCGTCCCGCCGGCGTGCGCTTGCACACCCAGTCGTTGAACTCCTTGTTCTGGATGAGCGCGGTGTTCATCTCGGTGGCGAAGTAGCCCGGTGCGATGGCGTTGACGGTGATGTTGTTCGGTGCCAGCTCCACGGCCAGCTCGCGGGCCAGCGCGTGCACGGCGCCTTTGCTCGCAACGTAGGCCGAAATCGTGGGGCGCGCCAGGAAGGCGGCGGCGGAGCCGGTCATGATGATGCGGCCGGCCTTGCGCGGGATCATCACGCGCGCCGCCTCCCGCGCCAGGGCCCACACCGCGGCGAGGTTGGTATCGATCACGCGCCGAAAGTCGGCGGTGTCGAACTCGGTGATCGGCCTGCGATGCTGGATGCCGGCGTTCGCGACCAGGATGTCGAAGCGGCCATGACGTTTCACCGCACCCTGAATGCAAGCGGCGCACGCCTGCTCGTCGGTGACATCGAAGGCGCTCGTCTCGCCCTTCCATCCGGCCTTCGTCAACTCTTCGACACGCGGCTTGAGCGTCGAAACGTCACGCCCGTTGATGAGGACGGTGGCACCGGCCTTAGCGAGCGACTGGGCCATCGCCCAGCCTAGGCCGCGCGAGGCGCCGGTAACGAGCGCTACCTTGCCGGAAAGCGAAAACACCGCGAACTCCTCCTTGATTGTCGTGGGGCGCGCCGCGGTATCCGGGCGGCAACAGGCTACTCGAATGATACGTCATCCCGAGCGGCGTTGCGTTGCCGGGGAAAGACCGAAGGAGCGTGCGCTGCTCGAGCGTACGCACGCCCCGCGCTGCGGTTCAGCCGGTCAAGGCAGCAGGACGGTAGATCCAGTGGTCTTGCGACCCTCGAGATCGCGGTGTGCTTGCGCGGCGTCCTTGAGCGCATAGGTCTGGTTGACCTCGATCTTGACCGTCCCGGACTTGACCACGTCGAACAGGTCCGCGGCCATGGTCTCGAGGTCTTCGCGCTGGGCGCTGTAGGTCACCAATGTGGGCCGGGTCACGTACAGCGAGCCCTTGCCCGCCAGCAGATTGAGATCGAAGGCCGCGACCGGACCGGAACCGTTGCCGAACACCACCAGCATGCCCCTGGGCTGCAGGCAGTCGAGCGAGCCCATGAAGGTGTCCTTGCCGACTCCGTCGTACACCACGGGCAGCTTCTTGCCGTCGGTGATCTCCTTCACGCGCTCGGCGAAGTTCTCCTTGGTGTAGATGATGGTGTGAGCGCAGCCATGTGCCTTGGCCAGTTTGGCCTTCTCCTCGGAGCCCACGGTGCCGATCACCGTGACCCCGAGCGCCTTCAACCACTGACACGCGATCAGGCCGACGCCGCCGGCCGCCGCATGGAACAGCACGGTCTGGCCCGCCTGCACCCGATAGGTACTGCGGATCAGGTACTGAGTGGTGAGACCCTTGAGCATCATGGCCGCGGCGGTCTGGTCGGAGATGCCCTGGGGCACCTTCACCAGACGCTCCGCCGGGATCAGCCGCAGCTCGGCGTAAGCGCCGGGAGGCCCGCCAGCATACGCCACGCGATCGCCGACCCTGAGCCCGGTGACGCCGGAGCCGACGGCTTCCACCATCCCGGCGCCCTCGAGCCCGATACCGCTCGGCATCTGCAGCGGGTAGAGCCCGGAGCGGTGATAGGTGTCGATGAAGTTCAGCCCGATCGCGCTCTGGCGGATGCGCGCCTGCCCGGGGCCGGGGTCGCCCACCGTAACGTCCTCGTACTGCAGGACCTCGGGACCGCCGTGCTTGTGAATGCGGATAGCCTTTGCCATGGTCTCCTCCAAAAAAACTCTGATTCGTGACCGGGCGAAACCGGGCGCCTGGGTCACGGCGTCAAGCTATTCTACCGGACCGGCCTATCCTGGGCGGCCTTGGTCGGATGCGCCCGAGCGCACCGCTCCCTGGCGGCAAAGGGCTTGACCAGGGAATACGCGCGCTATCAGTTCTGACGCGGCGCATCCGCGGCCCGCGGACGGCCGCAGAGACTGCTTGGATTGCGCGCTGGAAACGCGGTGGGGCCGGGCGCGGGCGTCAGTGCCAGCGCCGGATGAAATCGCGGATCTGCGGGTAGATGTTCTCGCGGAACTTGCGGCCGCTGAAGATGCCGTAGTGGCCCACGCCCTTGGCCAGAAGATGCTTGCGCCTCTCCGAGGGGATGCTCCGGCACAGGATGTGGGCAGCTTCGGTCTGGCCGTTGCCCGAGATGTCGTCCAGCTCGCCCTCGATGGTGAACAGTGCACAGGATCTGATGGCCTCGGGGCGCACCAGGTCGCTGCGCACGCTCATTCTCCCCTTGGGCAGGGCGAACTCCTGGAACACCACCTTGATGGTGTCCAGGTAGTATTCCGCGGGCATGTCCATCACCGCGTTGTACTCGTCGTAGAAGCGGCGGTGCGCGCTAGCACTGTCGCCGTCGCCGACGCTCAGGTGATTGAAGAACTTGCGGTGCGCGTCGATATGGCGATCTGCGTTCATGGCCACGAAGCCCATGTGCTGCAGAAATCCCGGGTATACGCGGCGCATGTAGCCGGGGTAGTTGAACGGTACGCGGTCGATGACCTTGCCCTCGAACCAGGCATGCGACCGCCCCATGGCGAACTCATTCACCACGGTGGGATTGCGCCGCGGATCGATGGGTCCGCCCATCATGACCATCGTCTTGGGCAGCGCCGCATCCTCGGCCTGCGCCAGCAGCGACACCGCGGCCAGCACCGGCACGGTCGGCTGACACACCGAGATCACATGCAGCCCGCCGGGCCCGCGCGACTGCGCGCCGAGCAGGCGGATAAACTGCATGCAGTATTCAACGTAGTCGTCGAGATGAAACGGGCCGTCGGCCAACGGCACCATGCGGGCATCGATCCAGTCGGTGATGTAGACGTCGAAATCCTGCAGCGCTGCCTTGACGGTGTCGCGCAGCAGCGTGGCGTAGTGACCGGAAAGCGGCGCGAAGATCAGCAGCCTCGGGCCCGGCTCGTCGATCGCCTTCTTAAAGTGCTGCAAAACGCAAAACGGTTTCTTCACGGCCGGCTCGATGCTCACCGGCACGTTTTCGCCTTTCACGACGGCGTGATCGATGTCCCAGGCGGGCTTGTCGTAGGAACGGGTCAGCCGCGCGAGCATCTCGTGGCTCGCGGCGATGGTCCGGCTCAGAGGATGGTAGGCGAGCAGGCTGTAAGGGTTGGTGAACAACCTGTTATTGGCATCGGCCCACGCAGCCAGCGGGGCCGTCATGGTCTTGTGCAGCTCGTGCAGCGCGTAGAGCATCCGCCCTCCGTTTCAAAATCCTGCAGCACCGGAAAGACCCCGGTCCTCCATTGTTACAGCAGGATCTGTGCCGTGATGCCATCGGCGGCGTGACGGCGAGGCAAACTGTAATCAGCCTGTCATGGGGCGTCAAGCACGGGAGCCAGCGGCGGCTCCTGCATGAGCGCCGCCTGCTCCCGCAACGACAGAATGTGGTCCTGCCAGTAGCGCTGGGTGTTGAACCAGGGGAAGCTGAGCGGAAAGGCCGGGTCTTCCCAGCGCCGTGCCAACCAGCCGGCGTAATGGATCTGGCGCAGCGTGCGCAGCGCCTCGATCAGCTGCAGCTCGCGCGGGGTGAAGTCGTGGAACTCGCGATAGCCGCTCAGCACTGCCGCGAGCTGTTGCTCCATGGCCGCGCGCTCGCCGGACAGCAGCATCCACAGGTCCTGCACCGCGGGGCCGCTGCGCGCGTCGTCCAGGTCGACGAAGTGCGGCCCGTCGTCGTCCCATAGCACGTTGCCTGCATGGCAGTCGCCATGCAGCCGGATGTGAGAGACCTGCCCGGCGCGCTGGAAGCACTCGCGCGCCTGCGCCAGGACCTGGCGCACCAGCGTCTCATAGGCCGGGCGCAGGTCGGGGGGGATGAAGCCCTGATCGAGCACAAACTCGGCCGGTTCTTCGCCGAATGTCCGCACGTCCAGGGCCGGCCGGTGCTGGAAGGCATGCAGTGCGCCGATCGCATGGATGCGGCCAATGAAGCGCCCCATCCACACGAGCGTTTCGCGATCCTCCAGCTCCGGCGCGCGCCCGCGCTGCCGCACATACAGCGCGAACAGGAACCCGCGATGCTCGCGCAGCGTCGCGCCCGGCCCAGGTCCTGGCGGCGCGCTCGCAATGTTAACGTCGCGCAAGGGCGCGCCTGCCATCTCTTCGTCGCGCAAGGGCGCGCCTGTTATGTCTTCGTCGCGCAGGGGCGCGACGACGGGCAGTTCGGCCCCCGCCAGCTCGAGCGCGAAGGCGTGTTCCTCCTGGATCGCGTCGCGCGCCCACCGCCCGGGCCGATAGAACTTGGCGACCAATGGCGGGCCGTCCTCGATGCCCACCTGATAAACGCGGTTCTCGAAGCTGTTCAGCGCCAGCAGCCGCCCATCACAGCGCAGTCCGGTCTGCTCTACCGCGTCGAGGATAAGATCGGGAGTGAGGGCATCGTAGGGGTGCGAGTGCGCCGGCGGCGTGTCAGGCATGCGGCCATTCTAGTCTCCCAGGAACTCGGCGTCGGGCAGGACTCGCTCCAGCAGGCGCACCGCGCTCACGCCGCACTCGGCGAAAAGCCCGAGGATGCTGGCGGTGACCTGCGCCAGATCGTCGAGCGCGTCCAGCTTCCAGCGGTGCACCTCGGCCCGCGTGCGGTCGAACGGCGAGACCAGACGCACGCCGAGAGAGCCCGACTCGAGCGCGGCGATCTCGACTTCCGGGTCTGCCGTTTCCGAGCGCAGGCGCCGCAGCACCCGGCTCGCGAAGGTCTGAAATGCGACTTCCTCGCGCGCCCAGCGGCCCTCGTGCAGTGCCGTCATCAGTCCCGCCGGTAGGCGCGGGAGCGGTAGCAGGGAGAGGCCTTCTTGCCCGAACTGACGCAGCAGCTCCCGACTGAGCGGCATGCCCCAGCGCCCGATGTCCCCAGCCGTTTCTAGAAACGACCGGGCCCGGGCCGGGGCGACCACGATGCCGGCAAGGAATCGAAGATGCACGCTCTCCTCGGCCGACTCCAGGCGGATGTCAGCGGGGATCAGATCGGGCCAGGGCTCGACGTGCCCGGACTCCACACCCCGCAGCAGCGCGTAGCGGCGCGACGGGGAAACGCATTCCAGCGAGGGCTCGGCGCACAGCGCTGGGCTCAGGCCGAAGTTGTGCGTGGGCCCCAGCGCGCCCTGGGTCTCCAGCACCCGCGCGACGGCCTTCGTGTCGGACAGCCGGCCGGGGATGGTGGCTCCCGCCAGGCCGCCCGCCACGAACACCACCGGGATCGCAAACACTCGGGCGGCGAGCACGCTCTGGGGGTCAGCCGGAGTGTTGGTGGCACGGTCCAGCGCTTCCCATAGGGTCCGGCCAGCGGCTGGCGAACTCGCGCTGGCCAGCGCTTGCGTCAGCAGCCCATCGCTTCCGCTGGCAAGAGCTTCCCGCAGTTCGCGCTGCAGCTCGTCCAGCAACCGACGGCGCTGCGTCGCATCAGCAGCATGCGCAGCCCGAGTCGCGAGCCGGCTGAGAGGGTCGGCGGTCGTTGCTGCGAAGCAGCGCGGATCGGGCAATGTATACATTGCTGTGTGCAGCGAATTCTGTCGGCTCGGGAGAATCGATACGCGAGGTCTCGGTTTGCCCGCATCTTCCCCTTGACTCTTGGCTATTAGATGCTAATGCTAGAAGGTGGGTGTTTGTGTGGCTCGATGCCCGCGGTTGCCAGCACCCATCAATCTCACGAAGGACCTTAGCAAAGAACTGACGGGGGAGTTTAGACATGAGGCATAAGCCAACAGGGTGGTTTAGCGAAAAAGAAGCAGCGCAGGTTACCCCTGCGGAGAAGGTGTTCGAGTCGCCGATTCCGACACAGATCGTGTCCAACGGCGAATACAACCCATTGCCCCAGACCGAGAAGCAGCGCCAGGTCGAAGGCTTGATCAAGGAGTACGGAGACAAATACGGCAAATATCATGGGCTGGACCGCCGCTCGTTCTTGAAGACGGCGTCGGGGATGGCGGCCGCGTTTCTGGCCATGAACAAGGTCTTCGGCCCGGTCTGGGACGTGTCCGAGGCGGAAGCCGCGGACAGGGATATGGCCGACGAACGGGCGAAGAGGTTGTCGGGTCAGTTCATCTTCGATGATCAGACCCACTTCGTGCGGGACGATTTCGACAAGGAAGGCCTGCTGGGACTGGGCAAGTACGCGTCTGAGCATTGGAATCCGCACATGCTGGACAAGGTTCCGCTCACGCTGCAGCGCTACAAGTTCGAGAACTACCTCAAGGAGATCTTCCTGGACAGCGACACCAAGGTCGCCCTGCTGTCCGGTGCGCCCTTCGACGATCCCACCTGGTGGCTGCTGTCCAACGACCAGATCAACGAAGCCCGCGCCGCCATCAACAAGGTCGCCGGTGGCCGTCGCCTGTTCTCGCACTTCGTCTTCACGCCGGTGCAGGATGGCTGGGTTGAGGAGGTGGATCGGGGGGTTGCCGACATCAAGCCCGACGGCTGGAAGGGCTATACCGTCGGCGACCCGCTGTCTCCGTCCACCAAGAAGACCATGTGGCGGCTGGACGACGAGGCGCTGATGTACCCGGTCTACCAGAAGTTCATGAACTCGAGCAGCCACAACGTATGCATTCACAAGGGCCTGTTGCCGCTCGACTATGAGAGCTCGTGGGCCGGCGTGTGGGAGTACGCCACCGTGAATGACCTGCCCAAGGCCGCCAAGGACTGGCCGGGGCTCAACTTCGTCATGTACCACGGCGCACTGCGGCCGTTCCTGGAGGACCCGGCCACCGAGCTGGCGCTGTTCGAACAGACCGGGAACATTCGCTGGGCGTCCGATCTGGCCCGCATACCGAAGAAGTACGGTGTGAAGAACTGCTACGCCGAGCTGGGCACCACGTTCGCGACCTGCGCCGTGGCCAACCCGCGCTTCGCTGCGTGTCTGGTCGGGATGTTCGTCAACGAGATGGGCGCGGACAACGTGGTGTGGGGTTCCGACTCCGTATGGTACGGCTCGCCCCAGTGGCAGATCGAAGCCCTGCGCCGGCTGGAGATCCCGGACGACGTGATGAAGAAGATGGGGTGGAAGATCAAGCTAGGCGGTCCGGACAGCGAGGTCAAGCGCAAGATCTTCGGGACCAACTCGGCCCGCTTGTACAACTACAAGGTCCAGGCCGAGTACGAGCTGCTCGGGCGCGACAAGCTTGCGCAGATCAAGACGGAGTACCAGAAGGAGCAGATCGCCCGCAACAACACCTTCTACGGCTACATCGCGAAGCCCGTATAACAACCACCGCTGTTGACTTGATGCCGGGGACGCCAGTCCCCGGTTTTTTTTGACCGAGCCCGTCTCGCCAATGCTTTTCTGGTAGGGTGCGTGGATGAACCCCAATCCTCGTTCCGTGGCAGGCCGGCTGGCGCCCGCGCTTGCAGCGCTGGTACTGTCCCTGTCCCCCTACACGCCGGTCCACGCGCAGACCACGACTACGGTGCGGACCGGATCTGGCTTTGCCGTTTCGCACGCCACGCACATCGTCACCAATGCCCATGTGGTCACGCAGTGCAAGTCGGTACGGGTTCTCTCCGGAGCGCAGCAGTCCGCTGCCAGGGTCCTTGCAACCGATCCCGACGCGGATCTGGCCGTCCTGCAAACGTCGCTGAGCGTGCCCAAGACGATTGCGATGCGAAGCCAACCTGCACTGCGGCTGGGGGAAAGCGTCATCGCGTTCGGGTTCCCGCTCTCCGGCGCCCTGTCCCAGGGTGGAAACCTCACCACCGGCAATGTGAGCGCCCTGGCGGGGTTGCACGACGATCCCAAGTACATCCAGGTCACCGCTCCCGTGCAGCCCGGGAATAGCGGTGGGCCGCTGCTCGATGGTGGCGGCAATCTCGTTGGCGTGATCACGGCGAAGCTGGACGCGCTCGCGATCGCTAAACGCACCGGAGACGTTCCGCAGAACGTGAACTTCGCGGTCAGGGCCGAAGTGCTCGAGGCATTCTTGCAAGCCAACAAGATTGCCTACGACGTAGCCGTCACGGACGCCCAGCTCGCAGTGGCTGATGTAGCTGAGATGGCAAAACAGGCGTCTGTCAGGATCGAATGCAAGCCATCGGGCGTCCCGGCCGTGCAACCAGACACGGTGCGTGTCTCGCCCCAACTGGAACCCGCACCGCCCCCGGACATGCTGGGTCGTGCGCCGGTGCAATCGGATGTAGTGCAGGAGCAGATGTTGCAGCAGATCGAGCTGATCGATGTGCGTACACCGTACCCGGGGACCGCACCGGCGATTCGCGAGCTGGATATCGTGAACCGTTCGCCCTATAGCGTGCTGCAGATCACCGTGGGATGGCTGGAGGGTTACTCCGCGCGGCAGTGCCCCGCGTCGCGCTCCGCCTATCGCGGCGCGAAAGATCTCTTCGTCAGCCTGAAGTCAGGACAGTCGGGCACGACGATGGGAGAGTTTTCGGAGCAGGCCAAGTACTTTTGCATCCTCGCCGCCCAGTTCCTGCCCGCGGCACGCCGCAGCGAGTCACCAGAGCCGGCTTCGCCCGAAGCCGCCGTACCGGCGCAGCCCCCGCCCGAGCCGACGCGGTAGCTTCCTGCCAGGCTGGCCTTGCGGGCCTGAATGTCGATGTCCAGCCTGATGGGCTTGAATTGCGGCTCGAGCTTGGTCGAACACATCGCGGAGAAGATCCACCACATCGTGGCCATGTCGTTTGCCTCTTGCCCCGACACAATCTTCACCAGGGCGTCTCGGCTGCGAGGACGGCTTGTCGAGCAACTGTGGCCAAGATCAAGCGGAATGTACAGCGCCGTAGAGCACCAGCGCTCCCCATGCGATCAGCATAGCGCCGGTTGCAAAGCCCAGCCAGCGCGCGCGCGGCAAGGTCTTCTCGACCAGGACGAACACGCTGAGCGCTACGATCCACAAGACATTCATCACGCCCAGTACGAATAGAAGCGCCATCAGGAGCCAACAGCAACCCGCGCAATAGGCGCCGTGCCGAAATCCCATCACCAGCGCACCCGAGGCACCAGGACGCCACTCGCCCAGGATGAACGCCAGCGGCGAGCGGCAAGTGGCGAGACAGGCTCTCTTCAGAGGCGTGAACTGGTAGGCTCCCGCAGAGATCAGCAGAAGACCGCCGATCATTGGACTGCTGCTCTGCATCATCGGTGACACCAGGCGGGCCTCGAGCAGCCGCCACTGGACGAGAGTCGCAAACAGACTGAATCCAGTCCAGACGGCTATATAGCCGGCCGTGAACGCCCACACGTGGAGCAGGTGAGCGCGCCCTTCCTGCCGCTGCCGATCCAGTGCGGTGAAGATCAGGATCATGGGTGTGGCAGAAGGAAGCATCATGGCCATCATCATGATCGCCCACATCATGAGCACGAGCGCCAGATCGATCGCCCCCCAGTCGGTCATGCGAGGCATGATGGCCATATGGACGCCCACGTCCATGTGCTCCATGCCCCAGCCCATGTAGAGCAGGTAGCCCCAGGCGAGCGCGACGACCAGGCCGAGCCCCAGGAGTAAGGCCAGGCCCTCGCGTGCGGCCGGGCCTTCGAATAGCGACTGGACTGCCATGCCGGGTTCCAGCTCTGGATCCGCCCGTTCATCCCCGGAGCTACTGGGCGCCAGGGTGCCAGAGCTACCGTCGGCCAACATGGCCTTGATGTCGATGGGCGCCTGCTTCTCGTTGAAGAAGGTCAAGCTATAGATCTCGCGGATATGGCCTCGATAGCTTAGCCTGCTTTCTGGGCGCCGCAAATATGTTTTCCTAACCTCGACTTTACGGCCAGGCATCCGAAGCCGCGAGGTCGCCAAGCAGCTATCTTCGCTGCAGGCGCGCGGGCCATCGGTCTTTCTGTCACAGTGCGTCTGTCGTATATTTCTACAGACTACGATTGCGGTGCGCGCCGCTCGATCGGTCCACGCGGTGGGTGTTCGCTAACCTTTCGCCCCCTGACCAGACGGTGAACTTCCTTGCTCACGCTTACCTCGCGGGAGGCTCCGACCACGCGATCGTGGGCAGCCTGATGGGGGATTTCGTCAAGGGCCCTCTCGGTGGCCGTTACGGGGCCGAGCTTACGCGCGCCCTGGTGTTGCACCGGCGCATCGACACGTACACCGATGCCCACGACGTGGTGCGCCAGAGCCGACGCCGCGTCAGCCCCGCACGACGTCGATTTGCCGGGGTCCTGGTGGACGTGTTCTACGACCACTTTCTGGCTGGCCATTGGGACGAGTACAGCGATGTTCCACTCGAGCGCTTTACGGCACATATTTATGCCGTGCTGCGCGCGCACCACGCGCTGCTGCCCGAGCGGCTGCAGCATATCGCGGCGCACATGGCGGCTGCAGACTGGCTCGCCTCCTACCGGTATGTGGATGCCACGGGCCTCGCGCTCGATCGCATGGGCCAGCGGCTCAAGCGCGGCAACGCCCTGCTGCGCTCGGCCGAGGAATTGCTCACACACTACGCCGCGTTCGAGGCCGATTTCCGCAGCTTCTTCCCCGACGTCGTGCGCTTCGCCAGGAGCATTGAGTCCGCGCATAGCGCGGTTTGATTGGAGACGCGGATGAGTCAGAAACTTTCGGTCGCAGCCCTGGCGCGGGTGTTCCTGCGCAACGGCACCTTCACCTTCGGCGGTGGTGAAGCCACCACCGCTTCGCTGCAACGCGAGCTGGTCGTCAACCGCGGCTGGCTCAGCCAACACCAGTTCGGCGCTTGCTACGCCGTTTCGCGTGTCACCCCGGGCACCAACCTTCTCGCCTTCTGCACGGCGGTGGGATGGACCCTGCTGGGCATGCGCGGCGCGCTGTGGGCGCTGCTGCTGGCATCGATTCCCGGCGCCGCGCTCCTGATGCTCATGACCGGCTTCTACGGCGCAGCGAGCAGTAATCCTTGGCTGGTGAGCGCTATCCACGCCGCGCTCGCCGCCGCAGTGGGCATCATGCTCGCAGCCGTCTGGGCCCTACTGCGAGCGCCGCTGCGTCACACTCCCGCCCGCACCGTCGTCGTGGCCGTGCCCGCCCTGCTGCTGAGCTCGTATGGTCTGCTCAGCCCGCTGGAGGTGCTGGCGTTGGCAGCAGGCTTCGGGCTCGTGGCGCCGGAGCGCGTGGCCGCGTGAACGCCGGGCTGCTCTACCTGCTGCTGCTGAAGGCCACGCTGACCTCATTCAGCGGGCTGTCCTCGATGCCGATCGTGCGCGACGAGCTGGTGATGCAGTATGGCGTGCTCACCGACTCGCAGCTCAACGCGGCGGTGGCGCTGGCCCGCACCGCGCCGGGCCCGTTCGGCGGCTACGTGATCAGTGTGGGCTACTTCGTTGGCGGCGTGGCCGGCGGGATCGCGGGCTGGCTGGCGTTAATCACCCCGGCGTTGCTGGCGATCCCTTTGGTGCACTACGTCGCGCGCAGCACGGCGCATCCACGCGCCCGCAGCGTGGTCAATGCGGTGGTCATCGCCAGCGCCGCGCTGATCCTGGCCGCCACCGTGCCCATCGCCTTGCAGGCGCTTGGGGGCGCGGCGTTGATCGTCATTGCCGGGGCCAGCGCACTGGTGCTGGCGGCTACCGGGGTGGACACGGTCTGGGTCATCGCGGCCGCAGGCGCGGCAGGTTTGCTGGCCGCGTCGTTCGGCGCACCGCTGTGACGCGGGCGGAGCGACACCCCGCAACGCTGGTTGCGTGACAGGGTTTCGCCGACGGGAGCCCCGTTCGTGATGCGCGTCACGAAGTTGTGGTGCGACGGGTGAGAGCGATATATAGTGCGCCGGGACGGGACGAAGCTTCCGGGGTTGAACGCGCGCGTGCGCACCACGACCGAATTCGATACGGCACCGCCCCGCCGCCGTCAACCACACATCCAATCACTCACCAAGCGCGGAGGTCACATTGAGACAGGTTTCACTTGCTGCCATCTGGCTGGCACTGGCAGGGCTGAGTTTTTGCGGGGCCAGCGCACAGGAGGTGCAAGGCACGCTCCAGCGTGTCGCGCAGACCAAGACCATCCGGCTCGGTTATCTGAAGGAGGGGATCCCCTTCTCCTTTGCCGAAGAGGTGGGCAAACCGGTTGGCTATTCCATCGACCTGTGCCGTCGCGTCGTCGCCGGCATCCAGCAGCAGCTGGGGCTGCCTGCGCTCGATGTCCAGTGGGTGGAGGTCACGTCGGCCAACCGCTTCGACCGTGTGGTCGATGGCACCATCGACCTGGAGTGTGGAACCTCCACCAATACCGTCGGGCGCCAGAAGCGGGTGGACTTCAGCCTGATGACCTGGGTCGACGGCGCCAGCTTTCTGGTCAAGGCCAGTGAGCCCGCCAGGCGGCTGCCCGACCTGGCCGGAAAGAAGATCGCCGTGATGGCGGGGACAACCACGGAGAAGGCGCTGCGCGCGGCGCTGAGCAAGACGGCCATCAACGCCGAGGTCGTCCTGGTGAAAGAGCACCTCGACGGCCTGAACGCGCTGGACAGTGGCACGGCCGACGCCTATGCCAGCGACCGGACCATACTGGTCGGACTGGCGCTCGCCGTCGGCAACCAGATGCCGGTCGCACTCGCCGAGGAGCAGTTTTCCTATGAGCCCTATGGTCTGGTGCTGCGCCGTAACGACGCGGACTTCAAGCAGGCGGTGAACCAGGTGCTCGCAGAGCTTTACCGCACTGCAGGCGTGATCGAGATCTACGACCGGTGGTTCGGCAAGCTGGGCAAGCCCTCCGGGCTGCTGATCGCTATGTACGCACTGAACGGCCTGCCGGACTAGTGTAGCGCCGTCGCTCAATAGGGCGAGCTAAAGAACGAGCTAACCCCCTGGATCCCGCCGCCGAACTGGAACCCGAGCCCAGCGCGGGGCCTGCGGCTAGTCGTTGGCTGTTTGGAAATCGGCCGGCATGACGATTTCCAGCATCTCCACGTCGTCCGAATGTCCCAGCTCGGTGTGCCGGATCCCCGGCGGCTGGTGCACGCAGGAGCCGGCGGTGAGGGTGACCTCTCCCACGCCTTCGTAGTGGAACTTGATCCAGCCCTTGAGCACGTACACCATCTGGAAGTTCACGTCGTGGTGATGGCGCTGCGGCAAGGCGTGCGTGTCGGGAACCGCGCGGATCACGTGCGCTACCACAAGGCCGGCGGTCGCCTCCTTGATCCCGAGGTCGCGGTACTCGAAAAAGGAGCGCAAGCCGCCATCGAACCCACCGTCGCCGGCGTGACTCACCGAGAACTTGAATGTGTGCTCCATGATCTCTCCCGGTTGCGATAGCGCGTAGATCTCGCCCCATTATAGTCTGCGCTCCAATCACGTACCGGGCTTGCTCGCCGGCGGCTCGAACCAGCGTTCCTTCGGCACGATCTGCGGATGCTGGGGATCTCCCAGATAGTGCGGAGACATGATCTGCACGCCGTACTCGTTGAACACGTCCTGAACGTTGGCGTTGAGGTCGTTCAGCGCCATCGCGCGCTGCGCGGGCGCCTCGGGCCCGGCGTAGGCCACCAGCTTGTACTCCACGTAGAAATCGGACAGGGCCGCCTGGATGACGTAGGAAGGTGGATCGGCCAGAATGCCGCGCGTGCGACGCGCCGCCTCGAGCAGCATGGCGTGCACCTGCCGCCAGGGCGTCGAGTAGCCGATGGTGACCGTGACCTGAAGCACGAACCCGCGCCCGAGGACCCCGCGCGAGAAGTTCCGCGTGGTGTTGGCGACCACGAAAGCGTTGGGCAGGATCAGCTCCTCACCCGTGCCGGTCTGGATGCGGGTGGCGAACAGGCCCAGCTCGACCACCGTGCCCTCCGCATCTCCGATCTTCACGTACTCGCCCGCACGCAGCGCGCGCGAGTACATCAGGATCATGCCGCTCGCCGCCTGCCCCACCAGGCTGGAAGCCCCGATGGTGACCATGAGCCCCACCAGTACGGATAGACCCTTGAACGCGTCGGTCTGCGCGCCCGGCAGATAGGGATAGGCCATGACAAGCGCGAACAGCCACAGCACCGCCGTGACGATGCGCCGCGTGGGCCTGGCGGTGTCCTCATCGAGCCAGCCGATGCGGATATGCTGCGCTTCGACGCGCTGGAAGAACCCGTCGAGGAGATGCGCGACGGAGCGGGTGATCACGAAGATGATCACCACCGTCAGCAGCCCCGGTAGCGCGTGGGCGATTCCGTGCAGCATCGAGCCCAGCAGTCCCACCAAGTAGCCTCGGAGCTGCTCCCCCCACGGCCGCGTATAGGGGAACAGCCTGAGCGAGTAGGCGAGCCACAGATACGCGGCGAACAGGCCAAGCAACCAGGCGATGAGGACGACGAGGCGCCGCGTCAGGCTCAGAAACTGCGTCGGATGCACGACGATGACGCCAGCCACCTTCAGCATCTTTACTCTTGCCCTCACTGCAGCGGACAGCAAGGCACCCAGCCGCCGGTTCGCTGCAACGATGCCGTACAGCAGACCAACATAGATGAGCGTGGCCAGCACGGCGAGCAACACGGCCTTCAGCAGTTGCCGAGCACTGGCCTGCTCCTGCGCCTCCGCCAGCGCCAGGCTCAGCGCGCGGACGGCTTCGTCCGC